>NZ_JAQFIT010000020.1:0-52082 GCF_029504805.1 Ereboglobus sp. PH5-5 | reverse complement strand
ATCCGTCCCCTCAAATCCTGGCTGTATGATTTCATGCACCATCACTTCTCTTATTTTCACTCCATTTGCGACTAATTAATTAGGAATTGCTCTAGCAAGGAGTTAAGGCAGATCAACGCCATCACGGAGCGATGGAGCGCGCAACAACGCTGGACGCTGCTGCTGACGCGGTTATTGAGGCGTTTGCTGGGCGGTAAGTGGCTGCCGGGCCTGCCGCCGGACGCGCACTTGTTGCTCAGTGGGTAGCAAAACGCCTTCCGGTCACTCTCCGCGTCCCCAGCCAGAACCCGCGCACTCGCGGCTCTCCTTCTACTCGCCCATTTTCCTTTTTAGGTTTATCGCACTCGCTTCAAGAGCCGGGCGTAGGGCCGTGCGACGGTCTTTGAGTGGATTGAGGCGTTTTACAATCCCCGGCGCCTGCACTCCTCACTCGGATACCTTTCCCCGGTTGACTTCGAAAAACTTAACAACTGATCTCCCTTTCCCGTCTTCGCCACTGTCCGCAATTCGTGGGTAAGCCCAAGTAAACCAATCCACTCAACAAAAAGCCCTCTCCTTGCGGAGAGGGCTTTTCTGGTAAAATGGTCGGGCCGGAGAGATTCGAACTCTCGACCTCTTGCACCCCATGCAAGCGCGCTACCAGGCTACGCTACGGCCCGAAATTCAAGAGAACCCGCAGCAAGACTTGCACCGCGCAAACTTGCAAGCGGTTTTTTCTTAAAAATATCCGCCACGGTTATTCGCACCTTCATTGCCCCATTGCCACGCACTTTCCGCGCAGGGCTTGACAAGACTTTCGCGCAATAGTTAATTTCGCACGCATATATAAACGTTCACTTTGCGAAAACCAAAGGTGGGCCTCTTGGCCTGCTTTTTTTTTCCTCACACACCAACACCTTACAACATCACTATGAGCAACGAAATCCTCGCCGTCCTCGAATACATGGAAAAAGAAAAGGCCATTCCGCGCGCCGACATGATTGCCGCCATAGTGAACGCAATCAAAACCGCCGCCCTGAAAGGCGTCAACGCGGGCCAGGAACTCAAGATCGAAATCGATCCCAAATCCGGCAAGCTCAAGGCGTGGGCGCTGCTCAAGGTCGTTGATTCCGTAAGCAATCCGAAGACCGAGATTCACATCGAGAAAGCCCAGGCACTCCAATCCGGCGTGCAACTCGGCGATATTATCGAGCGCGAAGTCGACCCCGCCATGCTCGGACGCATCGCCGCGCAAACCGCGCGCCAGACCGTCATGCAAAAACTCCGCCAGTTTGAGAAGGATCGCATTTACGACGACTTCAAGGACATGGTCGGAAACATCGTCACCGGCACCGTTCGCCGCAGGGAGCGCGGGGACATCGTTGTCGATCTTGGCAAGGCCGAGGCGCTCCTCACCAGCAAGGAACAGGTTCCCGGCGAGGAATACCAGGCGGGCGACCGCGTGCGCTGCATCTTGCTCGAAATCGAATCCACGCCGCGCGGCCCCGAGATCATTCTCAGCCGCGCCAGCCAGAAATTTGTCCGCAGGCTCTTCGAGCTTGAGGTCACCGAAATCGCCGACGGCACCGTGAAAATCGAGTCCTTCGCGCGCGAGCCCGGCTACCGCACAAAAATCTCAGTCTCCACCAACGACCCGAAAGTCGATCCCGTCGGCGCGTGCGTCGGCGCCCGCGGCGCCCGCGTGAAGACCATCGTTCGCGAGCTCAACGGCGAGAAAATCGACATCATTCCTCACCACGACGATCCTCAACAATTCATCATCGAGGCCCTCAAACCCGCGGTTCCCCGAGACATGGTCTTCGACGAGAAAAACCACCGTGTCTCCCTTAAGGTTGACTCGGAAAACCTCGCCATCGCCATCGGCCGCAAGGGGCAGAACGCGCGCCTCACCTCGCGCCTTGTGGGCTGGAAACTCGACATCGAGGAATATAAGGCCGCCTCGTCCGACCCGCGCGAGGACGCCATCCAGTCGCTCATCAAGAGCCTCGGCCTTGACCGCGCGATCTCGGAGCGCCTCGTCAACATCGGCATGAACTCGCCCGCCGTCCTCGAGGACGTCGAGCTCGACGACCTCACCGAAGCCGGCTTCTCCGCCGACGAGGCCAACGGCATTCTCTCGAAGCTGCGGAAATAACCCCCCCCGCGCTTCCCGCTCACACCATCCATCGCACGGCGTCCCGCGCCACTCGCCACCCAACACTACACGATTAAGATTCACAGCGCAGCAAACACTTACCTGAATGAGTATCCGCATCCACGAACTCGCTAAAAAAATCGGCATGAACAACAAGGAATTGTTGGCCATGCTGAAAGAGCGCAAATTTGACGTTAAAAGCGTCTCCAGCACCATCGACAATATCAGCGCCGAGGCAATTGTGGAGGAGTTTGCGGAAAAGAACAAGGCGTCCGCGCCCGTCGAGCAACCACCGCCCCCCGCGCCGGAGCCGGAGGCCGCGCCCGCGCCCGTTCATATTCCCACGGTAAAATCCGCCGCCGATGTCGCGCGCGAAAAAGAGGAGGCGGCTCGTGCCAAAAAAGCCGCCGAGGATGCCGCCAGGGGCGTGGCGTCACCGAGTCCCGCCGTTCCCGTCGAAAAACCCGCGGCACCCTGCAAGGCCGCCCCGGCTGTTCCGCCGCCGCCGCCCGTCGTTTCCGCGCCGAAGCCGCCGCCCGCAATTCCCGCGCCCAAGCCGGCCGCTCCGCGTCCCTCGAGCATTCCTTCCGTCCGCTCCGCGCCCGCGGTTCCACCTTCGCCTCCTCAAACCCCCGGAGTGCGCCCCGCGCCCTCGACCGCGCAATCCGCTCCGCGTCCGACTCCGCCGCCGCCCTCGGCACCGGTTTCCCGTCCGGTTTCCGCGCCGCCGCCACCAGCTCCGCGTCCTGTTTCCGCGCCGCCCCCGCCGCCGATCGCAAGCGCGCCGAAGCCGCCGCCCGCAATTCCCGGCACCACGCCTCCAATTGCCCCGGCGCCCACAGCTCCCGCGCAGCCAACCGAAGCCGGTGACGGTGAGCTGAAAGTAATCAGCCTCAAGCCGCCCGTGATCGTGCGCGATTTTGCGCCCGCGCTCGGCCTCAAACCTTTCAAGCTCATCTCCGAGCTCATGGGCATGGGCGTGTTCGCCTCCATGAATCAGGCGATCGACGAGGGTGTTGCCATCAAGGTCGCCGAAAAACACGGCTACCTCCTCGAGGTCAAACACCGCGGCGACGCCGCCTCGCAGCAAGCCGCCAAGGCCGAGGAAAAAAAAGCCCGCGCCAAAAAAGCCGCCGCCGAGGACGACCCGAAAAACCTCGCCTCGCGCCCGCCCGTCGTCTGCATCCTCGGTCACGTTGACCACGGCAAGACCTCGTTGCTCGACAGCATTCGCAAGGCCCATGTCGCCTCTGGCGAAGCCGGCGGTATCACGCAGCACATCGGCGCCTACCAGATCGAATACAACGGCCGCAAAATCACCTTCCTCGACACGCCCGGCCACGCCGCGTTCAACAAGATGCGCGCGCGCGGAGCCGACGCCACCGACATCGCCATTCTCGTCATTGCCGCCGACGACGGCTTCAAGCCGCAAACCGAGGAGGCTCTCGCCCACGCGCAAAATGCCAAGGTGCCGATCATCGTTGCCGTCAACAAAATGGACGTCAAAGGCGCCAACCTCGACCAAGTCAAGGGCCAGATGCAGCAGCACGGCATCGCCCCGGAAGACTGGGGCGGCGAGACAATCACCGTTCCCGTTTCCGCAATCAAGGGCACCGGCATATCCGACCTCATGGAGATGATTCTCCTTCAGTCCGACGTCCTCGAACTCAAGGCCAACCCGAAGGCCGATCCCAGCGGCGTCATCATCGAATCCCAAATCGATGTCGGCCGCGGGCCGCTCGCCACCGTCATCGTGCAACGCGGCACGCTCAAGGTCGGCGACTCCATCGTGTGCGGCCAGCAATGGGCCAAAATCCGCGCCATGTATGACGACCGCGGCAACGCAATCAAGGAGGCGCCTCCCTCGACGCCCGCGCGCGTCATCGGCTGGTCCGGCGCGCCCGACAGCGGCGCCACATTCAAGGCAGTCAAGAACGCCCGCGAGGCCGAGCGCCTTGCCGAGGATGCGCAGCACGCCGCCAAGCTCGCGGCCACCTCCCAAGCCGCCGCGCCCAAGGAAACTTCCATCGACGCGCTCTTCGCCAACATCGCCGCCTCGCAACAAAAGACGCTCAAGATCATCATCAAGGCGGATGTTTACGGCTCCACCGAGGCGGTTCGCAGCGTTCTCGAAAACATCAAGTCCAGCAAAGTCGCGCTCGAAATCGTCTCGACCGACGTCGGCCTTATTTCCAAGAACGACGTGCTCATGGCCAGCACCGGCTCCGCCACGATCATCGGCTTCAACACCAAGCTCGAAAACGGCGTCACTCCGCTAGCCAAGCACCACAAGGTTCGCATCGAAACATTCGGCATCATCTACGAACTCGCAGACCGCGTGCGCGAAATGATGGCCGACCTCCTCGAACCCGATCTCAAGGAAGTCAAACTCGGCGCCGCCGAAGTGCGCGCTACCTTCCCGCTTGCGAAGGGCTTCGTCGCCGGCTGCCTTGTCACCGAGGGCAAGATCACCCGCAACGCGCAAGCCCGCCTCCGCCGCGGCAACAAAATCGCCCACGAGGGCAAAATCGAAATGCTCAAACGCTTCAAGGACGACGCCAACGAAGTGCGCGCCGGCCTCGAATGCGGCATCAAGCTCGGCGACTACAACGCCTACGAAATCGGCGACGTCATCGAGTGCTTCGAAATTCAAAAAGTCAGGGCGACGCTCTGAGAAAAAGACTGAAAGGCTGAAAAGCTGAAGGACTGAAAGAAAAACAGCCTTCAGCATCTGCCATTTCTTCAGCCTTTCAGCCCTTCAGTCCTTCAGCTTTTCCCGCCATGTCCAACCGAACACTCCGCGTCAACGAACTCATCCAGCGCGAACTCAGCGACATTCTTCGCAAGCGATATCAGAGCGAGGCGGTGACGATCACCATCAGCGCCGTTTCAACCGCGCCCGACTTGCGCGACTGCCGCGTGCACGTCTCCGTGGTGGGCGATCCCGATTTCGCCGGGCAAAAACTCCGCTGGCTGCGCAAAAAGGAAAAAGACCTTCGCCAGGAACTCGGCCGCCGCATCATCCTCAAATACATGCCCAAGTTCACCTTCGCGCTCGACACCTCCACCGCGCGCGGCAACCGCATCCTCGGCATTCTCGACGAGCTGGAGGAAAAGGCTGAAAAACCGAAAGACTGAAGAGCTGAAAAAGCAGCCTGCGGTCGTCGCCAAGTATTTTAGCCCTTCAGTCTTTCAGCCCTTTTCTTCCGCCATGTATTTCCCAAAGCTCTCTCCACTCTTCAAAACCCTCCTCGACTCCGTTGCCGGCCAGCCTGTGGCCGTGATCGGTCACGCCCGGCCCGACGGCGATTGCATTGGCTCCCAAATCGCGCTCGCCCGCGTTCTCCAATCACTCGGGATTAAAACAATCTGCGTCAACGGCGACCCTGTTCCCCGTCGCATTCAGTATCTCGTTGCCCCTGAAACTCCTTTTTTCCTTCCCGACGAAATGCCGTCCGGTTCGAACGCCGCAGGCTGGACCGCCATCTTCGTCGATTGCGCCGACCACGATCGCGGCGGCGCCAAGGTCCGAAACCGCTTCCCCTCGCCTGCGGGCTGCATCGACCATCACCTCTCCAACGCCGATTATGCCGCGCACAACATCGTTGATCCCGCCGCCGCCGCCACGTGCGAAATGCTCGCGGGCATGTTTCTCGACCTCGGCCTTCCCATCGACGAAATCACCGCCAGGGCGCTCTACGCCGGCATCAACACCGACACCGGCCAATTTCGTTTCGGCAGCACCACACCCCGCACCTTCAAGCTCGCCGCCGAGCTCGTCGCGCGCGGAGCCAGCCCCGCCGAGGCCGGTTACGAAATCTACGAGCGCGAAAGCTGGGGCAAACTCAAGCTCCTCGACGCCTTTCTCCGCTCGCTCACCCGCGAGTGCGACAAACGCGCCTGCATCGGCATTCTCCCCGACGGCATCTTCGACCTCACCGGCACCACGCCCGAGGACACCGAGGGGCTGGTCGATTACGCGCGCTGCATCGACGGCGTTGAAATCGGAGTGCTCATCGAGGAGCGCCCCGGCGCGATCAAGGCCAGCCTTCGCGCCAAAAATCCCGCCATGCGCGTTGACCGCATCGCCGCTATTTTCGGCGGGGGAGGGCACGCCTGCGCCGCCGGCCTCAACATGAAAAACGCCCCGTCGCTTGCCGAGTTTCGCGCCCAACTCGTCACCGCCATCGCCGCGCAGCTCGACGCGGTAAAAAATTAAGAACTAAGATTTTAAAAATTAAAAAAAACAAACCCTCAGGCATCGCACATGCACTCGAACTCGTTTCACACGCGGCGCGGCAGCATCCGCTTCTTAATTCTTAATTCTTAATTTTCATCATGTTGGTTCCACCCAAAGAACTCGAGGGCGTCCTCCTCATCGACAAACCCACCGACCACACATCGCACGACGTGATCGCGCGCCTTCGCGGCATCCTGAAAATGAAACGCATTGGCCACGCCGGCACGCTCGACCCGATGGCCACGGGCATTCTTATCGTGCTCGTTGGCAAGGCCACGCGCGCCTCGCAATACCTCATGAGCGTGGACAAGGAATACACTGGCACGATCTCCCTCGGCAAGGTCACCAACACGCAGGACGCCGAGGGTGAGATGCTTGAGACGCGTCCGGTGCCGCCCTTCACGCAGGAGCAAATCCTTGCCGCCATGAAAACCTTCATCGGCGACCAATACCAGACGCCGCCCATGTTTTCCGCCATCAAGATCGACGGCGTTCCGCTCTACAAAGCCGCGCGCAAAGGCGAGGAAATCGAGCGCGAGCCGCGCTTTATTCGCGTATCCAAATTTGAACTACATCGTTGGGAAACGCCCGAGATCGACTTCACTCTTCGTTGCAGCAAGGGCACGTATGTGCGCACCATCGCGCACGACCTCGGCCAGAAACTTGAATGCGGCGCGCACCTCTCGCGCCTCCGCCGCACAGGCACTGGCAAGTTCACCGATGCCCAATGCGTGACCTTGGAGCACCTGCAAAAACTCCCGCGTCCCGAAATCGAAAAACTCCTCATTCCCGTTCACGAAGCCGTCCCCAGCGTAGCATTGTGAGGGGCATAACATTGAATTGACCGGATCGCGTCGAGTGGCGCGGGCAGTCAGCGTGTGGGTTTCATCGAATGTTCGGTTTCCCTTGCCGCATTGTGGCAGGGCGTTCCGGGCAAAGCGACTGTTTGACTATCGTCTCGGTGAGTCTCGGCCATCCTCACTTCGAAAAAACTTCCCGGTTCTAGCTTTTGGGCGATGTGGAAACGTCGGTTATAACCAAATGGCGAAATGCCAAAGCCCAGAATTTCAATATCTGAAAATCCCGCAGTTTGGATTTTGCCTCGCCTGTGTCACTGCTTGGCGCGCGTCAAAATCAACTGCGTCAATTTTGTGTCAACCTGTCTCACTTTATTAACATTTTCGGTATTTATCTCCGCTAATTTTAGCCTCATTGTCCCATTTATAAATTTTCTACTCATTGATTTTCAGCGATTAAAGTAAATCGTTATTTTTGACGGCACGCGCATTGCTTAATGATTCCACATTATGAGCCGCATTTTAGGAATAGACCTTGGAACAACCAACTCCTGCATGTCCGTCATGGAAGGCGGAGAGCCCGTTGTCATCCCGAACGCCGAGGGCGCGCGCACCACGCCGTCCGTCGTCGCGTTCACCAAATCCGGCGAGCGTCTGGTCGGCCAAGCCGCCAAGCGCCAAGCCGTTACCAATCCGCATAACACCATTTTTTCAGCCAAACGCCTCATCGGGCGCAAATTCTCCGAGATTCAGCAAGAGGCTGCCAATTTTCCTTTCAAGGTAGTCGAGGGCAAAAACGGCGACGCCTACATCGAGGCCAGGGTCGGCGACAAAACCGAGACCTTCGCGCCGCAACAAATCTCCTCGTTCGTCCTCGCCAAGATGAAGGCCGACGCCGAGGCATACCTCGGTGACAAAATCACGCAAGCCGTCATCACCGTCCCCGCCTACTTCAACGACGCCCAGCGCCAGGCCACCAAGGACGCCGGCAAAATCGCCGGCCTCGAAGTCCTCCGCATCATCAACGAGCCCACCGCCGCCTCGCTCGCCTACGGCCTCGACAAAAAGAAGGACGAAAAAATCGCCGTCTTCGATCTCGGCGGCGGCACCTTCGACGTCTCCGTCCTCGAAATCGGCGACGGCGTTTTCGAAGTCAAGGCCACCAACGGCGACACACACCTCGGCGGCGACAACTGGGACGAAGCCCTCATCACCTGGCTCGTTGACGATTTCAAAAAGGACAACGGCATCGACCTCCGCAAGGACCCGATGGCACTCCAACGCCTCAAGGAAGAGGCCGAGAAAGCCAAGATCGCCCTCTCCTCCACGCAGTCCGTTGACATCAACCTGCCCTTCATCACCGCCGACGCCACGGGTCCGAAACACCTCAACGTCACGCTCACCCGCGCCAAGATGGAGCAAATCTGCGACACCCTCTTCCAGCGCTGCACGCCGCCCTTCCAAAACTGCATGAAGGATTCCGGCCTCGCCGCCAGCAACATCGACGAACTCGTGCTCGTCGGCGGCATGACCCGCATGCCCAAGGTCGTTGAAATCGCCAAGCAACTCGCCGGCAAACAACCGCACCAAGGCGTCAACCCCGACGAAGTCGTCGCCATCGGCGCCGCGATCCAGGGCGGCGTCCTCAAGGGCGACGTGAAGGATGTGCTCCTCCTCGACGTCACGCCGCTCACGCTCGGCATCGAAACCGCCGGCGGCGTCTCCACGCCCATGATCACGCGCAACACCACCATCCCGTCAAAGAAGACCCAAATCTTCTCGACCTACTCCGACAACCAGCCCGGAGTCGAAATCGTGGTCCTCCAGGGCGAGCGCCCGATGGCGCGCGACAACAAACAAATCGGCACCTTCAAGCTCGACGGCATCCCGCCCGCGCCCCGCGGCACGCCGCAAATCGAAGTCACCTTCGACATCGACGCCAACGGCATCCTCCACGTTTCCGCCAAGGATCTCGGCACCGGCAAGGAGCAAAAAATCACCATTCAAAACTCCTCCGGCCTCTCCAAGGAGGAAGTCGAAAAGATGACCAAGGAGGCCGAGCTCCACGCCGAGGAGGACAAAAAGCGCAAGGAAGCCGTCGAAACCAAGAACCAGCTCGACAGCACCATCTACCAACTCGAAAAAGCCATGAAGGACGCCGGCGACAAACTTCCCGCCGACGTGAAAGGCAAAGTCGAGCCCGCCCTCGCCGATGCGAAAAAAGCCTTGGAGAGCGACAACGCCGACCAAATGAAGTCCGCCTTGGAAAACCTTCAAAAGATCGGCGCCGAGTTTTACCAGCAAGCGCAAGCCGCGGGCGCAGCAGGCGCCGCCGACGCCGGCGCGCAACCGCCGCCCGCCGGTGAGCCGAAAAAAGACGAGCCCAAAAAAGCCGACGTAGTCGACGCCGACTTCGAAGTCGTCGATGACGACAAGAAGAAGGAATAAGAGGTAAAAAACAACGGATGTTATCCGACCCTTTTTAGGCTTTTCTAGAGTTTTAATACTTTCACCGTGAACATAAAAATATATATAGTCTGTATATTGGCTGTGCTCTCGATGTTGGTTAGTTCATGCATGATTCCGATTGGCACTTCAGCCGATGGCGAGGATGTCGTTTGGTCTGCGGGCGACACAAAAATTGAACGCCGAAAATTTACAAAAAATATAATAGCGCCCGTGGCACATAATGGCTTTTTTGTAAAAGACGACTACTATGCGCGCCCTGAATATTGGCTAATTGAAAATGGAAAGGCGTTATTACTATCGCATGTTACCGAAAGGGGACGTGATTACGACCCCAACCAGGCACCTCAAATTTTTGGCGATTTATCGCTTGGCCGATGGCTTCAGGTCGCAAGATACAACATAATATCAATGGAATATGCCGATGTTTCCTTGGTTTTATTTAATAGAAATATTGTGCTGAAAACAGTAAAGATTTCCAATTGCAAGAGAGAGCTGAGGAATATTCCTCGCGGGAATTGGCAGGGGTTTTCTATATGGTATGATATTGAACAAAAAGGGGTTACATTCCACAGCAAAGACTTTGACGGATTCCTTAGCTTGGAAACAGGAAAAATTACAAAAAAGGAAAAATGAAAATCTGAGCATGGAAAATAACAATGAAGGGAATGTCGAAAGGGTCGATCCGAGTATTGCAGCAAGGTTGATACTTTAATAATTATGAATTGAGACACAGAGGTCACAGAGCGCGCTCCAAGCAGCGCGGCACAGAGGTTAGGGAGGGTCGCAAGACATCGCACACTCACACGCAATCCAGCATCACTTTTATAAAAATTAAAAAATGAAGTCACGAACACACAGGAAACAACCGCACAGCCGGACGGCCCTCCCAATCTCTGTGCCGCGACGGCTTGGCGGCGCGCTCTGTGCCCTCTGTGTCTAAAAAATAAACCAAAAAAACTTTTTTGGTATTAGCGAAACGCATAAACATGAACACCGAATCCAACCGCGTTGAATTCAAACTCAAACTGACCGACAAGTTTGAGCGTTCTGTCGTTGCTTTTCTCAATTATCCGGGCGGTGGCGAGATTCTTCTCGGCATCAATGACGACGGCTCCACCGCCGGGCTCGTCGACGCCGACGGCGACCAGCTAAAGATCGTTGATCGTATCAAAAACAACATTCGCCCCGCCACGCTCGGCCTGTTCGATGTCATTCGCGAGCAACGCGACGGCAGGGACATCATACGCGTCGTGGTTTCCGGAGGACCACAGCGGCCCTACTATATTCGCGAAAAGGGAATGAGCGAAACAGGTTGCTTTATTCGCGCCGGCAACTCCGTCCAGCCGATGACGGAGCAAATGATAGAGGGGCTTTTGTCAAAACGGCACCCCGTCTCGCTTCAAACCACTCCCTCCCCCAGGCAAAATCTGACTTTCGAGCAACTGAAAATTTATTATCAGGAGCACGGCTATGAAATCACGTCGGAATTCATCGCCAACCTCGATTTGCTTCTGCCATCAGGGGAATACAATTACGCGGCCTATCTGCTGGCCGACAACAACGGCGTGTCCATGAAGGTCGCCAAATACGCCGGAACCGACAAATACGACCTGGTTGAAAATTACGAATACGGCAATTGCTGCCTGCTGACGGCGACAAACCGGATTTTGGAAAAGCTGCTGGTTGAAAACAAAACCTTCGCTAAAATCTCCTATCCGACCCGCCTTGAAAAAAACATGGTGAACAGGACGGCGCTGCGCGAGGCGGTCATCAACGCCATCGTGCACAACGATTACAGTTTGACCGTTCCACTCGTCGAAATCTACTCCGACCGCATGGTGGTGACCTCCGCCGGCGGCCTGGTCGAAGGACTCTCGCAAGACGATTTTTTCAATTGCCGCTCCATGCCGCGCAACCGGGTTTTGATGCGAGTGTTTCGTGACGCGGAGCTGGTTGAAAGCCTGGGCTCCGGCATGACACGCATACTCCGGGCTTATGACCGCTCGATTTTCAATTTCACGCCAAGTTTTCTGGAAATAACTTTCCAGTTCGACGAAGACTACAAAGTCGGCAACAGCGCCGACGGCTCCGACCAAGCCACCCCGCAAGATAAACCACTGGACGAAAGCTTATTGCAAGAGTTGGCCGCAGCTTTGACATTGCCCACCGCGCAAGTCACCGCGCAGGCTACCCCGCAAGTCACCCCGCAAGTCACCCCGCAAGTTACCCCGCAAGTCACCGTGCAAGTTAAAAAGATACTTCAAGCCGCTATTCATCCAATGAATCGCGAACTGTTGCAGCAGGCGTCCAATCTCAGTGACCGCGAGCATTTTCGCAAAGCTTACCTTGAACCGCTCATCTCCGCAGGCTGGCTCGAACGCACTATCCCCGACAAACCCACCAGCCGCCTTCAGCAATATCGCATCACCGAAAAAGGCCGCGCGTGGCTGCAAAAAGCAACCGGAACGGCCGCCGCTGAAAAAAGCGCTTCCCAACCGGCATGACTCTCGCGCACAATTTTCCCTTTTCCCTCATTTTTCCTCTAACCCACAACCACAACCAACAAAAAACACACTATGGCCAAAATCAAAATCAAGCCTGTCGGTGATCGCGTCCTCGTGAAGCACATCGAAGAAAAAGAACAAGTCCGCGGCGGCATCATCATTCCCGATTCCGCCAAGGAAAAACCGCAGGAGGCCGAAGTCATCGCGCTCGGCTCCGGCAAGAAAGACGACAGCGGCAAAGTCGTTCCCTTCGAAGTGAAGGTCGGCGACAAGGTCCTCATCAGCAAATACGGCGGAACCGAGGTCAAAATCGACGACGAGAAATACACCCTCGTCCGCGAAGACGACATCCTCGGCATCTTCGCCTAATCCGTCAAAAAACGCATCCAAAACACAAACGCGTTTTCTCAATCCAAAATCCAAAATCTAAAATCCAAAATCTACCAACATGGCAGCCAAACAACTCCTCTTCGACGAAGCCGCACGCCAGAAAATGCTCAAGGGCGTCGAGCTTCTCTCCAAAGCCGTCAAGGCCACGCTCGGTCCCAAGGGCCGCAACGTCGTCATCGACAAAAAATTCGGCTCTCCCACCGTCACCAAGGACGGCGTGAGCGTCGCCAAGGAAATCGAGCTCCCCGATCCCTATGAAAACATGGGCGCGCAAATGGTGAAGGAAGTCGCCTCCAAGACCTCCGACGCCGCGGGCGACGGCACCACCACCGCCACCGTCCTCGCCGAGGCCATCTACAAGGAAGGCCTCAAGCACGTCACCGCCGGCGCCAACCCGATCTTCCTCAAGCGCGGCATCGACAAGGCCGTCACCGCCGCCGTCGCCGAGCTCAAGAAACAATCCAAGAAAGTCAGCGACACCGAGGAAGTGCGCCAAGTCGCCACCGTCTCCGCCAACTGGGACACCGAGATCGGCCAGATCATCGCCGACGCCATGAACAAGGTCGGCAAGGACGGCACCATCACCGTCGAGGAAGCCAAGTCCATCGAAACCACCCTCGACGTCGTCGAAGGCATGCAGTTCGACAAAGGCTACATCTCGCCCTACTTCGCCACCAACAACGACACGCTCGAAGCCGTCCTCGAGGACGCCTACGTGCTCATCCACGAGAAGAAGATTTCCAACCTCCAGGAATTCCTTCCCCTCCTCCAGACCGTCGCCAAGACCGGCAAGCAATTCCTCATCATCGCCGAGGAAGTCGAAGGCGAAGCCCTCGCCGCGCTCGTCGTGAACAAAATCCGCGGCACCATCAACGTGTGCGCCGTCAAGGCCCCCGGCTTCGGCGACCGCCGCAAAGCCATGCTCGAGGACATCGCCATCCTCACCGGCGGCAAATGCATCACCGAGGACCTCGGCCTCAAGCTCGAGAACCTCACCATCGCCGACCTCGGCAAAGCCAAGCGCATCGTCGTTGACAAGGAAAACACCACCATCGTCCAGGGCGCCGGCAAGTCGTCCGACATCCAGGGCCGCGTGAAACAAATCCGCCGCCAGATCGACGAAACCACCAGCGACTACGACCGCGAGAAGCTCCAGGAACGCCTCGCCAAGCTCGCCGGCGGCGTCGCCGTCATCAATGTCGGCGCGGCCACCGAAGTCGAGATGAAGGAAAAGAAGGCCCGCGTCGAGGACGCCCTCCACGCCACGCGCGCCGCGGTTGAGGAAGGCATCGTCGCCGGCGGCGGTGTCGCCCTCCTTCGCACCGCCAAGGCAATCGACGCCCTCGAACTCGACGGCGACGAAAAGATCGGCTCGCAAATCGTGCGTCGCGCCATCGCGCACCCCCTCAAGCAACTCTGCGCCAACGCCGGCATCGACGGCGGCGTGGTTGTGAAGGAAGTGCTCGGCTCGAAAGGCGCGATCGGCTACAACGTGGCGACCGACAAGTTCGAGGACCTCGTGAAAGCCGGTGTTGTTGACCCGACAATGGTCACCCGCACCGCGCTGCAAAACGCGTCCTCGATCGCCGGCCTGCTCCTCACCACCGAGTGCATGATCACGGACATTCCTGAAAAGGAAAAAGCCGCTCCCGCCATGCCCCCCGGCGGCGGAATGGACTACTAATTGATTCCCGCAGGGGCGCCGCCTGGCGTGCGCCCTCGCGAAACAAAAACTCTCAAGGCGCGCCGCACTCCGGCGCGCTTTTTTTTACCCTTGGGCATACGCGTCCCGCCCCATTTTCCATTGCGCGCCGGTTTAATTCACACCATGAAAAGCGGAAAAACCTCCCCATGAAAATCCCCTCGCACAGCATCTTGCCGCTTTTGCTTGTCGCACTCCTAGCCCTTGGCGCATGCAAGGATTCCAAAACCTCCGCTCCCAAACAAACATCCGCCGCTTCTTCCGAGCCACGCCAAGCACAGTCTGCTACGACACCGCAAACCAGCGCGAATGACGCCGATTTCGCGGATATCCCTGCCGACCTCGCCGAGCGTTACAAGACCGCGCTTCAATCCAATAACGCCGCAGCCCTCCTCGAAATCGGCAAGGAAGCCCGGGACAAGGCCGCCGCCATCGAAAATTCTTCGCGCGCATCCACTGCGCTCGCCGTTTTTTCCGCGCGCGCAGTTGCTGCATCCGCGCGCCTCGGCAACACCGAGGCCATGTTGCTCGCCGCCCGCAATGCGCTGGATGGCTATGGCGTTCCGGTTGACCGCGCTGCCGCGCTCGAACTCTACACTGCCGCGGGCGACGCTGGCGAAGCCGCCGGCTACAACGCCGCCGCGCGCATGCTTGTCGAGGGCAAAGACGCGCCTCTCGATGTGTCCGGCGCTCTCGCCCTTATCGAAAAAGCCATCGCTCTCGGTAGCACCGAGGCGAAGTTTCTCAAGGGCTCGATCATCCTCGCCCAAGGCGGCGACTCCGTCCCCGAGGCCATGCGACTCCTCATGGAAGCCGCGCGCGCCGATAATGCCGAGGCGCAATACCTTCTCGCAAAACTTCACCGCGAGGGCAAATACGCGCCCCGCGACGAACAGGCCGCCGCTGAATGGACAAAATATGCCGCCGATCTCGGGCTTGCTTCCGCAAGCACCGATTACGCCCGCCTCACGCTTCGCGGAAAATCCGGCGCCGACGGGGATGTTCGCGCCGCCATCGATCGACTCATTTACGCTGCCGACCAAGGCAACTCCAATGCCGCCCTGCAACTCGCTTTCTTTTTTCAATCCGCCAAAAATCCCACACCCGAGGACTTTGCCGCCGCGCAGCGTTATGCCCAAATGGCTCATGACAATGGCGAATCCGACGCCGCCTTGGTGCTGGCCACTATCGCACTGCGGAACAAGGACTACACCGTCGCGCTCGAGTGGTTGGAAAAAGATGCCAACAATTTGAACTGGCGCACGAAATACGCCTACGAACTCGCCACCAAAAGCAGGCAACCTCTGGCAACCGCGATCCGCACCGCCACTTACGCCAAGCGCGAGGAGGCCATGAGGCATGCAACTGAAAAACCGGCCACGCCAGGCGGTGACAAACGCCCCGCTGTGATCAAGGCATTCGAGCCTCCAATCCCGCCATCCCTCACATCGCTCGACGCCCAAATCTCGGTTAACGTGCGGTTTATTGTGGATGAAAACGGCGTGCCCACGGACGTCAAATTACTCAACCCAAGCCCCTACGAGGAACTCAACCAATCCGTGCTCGACACCGTTGGCCAATGGCGTTTCTCACCCGGCGTTAAAAACGGAGTCCCCGTCAAAACGCGCATGCAATTGCCCCTGGTCGTCAATACCAAGCGCTGAACGCGCGCCGCGGCCTGCCTCCCTCAAAACAACATTCCCTGCCGCCCGTCGGGCTCGTCATCAGCCGCGGGCGGGGCGACGCACTCCGGGCCTGCGTTGCGCGTGTTGTTCACATGGCTTGAAACGCGCCTCGCGCGCATCAACGCATCCTCGAAAGGCAGCAACAATAGCGTGCTCATGCCGTCTCGCGCATCGCCGTCGAGCCACCTGGTTGCGTCTTCGGGCGGCACGATCATCGGCATGCGGTGATGGATCGGGCGCATCACGTTGTTTGGCTCGGTCGTGATGATTGCGCACGCCCCGTTCGCGTCGCGGTCGGGCAAGCGGTCCCAGATGCCCGCCAGAAAAAACGGCCGTTTATCCCTCAACTGAAAAAGCCACGGAAAACGCGCCCGCCCGGCCTTTTCCCATTCATAAAAACCACTCGCGGGAATCAGGCAACGGCGCGACATCAGCGCCTCGCGAAACCCCGCTTTCGAGAGCAGCGACTCCGCGCGCACATTCACAATCGGCGGCGCGCTCGTCCGCTGCACCCCGGCGCCATGCCATCGCAATCCCCAGTGCAGCGACACGCATTCGCGCTCGCGTTTCACGCGCCCCGGTTTTGCCCGGACCACTTTTATTTTCGACGACGGCGCGATGTTGTAGTTGTCGCCTGGATACGCGGTGTCGCCCTCCTCGTCGGGAATGCCCGCCGCCGCGAGAAGATCCCGCGCATCTTTCCCCAAAAGCATGTAACGGCAGCACATTGCGCCCTGAAGTTAGGCGCCTGAAGTTTCCCGTGGCAATTCCGCAATGAGCCTCACCGCTTCACCCGCCGCCGCGAGGCCGAACGCCCCTGTCACAAACACCGCCGTGCCAAAACCGCTCTCGCAATCGAGCTTCAGATTGCTCCCCGGTTCCTGCTCGGTCGAGCATGTGCCGTCCGCCCACGGATAAACCGGCTTCTCCGCCGAATACACGCAGCGCACGCCGTAGCGGTTTCCCTCGCCGCGCGCGAACCCGTGGTCACGGCGCAATTTTTTTCGCACCAGCCGCAACAAATCATCGCTGACGGATTCGCCGAGGTCGCCCGTGCGGATCGCGCTCGCGTCACGCTTGCCGCCCGCGCCGCCCACCGTCACGCAGGCGAGTCCGCGTTGCGCGCAACCCGCGATGAGCAGCGCCTTGTTTGTCACCGAGTCAATCGCGTCGATCACGCAATCAAAGCGTTTCGAAAGCATTCGCTCCGCTGTCGCCGAGGTAAAAAACTCCGGCAGTGTTTCGACGCGGATTTCCGGATTGATCAGCCGCATGCGCCGCGCAAGCACGTCGACCTTGGGCCGTCCGATCTCGCCCTCGATTGCGGGCAGCTGCCGGTTCACATTGGTCACGCACACATCGTCGAGATCGATGAGCGTGAGCGCGCCGACACCCGAGCGCGCCAGCCCCTCGACCGCCCACGAGCCCACGCCGCCCACGCCCACCACGCACGCATGCGCGTCGTGCAAACGGGCCAGCCCTTCGCGTCCGAATAATCGTCCCGCACCGCCGAAGCGGGCCTGATAGTTTTGGGAAAGTTTTGTCATTCTGTTTTTCGAGGTAGGGCGAAGCCTCCGGCTGAGCCGAAATCGTGTTTCACGCAACGGCTCACCGGGACGGTTCGCCCTACCATCGCATTTTATAATTCCGTGTATTTTTCCGAGCGCCCGCGCGCCTTCTCGACCGGATATTTTTTCCCGTTGGCCTCCATCTTTGATTCGATCGCCGACGCCACGTCGATGTCGGTCGCGTTTGCAAACTCAAGCGCGTAGATGATCACGTCGGCGAGCTCCTCCTCGATCTTTTTGCGCCGGGCCGGATCATTTTTTGCAATGTCGCGGGACGCGCCGGCCTCGGCCCAGAGAAAATGCTCCATCAATTCGCCCGCCTCCGCGGCGAGCGCCATGCTCAGGTTTTTGGGCGCGTGAAACTGCTCCCATTCGCGCTCGTGCACGAACGCGAGGATGCGCGCCTTAAGCTCGGCCACCGTTGTCCTATCATCATTCAGTGATTTCATAATCGGGTAAAATCTATGCGAAATATTCGCGGGACAAAATAAAAACTTGTCGGGAACCTGTGGACGAATATCCATGTCACTCGTCAAGTCCATCACATGAATCTGTCATCACAGCATTATCGCAGCCACGCCGGCGCTTCGTTTACGAAGGCCCGCGCGTGTGTTTTCTGCGTTCAATTGCGACAGATTTCCGTCATGTCCTGGACAAAGAAAACGAACGGCACGGGCAATACGGCATAAACATCCGTTTTTTCTTTCGGAACACGTTTTAGCCAATCAAGCCCGGCCTTCTCAAACCCGAGAGAGGAGTAACTGCACACATGCACACAATGATCCACACCGACACCACAACCGAAACCGACAGTAGCAACCGCATTGCCAAATCCGAGTTCCGCAATCCGCACTACGATTGTCAGCACGAAGGTGACTCCATGAAACTCATCGTCTACGTTCCCGGCGTCGACGCAACCGGGGTGGACATTACGATGCACGGCCCCGATCTCACGATCACGGCGCGCAAAAAACGATTTATCCGGCGAAACTGGAACGGCCTCCAGCTCGAGCGCGTGCAGCGCGACTACATGCTCCGCCTGCGCGTCGGTTACGGTTACGATCCGTCCACGATGACGGCGGACCTTCGCAACGGCATCCTCACGCTCAAGCTGCCCGTTCGCGCGGCGAGCGTCGCGCCGCCTGTTCCCGTGCTCGCCGGGGCCGCGTGATAAGCGCGACCAGCGGGAGCCGATTGCCTTTCGCAGCTCATCGGCAACGGTTCCCCTGTGTGAGCGCGCATTATCCAATGTCGTTTTACCCGGGGCAGGTGAATCGAACTTTATGAAAAAAGCGCGTGGCGAATTCGCCGCCACGCCGGGGTCTCCACGCCTTCGGGTAACTCGCTCATCGCGCCCAAAAACCAATTGCGGCCCGTCACACCATTGTTATCCGTTGGATTATAAAATTGGTTCTGGTTTATAATCACATCATTATTGAACGCGATCATGACAGATCCATGGTTTCGAACGCGAACCGCACAATACATTACTGTCTTGGTGCGATAATTATCCACATAAAGCCAACCAAAAAATATATACAAACATGAGCAAGCTACCTTCGAAACTCGGCAATACGCACGACTCCGCGGCATGGAAAAAAGTCAAACCGCTCAAGGATTATGACCTTACCAAGCATCTCGACACACTTGATGTGCTTTTGAAATTCGCCCACAAGAATCCAACCGCGGAGCAATGCGAAAACATCCAGATTGTCTGCGACAAAATTTGCACGGCGGCCACGTCTGCAAAGAAAAACAACAAGTCGAGCGAGAAGATCGTTGAATTTTGTGATCGTGTTTTCAAAATTGCCGTTGGCACGCACAAAATAGCAGGCGACATCGAAAACGAGTTGGCCTCGAATGCAAAAAAAGAGGATAAAAAAACCAAGTCCTCCGCCGGCGGAGATGCCGCAAAACTTCCGGTTAAAACGCATTTTGACTCGGTCTGCGCCGCGCTTGCGAAATGCTCGGCTCACAAAAACAAAGCCGTGACCGCATTTTGTGAAAAGGACGCCTTTGTCATCGGTGAGGGGAAAACCAAGGATGGGGAGCTGGTTGGTATTCAAGCGCAGGCCAAAAAGAACCTGAAGTCATATAAGGCATTCATGGCGGCGCTCGAAAAACTCAAGGGGAAAAAACTGCCCCGGACGGAAGCTCTCAAGGCAATCAAGAAAGTTCTCTACGACGGCTCCGCGTTTATTTATCCGATGGACGGCGGATTGCAGGCGCAAGTAGGCGAATGGAAGCATCGCGCCTTTGCATTGCACAAGGGCAATGCCGCCGAATTTCAAAAGAGCCTAGCTTTTCAAATCTATACCGCCGCGGCAATGACCATTCAGGCGGATGCTACGATCATTCAAAAATGCGAGGGTGCATTGGCCCGTGAGGATTGAGCGATCGTGAGGATCAAGGGCGTGGGGCAGGATTTCACGCCCTTGCTTTTCGCGTTTCCTGAAAACCACTCACCGCGGGCTTGTTCCGCCACCGCGTATTTCGTCCCCTCACGCAAACTCATAAAACATCGTGCTCTCGCCCGGGGGCACGATGGCAAACGGACACCGCAGTTTCGCGTCGATTCCGGCAAGCGCGCGCTGGATCGCCTCGGCGCTGTTGCATTCGCGGCTGAGGTGCGTGAGGTAAATTTGCCGCCACGCCGGGCTCTCCACGGATTCAAGCAGTTCGCGCACCGCGTGATTCGAGAGGTGCCCGTGGCGGCCGCTGATGCGCTGCTTGGTCGACCACGGGCGCCGCTTGTCCGCCTGCAACATTTCCGGGCAATGGTTCGCCTCGACCACCAGCACCTCGGCGTTGCGAATGCGCTCGTGGATGTGTCGCGGCGTGTGCCCCAGGTCGGTCAGCCACGCGACGCTGTGCGCGGCGCCGTTGTTCTCCGGCGCGGCATCGCCTTGATGCGTGAACAAAAAACCCACCGGTTCCTGCGCGTCGTGCGGCACGGAAAAACTTTCCACCTGCAGATCGAGGAAATCAAAGCGCGCGCCCGTCTCGAACAACTGCCACGCCGGGGTGTGCTTTAGTTTTGCCTGCACAACGCGCGCCGTCGCCCGGTTCGCGAACACTTTTATTTGCGCGTGTTTCGCCAGCCCGCAGATCGCCGACGCATGGTCGCCGTGCTCGTGCGTGATAAAAACCGCGTCGATGTTCGCAAGCGACTCGCCCACGCCCGCAAGCAGTTCGTTCGTGCGTCGCGCGGAAAATCCCGCGTCGATCAGCACGCGCGCGCGCGGAGTCTGGAGCAGCGCGCAATTGCCATCGCTGCCGCTCCCCAAAATACAAAAACGCATGCGCGGAACACTCATTTTTCGAGAAACACGGACGGGATCACTTCGCGAGCCAAAACACAACACACACGCACGCCGGCACGCCAAATCGTTTTGCGGGCTGCGCGAGTTTCCCCGTCGTCGCGTCGATGCGGAAACTTGCGACGTCATTCGCATCCTGGTTCGCGCAGAGCAGCCAGCCGCCGTCGGGGCTGATCGCAAAATGCCTCGGGTGCGCCAGGCCGCCCATGCGCTGCAAGAACGCCAGCCGCCCGCTCGCCGGATCGACGGCGAACGCCGCGATGCTCTCGTCGTTCGCGCGATTTGACGCATACAGGAATTTTCCCGAGCGATGCATCGCCACTTCCGCCGACCAGCGGCGTCCCGAAAAATCCGGGGGAACCGTCGGGGCGGTTTCGATTTCGCGCAACCCGCCCGACGCGGCATCGTAGGCGAAAACCGTCACCGTTGCGGCCAGCTCGTTGATCGCATACATGAACCGCGCGTCCGGGGAAAATGCCAGGTGCCGCACGCCGCAACCTTCCGCAAGCGCCGCGGCCACTTTGCTGTCGGCCAGTTTGCTTTCAGATGTGATGCGATATGAGAAAATTCTGTCCGCCGCCAGGTCCGCCGCAAATGCGAAGCATCCGTCAGGGGACACTTTGATGCAATGCGGATGAGGCGCTGATTGCTGCGGATGTTTTCCCGTCAGCGTGTGCTCGACACGCGACGCGCACTCGCCGAGCGAGCCGTCCGCGCGAATCGGAAACGATTGCAAATACCCGCCCGAATAATGCGCAGTGAGCACTGTGCGCCCGTCCGGTGTGACCGAGATGTAAGTGCCGTTTGTCGCACCATCGGCGACTTGGTTGATAAGCGTGAGCCCTCCCGATTTCGGATCAATCGCGTATGCCAGCACAACACCGCCCGTCTTGTCGTCGCCGCCCACCGCGTAAAGCACCGGCAGTGTCGGATGCGTTGCCAGAAAGGTCGGGTTCGCCACTTCCGCCGCCAGCGTCGGCTCGGATGTCGCGCCAACTTTTTCATCAAACCCCGCCGCGTAAATCCCCCTGCTCGGAGGTTTGCGTGTGTAAGTGCCAAAATAAACGAACTGCCCGGATGTCGCGAGAGAAGTCATGATGAAAAGAAAAGTTGAGAGAAATAAACGCATGCGAAGCCAAACCCTGTTCCAAGTCTATGGGAACGGATAAAAGGCGCGCCGCATCCGTTCGCAAGGGCGCAATTAAAAGAAAGATCGCCTCCTCTCTCCGTTCCGACGCTTTCGGCTTCCATTTTGCCCGATTCCCGCTTCCTCTACGCGCTTTCAAACACACATGGCAGATTTTCTCACAGCCACGCCATCGACCGATGATTCCAAGAAATGCGAGCGCGCCTTTCTCGTCGGCGTGCAAACCCCGGGCATGAAACCCGGCGAGGCCCGCGAGTTGCTCGATGAGCTTCGCGAACTTGTTGAAAACCTCGGCATCGGCGTCGTCTCCGAGGAGCTTGTCAATTTGCGCGCGCCCAATGCCGCCACGCTGCTCGGCTCGGGCAAGACGCACGCGGTCATCGCGTCGGCCCGTGCCGCGCACGCCGACTTGATCGTCATCGACGAGCCGCTCTCGCCCGCGCAACAGCGCAACTGGGAAAAGGAATCCGGCGTCGCGGTTATCGACCGCGAGGAGGTGATTCTCGATATTTTTGCCGAGCGCGCCAGCACGCGCGAAGCCGTCCTTCAAGTCGCGCTCGCCCGCATGGAATACTCGTTGCCGCGCCTCACTCGCGCGTGGACGCATCTTTCGCGCCAGCGCGGACGCGGAAAGCTCGGCGGCGAGGGCGAGACGCAGCTCGAGCAGGATCGCCGCATTGTGCGCGACCGCATCACGCACCTGCGCCTTGAGCTTTCCAAGGTCGTCAGCCAGCGCGACGTGCAGCGCCACCGCCGCATGCGCGTGCCGGTGCCGACCGCGTCGATTGTGGGCTACACCAACGCGGGCAAGTCCACGCTCATCAACAGGCTCACCGGCGCGCAGGTGCTCGCTGAAAACAAACTCTTCGCCACGCTCGACCCGACCACGCGCCAGCTCGTGTTGCCAAACAACCAGAAGCTCCTGGTCACGGACACGGTCGGCTTCATCCGGCGCCTGCCGCACCGCCTCGTCGAGGCGTTCAAGGCCACGCTTGAGGAGGTGATCGTATCCGATTTTCTGATACACGTTATCGACGTCTCGAACCCCGATTTTGAAAAGCACCACGCCACGACGCTCGCCGTGCTCGACGAGCTCGGCGCCGCGGACAAGACCATTGTCACCGTCTTTAACAAAACCGACCTCGCCGATGACACTGCGCGCGCGCATGCGCTGGCGCTTGCGCCCGACGCGTGTTTTGTGAGCGCGGCTACTGGTGAAAACGTGGACGTCCTGCTGGCCCGTTGCGCCGGGCTGATCGCAGACCAATACGCGTCCGCGCGGCTGTATATTCCCCACGCCCGTTACGACCTTGTCGCGAAACTGCACAAGCTCGGCCATGTGCAACACGAGGAGCAATTTGACACCGGCGTGTATGTCGAGGGCCGCATTCCGCCCGCGCTTGCCGCCGCATACGAATCGTTTGCCGTTGCGAAAAAGCCGGCGGGAAAGAGACGAAAACGCTAACCCTTGGTCCCGGCCCGATACCCCGACAATGCAGTTTCGATTCCAGTTGCTCCCGGGCGCTTACGTCGTCGCAAAACTTACCGGTTCCGTCCCTGCGTTTCCAATGGAGGCGAAACCCAGTGCGTTGTTTTCGCTCACACTCACCGGTGATGAAATCTCGCTTGTGTGCGAGGAAGGCGAGGTGCCTGCATCGGCAGTGTGCGCAAGCATCCAGCGCGACTGGCGCGTCTTGAAAATTGAAGGCATTCTGGACTTTTCGCTTGTGGGAATCCTCGCGCGGATCACGGGAGTGCTTTCGTCGAAGGGCATCAGCATTTTTGCGCTCTCGACCCACAATACGGATTACATCCTGGTGCAATCGAAGTCGCTTCCAGCCGCGATGAGCGCCCTGAAGGCGGATGGACATGCGATATTTGGGCAAAACTCGGATATGTGAAAAATCACGCCATGTGAAATCCCGCACTTGACGTGCAAGGGAATCGCGCCAACGTCATCCCTCCTAATTTGCCCGATGGTGTAATGGCAGCACAGGCGACTTTGACTCGCCTAGTCATGGTTCGAATCCATGTCGGGCAGCCAATGCCGAGGCGGGGTGTTTTTGGGGATTCCCCAAAAGCAAAGTTTCCCTCCGGCTTTCTCTGAAAAGAAAATGGTGCAAGCGCCGGGAGTCGAACCCGGATCAACGGCTTCGGAGACCGCTACACTATCCATTGTGCTACGCCTGCGCTGGTGGTTGCACGCGGGTAATTCACGGGGAATGTCGGGCGAGTTCAAGCATTCGTTTTTGTAAACGCCGGGAATGCTTGCCGAATGCGTTTGGAGGTTTTCGCGTGACTATAATGTGTGGGCTGCTAATTTTGGCGAACATGTTATCTTACTCCAAGGGCCGCGCTGTCATCGTGTTTCTCAAATGGATGCTGTGTTTTATCGCGCTGAACCAAGTGGTTGCCTTGATCTTTGCCGCGTTTGCGGCGGCGCGGCTTTTGTGCGCGGGCGAGGCGTTGACGCTGCAGGCCTTGATGGGCGCAATGACTTCGCCTTGGGTGGCCGCGGTTGGCAACACATCGGCCTGGCTTGTGTTCATGTTTTGGGAGATGAAGAGCGTGCGGGTGCCCTGGCGCGCGGCGCTTGTGTGGCGCGCCAAGCCGGTGTTGCTGTTCGTGCCGGTCCTGCTGATCGGGCTGGGGATGATAATCTTGATCAACGAGCTGGACGTGCGTTTTCAGGAATTGCTGCCCATGTCGGACTCGTTCAAGCGGTTGATGGGCGACATGGGCGATGTCTCAAAGTGGCCGGTTGGCTCGACGGTGACGCTGGTGATGGTGGCGCCTTTCACAGAGGAGTTTTTGTGCCGGGGGGTGTTTTTGCGCGGAATGCTTAACAGGTTGCGTCCGTGGACGGCGATTGTGCTGTCGGCGGTGTTTTTCGCGGTGATGCACTTGAATCCGTGGCAGGCGGTGTCGGCGTTTACGATCGGGCTGGTGCTGGGGTGGATTTACATGCGCACGCGCTCGGTGGCGCTTTGCGTTTTTGTGCACGCGCTCAACAATGCGGTTGCGCTCTACTTCATGAGCAAAATGAACACCGTGCCTGAGGCCGAATTATTTTGGGAAAACACTTGGTGGATGAATCTCGGCGGGGTGGCGTTGCTCGCGGCGGGTGTGGCATGGTTGTGTCTCGCCACGCGCAAAGGCGCGCCACCGGATGAATACGCGGCGTCCAAACCCCCGCCGCTGCCGCAGATGTCGACGGAGCCGGCGAGCAACTGAAGCCGGAAAACGGAATGATTCGAATCGTCCCTGTGTATTTGCGGACGGCTTGCCGTTAGGCGCCAGCGGCGGCGACGCGGTGTTATTTCGACGGTGCCTCGGTTGCCGGTTCAGCTGGCGCTTGTTGCTGCGCGGCGGGCGGGGACTTGGATTGCGGGAGATTGCGACGCACGTCGAAGAATGTCACATAAACCATCATCGAAAGCAGGAGCAGCATGAAAACGCTTTGCGTGGTCATGATGATGTTTGCGGGCAGTGGGCGTCCACGGATTTTTGCGATCATTGCAAACAGAATATGCCCTCCATCAAGCACGGGAATCGGAAGCAGGTTGAAAACAGCGAGTCCGATATTGATCAGTATCATCAATAGCACGACTGTGGTCATGCTTCTTTTGGCAGTGGCACTGAGCATCGTGACAATGCCGACGGGGCCGCTCATTTTGTCCAAGCCGATATCGGAACGCGGATCCACCAGCGTTTTGATGTTTTCCCACGTGTCGCCAAGCACGTTGGATACTTGTGTCCATGGAGCGATGTGTATCTTTGTCATCACATACCAAGGCGCGATGCCTATCCGGTATGCCGACTCTGAAGAGTTTGGGCTTTTTTCTTTCTTTGGCAAAATAACTGCTTCCGACTGCTTGTTGTCTCGAATGTATGAAATTGTAACAGGCTTTTCCTTAGTAATGGCTATATGTTCGCTAATGATGCCCGGGGCTAAAATGGGGTTGCCGTCAATATGAGTGACAATGTCTCCGACCCTTAGGCCCGCTGTTTCCGAGGGAGAACCGGTCATCACTTTCGCAATTTCGATTTGAGCGGCGAATGATATGCCGATTTCACGTATGCGTTCCCTCGTTATATAAACTGGAAACACATCCACATCACGCACGGTGTCGCCGCGTTTGATTGTCAGTGTGACCTTGGGCATGGATTTTTCATCGCGACCAGAACCGCGAATGATTCGTGCATTTATCTCATCAAAGGTAGAAACCTCCTTGCCATCGACGGCAAGGATGGTGTCCCCGGCTTTGATGCCCGCAAGGAGGGCGGGGCTTTGCACCACATTACCGTCGCTTGTCTCAATCGTGGTTTGAATGTTTCCAACCACCGGACCTTGGGCACCGGATGGTATTTTTTGTCCAATGGCGCATAGAATCGTGGCGAGGACAAATGCAAAGATACAATTGAACAACGGCCCCGCCGCGGAAACAATTACCTTGGTTGAAAAAGAAATGGGAGGCAGTTTTTCGGCATCAATTTTTGATTCTCCTTCGATGGCTTCCATCTCGGCGAGTTGTGGCAAGGCCACATATCCGCCAAGCAAAATCCACGACAATCTGTATTCGACGCCGTCCTTTCCCTTCCATGCCAGAATTTTGGGGCCAAATCCGATGGAAAATCGATCGATTTTCATACCTCGTTTTTTTGCGGCCAAAAAATGCCCCAACTCATGAATGAATATGGTAAACCCCAGCAGAAAGATAGCAAAGGCAAGTGACCAGACATTGGAAAAAATTGATTGAATGAGATTCATTGAAAAATTGAGGGACGAAAAAAGGGGGATGGGCCGTAATGACTGTGTGCGCTTTGGCTATGTGTGGTGAACACGACGGAACGCGGTGACTAGTGCGTGATTATCGACAGGGATCTTCAATGCGCTCAATGGTTTTTTTCATTGGCGGGGTTACAATTTTGTAAGGCAGCCGGGGAATCGGCTGCTTGGCGGGCGGCGGGCGGCAAAAATATTTTTTCGCTTTTCGGACTGTTGGGATTTCTTGGAAATTTACAGTTATTTTCCATTTTGCCCATAAAGCATTGTAAACATTTCACGTCCGGTTTCGCTGCATCCCACTTTTTTAAAAAAACGCATCCCTTGTCCACATGTCCCTTCGCGCTTTCACTTTTTCCGACGGAATCTCGAACAAATACTGGTATCTGCAGATCAGCGGGAGCAGCTTTTCGACGTTGACGGGGAAGATCGGCGGCGCGGCGGCGGGGAAACTTGAAACGAAAACTTTTCCCTCGTCCGAGGTTTGCGAAAAGGAGGCCACCGCGCTTGTCGCGCAGCGCGTGCGCAAGGGGTTTGAGGAAGTCACGGACGCCGGGGCGCTGGCCGCCGCCGCGAGCGCTTTTCAGTCGGTCGCGTCCGCGCCTCCCGCGCCGGCTGCCGCGCCGCAATCCGTTCTTTCGCGTCCTTCGCTTGGCATACAGGACCAGGATGTTCGCAAATTTCTGCGCCTTTGCGGCAAGGGCGACATTGAGGCCGTCCGCTGTTTTCTCAAGGAGGGTCTCGATCCCGACGCGGCGACCGAGTGGGGGCACGCTTACGACGAGGCCATCAAAAACGGGCACGAGGAAATCGTCCGGCTTTTCACTCCGCTGATAAAGACATTCGCGTTTCAAGGCTCCGGGCACATCGAAACCGCGGCGGGGCGGGGCGACGCCATGGTGCGCGTCATGCTTGATTCCGGCCACGATGTCGCGCGCGATCCGCACGTCATAAAAATACTGCCGCACGTCGGCGCCGAGCTTGCCGTGGAGATCATCGGGCGCGCCGGGCTCGACTTAAAATCCGCCGCGTGCGAACACCTGCTTTGCCGCGCGATTGTGGCGAAGAACCGTCCGTTTGCCGACTGGCTTCTTGGGCATGGCGCGCAGTGTTCGTCGATCGATCCGCAAAGCGGGCTTGGCGTGATGCATGCGGCGCTTGAGCATTACGGGCACGACTTGGATTTTGTCCGCCGTCTCGTCGGGGCGGGCGCCAAGGTCAGCGCGATCAGTCGCGGCCATCATGGCGGCGGTCTCACGGCGATTGAGCATGCCCGAGGAAAAATGAGCGCCGAGGTGGAGCATTTTGCCGCGGCGCACGATGACGGCGAAATTCCGTTGGAGGATCTTTTCCGCGCCGCGCGCCATGGCGGGACGCATTTGATCGAGCGTTATCTTTCCCGTCCGTTCAGCAAAATAAACGTGCGCGATTCGGCGGGGCGCACGCTTTTGCACCACGCCTGTTTTACGGAGCACGAGAGCGACGCGATCATCGTGGCGATGTTTCTCATCAAGCGCGGCATCGACGCCAACGCCCGCGATTCGCTCGGCCGCAACGCGCTGTTCTATTACAACTTCACCGGCTCCGGCACGCCCTCCGCGCTCGGCAAGCAGATAAACGCATTTCTGGGCGTGGACAATTTTCACAATGCCGTGCTGGCGGGCGTCAGCTCGATTATGTGGAGGGATTTGCGCGAGGCCGCCGGATACAAGGAGCCCGCCTCGCCCGGGGAGCGTTTCAAGCAATGGCTTTCCGGCGCGATCGGCGACCGCGACATGCTCACGCTCATTTTGAAAAAGGCCGGCGCCGATGTCGATTGCGCCGACAACGAGGGCATGACGCCGCTCCTGTTTCACGCGCGCCACGAGCCGCAAATCGACGGGCTGGACGCGCCGTGCGACGCGTCGCCGAACGCCACGGCGCGCGATCCGCACATGCGCCGCCATCACGCGCTTTGGTCGCTGCTTCGCGCCGGCGCGGATGTCACCCGCCGCTATCGCGACAACGGCGCGACGGCGCTGCATTGCGTGCAAAGCTCGGATATTTTTGAGAAGGAAAAACTGCACCGGCTTTTCCGCCGTCTGGGCGCCGATGTGGACGCCCGCGACGCGAACGGTCGCACGCCGCTGCACTACGCCGCGCTTTGCGCCAGCGAGGAACAGTTCATGGATCTTCACACCGAGGACGCCATCGAGGACCTCGTCATCCACGGCGGCGCGGACCCGAATATCGGCGACAATGACGGCAACACCCCGCTGCATCTGGCGCTGCGCAATCCGCGCGTCGGGCGTTATGCCTCCCGCGCGCTGCTCAAGCACGGCGCGAATCCTTTTGCGAAAAACAAAACCGGCCGGACGCCCGAGGACATCATGGTCGAGCTCGATGTCCGCAAGGGTTACGACGAGGCGATTCGCGAATACGTCGCCAAGTCCCGCGCGCCGGGCGATGTCGCGATTGCGTGGAGTCCGGTGCCTATTGCCGGCAAGCCGGACGCGCCCGCCTCGCAACTCACGCTCCGTGCCGCGCTCGCCCTCGGCAAATATGATATTGATTATATAACCGCGCTCGCGCCGGACCGCATCCTCGTTATCGGGCTGCACAACCAGGCGCATTGTATAAACAGCATCACGGGGGAAATCCTCTGGCGTCATGCCGGCGTGCACTATCCGGTGATGCACGGCGGCGCGCTTTATTGCGGACTCGACGACAAGCGTTTCGGCGCGCTTGATCCCGCCACCGGTGCGGAGCTTTGGAGTGTCGGCGTGGGCTCGGAAGTCCGGACGCCCGTTCAGATTCACGAGGACAGGCTCGCCATTTTTAGCGCGGGGCGGGCCGTCGTCGCCGTGGATATCGCGGCGCGCGCGCAGCACTGGAAACTCACCCAGGACGAGCGCGCGCCCGACCAGATTTTGCTCTGGAAAAACCAGGCGGTCTTTATCTCCCCGAAACTCGGCGAGGACATGCTTTGTTATGTGGACATTGCCAGCGGCGCAAAGACCGACGAGCAGTCCGTTAACATACACGATTCGCCCATGCTTCTGGTCGGCGACACCGCGTGGGCGCTTTTGCATCAAGAGCTTCACCGGCTGGACTTGGGCACGGGCAAATGCCTCCCCACGGGGCACGAATTTGAGGACGACTCGCGCTGGCGCGATTACAGCGTGCGCCGGGTCATGCACCGCGACGGGAAATTGTATATATTCACCTCCCTCCAGCCGCGCCAAAAGGACGCCGACGGCAATCGCGAAAAAAACACATACCGCCTCTGCGTCATCGACGGCAACAAGGCGCTGACGGTGACCGATTGCGAGTCCGATGGCGCGGTGACGATCGCGGGCGACAAATTTATTCACCTCTCCCATGCCGACAGAAGGCTGGGAGTTTATAATTTGAACACAAAGGCGTGGAACCACTGGCATTTTCCGTGGTTCACCGGCAGCGACGAGGTCGAGCGCCACATGCACATCTCCGACGGCTGCATATTCGTCAGCCAGAAAGGCGGCGACAAGCACGCCGAGCGCGACCTTCTCTATGTGATCGGCTGACGGGTAAAAATATTAAGGAACGCAAATAATACCGACATGAGAACGAAAAACGACCGCTCGCACATCCCCAACGGGGATGAATCCCTTAGCCCGGGGTTGGCGCGAGTTGCGAGCGCCTACCCCGGGGTTTATAAAAAAGAAAACACAACCCTGAAAGGGGTTGCGTCTTTCGAAAACGCGCCGGGCACACAGGCCGCAACCCCTTCGGGGTTGTTTATTATGTTCATTGTTCCCAGGGTGGCTCGCTACGCTCGCAACCCTGGGCTAGGGGACGGAAGCCCGTTGGGCTTCATTTAATATCTCCTCTGTTTAAAAATAATTAGAATTATCATTTTCCCATGAAACCAGAACTCGACACAGAATCCCGACTATTCAAAAAACCATTTCATGTTGTATTCCGGAATGCCGGAATCGAATTTTTGATTCCCAAAAATTACAACAGCAAGATACAGGACCTCAAGCAGCGCCGTTACAAGGAAATCGACGGTGAGCATTACCTCTTTTGCAAAAGCGGTGACGGCACCTTCGCCATCGATCCGCCGGCGGCGGCGCCCGGATACACCATTTCCATTTCGCACATGCCCGATTACACGGCGGAGTTTTATTATCAAAACTACAGCGGCATGTATGAGGACATCAGCGCGAGCCTGCCCGACGATTTGCAGATGCCCGTCAAGGCGCTCTCGGTCACGCCCGCGCCGATCGGCACCATAAGCTGCCAGCTTGTCCTCGACGCGCCCGCGGGCGGCGTGGTTCTCATGACGGGCAGCGGCATTCCGCGCGACGACCTCGATGAGTTCACGGCCCTTGCCGAATATATAAAACCGTATGAGGGCGAGATCCCCGACGAGTCGGACAAGGACGCATACAAGGCCAACACCTATCACCCCGAAATCAAGCCGGAGGGCGAGGAGGTCGACGAGGACGATGCCGAGGGCGTGTCGCGCAGCCTGTATCCCGAGCTCAACGTTTACGACGCCGAGGATCACAAAAAATGTTACAAGGGCGACGAGGACCAGATCACCGTCGATCTCAAGGACAAGGACCAGATGCGCCGCGTGCTCAACTTCCTCATCAAAAACTTTGACGACATGGCCGACTATGAATTCGGCGAGGAAAAGGACGGCGAGTTTAAGGAATATGATTTCAGGGCCGACGACATCGGCTACGACAGCGAAATCCCCTTTTACACGGCGGCGGCCGCCTTTCCCGAGCTTCACAAAAAAATACTCGCCTACATCGACCTCGCCATCGACTCCGACGGCGCCTGGCGCAACGACGAGGTGCCCAAGGGCATGAACGCCGCCTACGCCATGGCGATGCAGGACCAGAAATATATTCCGAAATATATACAACTCCTGCGCAGCATGGACATGGACCACGAGGTTTACCAAGGCGGCCAGATCGTTTCCATCGCCGCCAAGTGGAAGGACTACGACAACGTGCTCGCGCTTCTCGCCACCCGCGCGTGCACGGGCGCGGGCCAGCACGGGATCGAGACGCTCGGCTTCATCGTGGAGCATATTTTGCCCGAGTTGAAAAACGAGGGGCAGAAGCGGGACACGTTCATCGGCCACCTTTTTGTCGACGCCACCAGGCACCACGATCACACCCGCGGCCGCTACGACCAGTTGCTCAAATACTATATCGCCCCCGTGCTCGACATGCTCGAGGTCGATTACAACGAGCAAAAGGTTGAGATTGTGCTGCAAATAGCCGGAGCCGGAAGCATGCCCGGCGCCTCCGACCTAATATAATTTCCACCATCGGAAAAAACCACCCAACAAAAAACACAATACAATGATTACACGCACCTATTATAAAAACAAAAAGAAGAAGCAGGACTGGTTCATGCAGATCGACGGCACGACCATCGTCCACGGAGAGACGCCCGAGACGGCCGTGACGCTCACGCACCCCACCGCCGCGGCGATGGCAGTCACGATGAACGACCTCATCATGAAAAAGTGCAGCACCGGTTTTGAGTTCGACCGTGTCGAGCAAATCGAAACCGAGTCCGACAAAAAGGCTCGCACGGTTGGCGGCGTCGAGCTCGGCGCCAATCAGTTTGTCGTTGATTTTGGCGACGCGGCCTCGCTCGAAAAAGTGATCCGCCAGCACAACGACCAGTATCACCAATACACGGACGCGGTTCAAAACAAGGGCGTCGCCTACGGCGCGGTCAAGGGCGGCAAGTTCGTCCCGCACGAGGCCAAAAGCGGCGACAACGAGCTCGATTTCTACATGGCCGTCGCCTCGCACGCAAAACTCCGCCCGATCCTCGCCGAGTTCATCGGCAAGATATCCCTGGGCAATTATGAACAGGACCCGATGATGCGCGATGCCGAGGTGCCGCTCGGATCAAACGCCGTTTATGCGCTCGCGCTCGCGGACAAGAAATACCTCAAGGACCACACGGAGTTCTGCGACAGTATTCCCATCGGCTGTTACATCGCGCGCTTCAACGACGACACGCCCGACGGCGGCCGCCACGTTCCCGCGCTTCTCAACAAGTGGAAATACTCCGCCTCCGACGAGGACACGATGAACTTCCTCGTGGCGCAGCTCCTCCACGACGACAACGAATACGCAAAGGACGACATCGATTGCATCATGAAGGAGCACGGCTTGGAGGAGGCGCTGAAGGACAAGAAGTTCAAGGAGCTTCTCTACACGAAGTTCGCCTATCGCGCCGCCCACCTCGAAAGCCATCGCAATATAGAAGACCGCGCGCTCGGATTATACATATTCATTTCGCTGAACGCGCTTGGCATCACCTGCAGCAAGCAGGACGCGATGATCTTCGGCCACATGATTGACGACATCGGTTCCTATCCGAGCCTCGCCCAAATCACCAAGGGCGGCCTCGATCCCGAAGAAGACGACTATGTCCCATACGACGATATGGACGACGACGATGACGACGATGATGACGACGAGGACGAAGATGATGACGACGACGATGACGATGATGATGACGATGAGGACGAAGATGATGATGAGGACGAAGATGACGACGACGACGATGATGATGAAGATGATGACTAAGGCCTAGCACACCAAACCGGGGTTTGGGCTGGCGGGTGAGGATTCACTCATCCGCCGGCCCAAATCTTGTCATCGTCACGACTTCAAATCGGACCTCATAAAAACAGCGCGGGCGTTCAAACCCGCGCTGTTTCATTTTCAGTCTTAAAACTTTTTCGTCACACAGCGCCGAGCCGGTAGAGGACGTGTTCGCTCAACGGGTGATCGTGCGGGATCGAGGGATGCCGGAACGCGGGCGGGTTCCCCGGCGTCATCCCGAGGCGTTGCATCACCGATTGCGAACGGCGATTGCGGGTGGTGGTGATTGCCACGATTTCGGAAAGGCCGAGCCGGTTAAAACCAAAGTCGATGGAGGCGCGCGCGGCCTCGATTGCATAACCTTTGCCCCAGTGGTCGGGGAAAAGCCGCCAGCCGACCTCGACGCAAGGCATGAAGGGGAACGGGTGCCGCGGGATTTGCAGGCCGACGGAACCGATGAAAACGGGCGCGCTGTTTCCGGCAATTGTTTCGCGCAATTCGACGGCCCAGAAACCCCAGCCGTGCCCGGCAATGTGCGCGGCCCAGCGATCCATGATGACATCGCTCGCGGCGCGGTCATCGACGGGCATCAAAAACTCCATCACGCGCGGATTTCGGCAAAGCTCAAAAAACGGCTCGCGATCGGAATCGCGCCATTGGCGAAGGCGGAGGCGCGGCGTGGTGAGTTCGGTGATGGTGCTTGCGGGCATGGTTATTTTTTTGGAGTGCGGTGGCAGAGCGAAGCGGCGACACCGCTTTGAGTGGTTTGCGGATTTACTGTGAATGCGAAAGCGGCGTCGCCGGGCTTCGCCCTCTGCCGCCGCACTCCAAAGAGGCTTACAGGAATGTTTCCGCCACGCGGCGGGCCTCGGCGTCGAGGGCGAGGACGGTGTCGAGTGTGGCGGGGTCGCGCGCGGCCTCGGCGGCGAGGGCGGCGAGTGTTTTTTCAACGGTGCGCGGAATGCCGGGGAAGGGGAGTTTGTTTTCGAGAAAGGCGGCGACGGCGATTTCGTTTGCGGCGTTGTAGATCGCGGGGGCGGAGCCGCCGGTGCGCATGGTTTGCTTGGCGAGGGCGAGCATGGGGAAGCGCGTTTCGTCAACGGGGCGGAATTCGAGCGCGAGCAGGCGGTCGAGGTCGAGCGCGCTTTCGGTGCCGGCGGCGCTGCGCGCGGGGTGGAGCAGGGCGTGCTGGATGGGAAACGTCATCGAGGGCGGGCAGAGTTGCGCGAGCATGGCGCCGTCGGTGAACTCGACGAGCGCGTGCACGATGCTTTGCGGATGGAGCACCGCGGCGCATTGCTCCGGGCGCAGGCCGAAGAGGACTTGGGCCTCGATGAGCTCGAGCCCCTTGTTGGCGAGCGTGGCGCAATCGACGGTGATCTTCGGCCCCATCGCCCAATTCGGATGCCGGAGCGCGTCGGCGGGCGTGGCGGTCGCGAGGCGCTCGGCGGACCAGTCGCGAAACGCGCCGCCGCTCGCGGTGAGCGTGACGCGGCGCACGGCGGCGTCGGCGGGGCGTCCGGCGAGGCATTGGAAAACGGCGTTGTGCTCGCTGTCCACGGGGATGAGTTGCGCGTTGTGGTGGCGGGCCGCGTCCATCACGAACTTGCCGGCGAGCACGAGGATTTCCTTGCTCGCGAGCGCGAGTGTCTTGCCGGCCTCAATCGCGGCGAGCGCGGGATGGAGCCCCTGCGTGCCGACGACGGCGACGAGCACGGTGTCGGCCTCGGGAAGTTTCGCGAGCGAGAGCAGGCCCTCCACGCCGGGGGCGTGAAGGGTGATTTTGGATTTTGGATTTGGGATTTTGGATTGAAAGGCAGAGCGCGCTTTTTCGTCGAAGAGGGCGGCGTGGGGGACGCGGAATTTTTCCACGATGCCGGCGAGCTTTTCCCAATTCGAATGCGCGGCGACGGCGACGAGCTCAAGCTGGTCGGGATGCGCGGCGATGACGCGCAGCGTGTTTTCACCAATGGAGCCGGTCGCGCCGAGCAACGCCACGCGCCTGCGGCGCGTGGCTAATGAAGAATGAGGAATGGAGAATGAAGAATGGTCGGAGGACATTCGTTATGGAGAATTTTCAGGAGAGCGTATGCGTCATTACATTCTACATTATTCATTACACATTCTACATTAGGCGCAGCAGCCAGAAGGCCGCGGGCGCCGTGAGAATGAGGCTGTCGGTCATGTCGAACATGCCGCCGATGCCGGGGGCCAGTTTGCCGGAGTCCTTGATGTCGGCGCGGCGTTTGATGATGGATTCGACGAGGTCGCCGATCACGCCGAGCACGGCGAGCGGCAGGGCGACGAGCGCGGCGAAAAGCGGCGTGAAACCCGCGGGCAGCCAGCGCGCGAAGAGCCACGCAAAGAGCGCGCTGATGAGCGCCGAGGTGATGACGCCGCCGACCACGCCCTCCCATGTTTTTTTCGGGCTGATGACGGGTGTCATCTTATGCTTGCCGCAGGCCATGCCGGTGAGGAGCGCGCCGGTGTCGCAAAGTTTGGTGACGATCACGACCCACACAAAAAACAGCACGCCGGCCGAGGCGCTGGGCGCGGTGTATTGCCCGATGATGCGCACGAAATAACCGAGCATGAGCGGCACGTAAACGAGCGCGAAAATCGTCGAGGAAAGCGTTTCCGTGCGAGTGGCCGGATCGCGTTCGCCGAGTATGCGGATGGCGGTGCCGAGCACGCCGACGACAAGCAGGTCTGTCGCGGTGAAATTCCATTGGGGGAAATAATAGGGCACGATGATCATCAGCCCCGCGACGACCATGCTCATGATCTGAAACGGATGATGGCCGATGGCGCGCGTGAGTTTGTTGAACTCGTAAATGGAAACAACGGCCATGAGCGCGACCATCCAAACAGCGGCGTGCGCGCCGACAAAATAGAGCAATGAAATGATCGCCGCCCAAAGCGTGAGCGTGGAAAAAGTTCGTTTAAGAATGACGGGCATGGGAGGGAAAGAGTGAAGAGTGAAAAATGAAGGGTGAAAAAGGAACCGGGTGGAGGTGATTTGGGATTATTTAGGAAGGGAGGCGCGGCATTTTTTGATAATGGTGGTGAGGATGGCGATGAGCTGGTTTGCTTCGTCGGTGATATCGTGAAGGCGGTCGGATTGAAGAATGCCGGCCGCCTCCAGCAGGCGCAACCAATAGCGCGTTTCCCGAGCCTCCTTGCAGGCGATGGAGAGTTTGGCGATGTAGTCGGGTTTGCTCTGACTGCTTTGCGCTTCCTCCACGTTGGCGCCAACCGAGGTGCCGGAGCGGAAAAGCTGGCTGGAAAGCAAACGAGCTTCGTTAGTCGCGGCCCGGTCTGAAAGTGTGCGGCAAAGATTCACAATGCGCACCGCGAACAAAAAGGTGCGTTCACAAATGTCGTGCGGCATCCCGCCAGCTTCTTTTTTTTCACCCTTCATTTTTCACTCTTCTCTCTTCCGGCGACTTGCTCGCCGGTTTGTCCGAAGCGGCGTTCGCGCTTGGCGTATTCGGCGAGGCAGGCGAGGAGTTCGGCCTTGCCGAAGTCGGGCCAGAGCACGGGCGTGAAAATGAACTCGGCGTAGGCGCTTTGCATGAGGAGGAAATTGCTGACGCGCGTCTCGCCGGAGGTGCGGATGACGAGGTCGGGATCGGGGATGCCGGCGGTGTAGAGGTGGCGCGCGAAGGTGTCCCAGGAGACGTCGTCGGGATTTTCTTTTCCGGCGGCGACGGCCCTTGCGTAGGCTGCTGCTGCGTCGGCGATTTCGGTGCGCGAGCCGTAGTTGAGCGCGAGGATGAGCGCGCGATCCTTGTGGTGCGCGGTGGCCTTGATTGTGGCGGCGAGCTCCTTGCGCACGGAGGGCGGAAGCGCGTCGGTGCGGCCGATGGTGTGGAGCGAGATTTTGTTTTTCTGGAGGGTCTTGAGCTCCTGCTTGAGGAAATAATTGAGCAGGCGCATGAGGCCGCCGACCTCGTCCTGCGGGCGCTTCCAGTTTTCGACGGAAAAGGCGTAGAGCGTGAGGTATTTCACGCCGGCCTCGAACGCGGCGGTGAGCGTGGAGCGCACGGCCTTTGCGCCGCGACGGTGCCCCTCGAGTCGCGGAAGGCCGCGCTGTTTCGCCCAGCGACCGTTGCCGTCCATGATGATTGCGACGTGCGTTGGCAGCGTCGCGGGCGGCGTGGGTTGTTTGTTGGCGGGCGGCATTTTGGAAAACCGCGATTTAGGTGCGCGGCGCGGCGCGAGGCAAGAGTTTGTCTGAGTGTTTTCCCCAAATGAGAAACACGGGGCGCGGCGGATTGGAAATCCCGGGTTGATTTGCCCCCGCCTGTTGCCACAACATGCAATCGTCCGCCGCATCCGCCATTTTTACGTATCAAAAAATTGAATACAAATTGAACAGCATGAACAACGCATTTGAGCCCAAAATCCTCACGCCCGAACAAATTCGCGCCGAGCGCGACCGGTTGCACGCGGCGGGAAGGAAGCTCGTTTTCACCAACGGCTGTTTCGACATTCTTCACCGCGGCCACGTCACCTACATGAATTTTGCGCGAGCGCAGGGCGACGCGCTTTGCGTCGGGCTCAACAGCGACGCCTCCGTGCGCCGGGGCAAGGGGCCAGACCGCCCGATCAACTCGCAGGAGGATCGCGCCTATGTGCTCGGCTCGCTCCGCCCGGTTGATTACGTCGTGTTTTTCGACGAGGACGAACCGAGGGATCTCATTGCAAAAATCATCCCGCACGTGCTCGTGAAGGGGCGCGATTGGGCGCACTATGTGAGCGGTCGCGACATCGTCGAGGCCAACGGCGGCAAGGTCGTGCTCGCCGACATGGTCGCGGGGCGCTCAACCACGGGCACCATTGAGCGCGTGCTCGCCGTTTACGGCGGCAAGGAAAACATCGATGTGAAAAGCGCCGGCACCGCGGCGGGCAAAACGGGTTCGGCGTGACTTTTCACATGAGGGGACGTCACAAGCGGCGCCCCCGCGCGCGCATAAAATTTGCGGCTTAAAGGGCCGTGCCTTTTTTGGGCGTGAATAACGCGGTCATGTTCACGCCCTCGAGTTCGAGCAGCTTGATTTTTTTCCCAATGCCGCCGGCGTAACCGGTCAGGCTGCCATTTGCGCCGACGACCCGGTGGCAGGGGATGATGATGGAGATGGGGTTGCGCCCCACCGCCCCGCCGACGGCCTGGCTGGACATGTCCGGCTTGCCCATTCGTCGCGCCAGTTTTTTGGCGATGTCGCCGTAGGTGATGACTTGACCATACGGGATATCGCGGAGGATTTTCCACACCGCCTGGCGGAACTCACCGCCTTCGGGCGCCAGGGGCAGTTCGGCGATTTCCGGCTTTTTGCCTTTGAAGTAGCGGTCGAGCCATTTTCGAGCGGCCTTGAACACCGGCAGTCCTGGATTTTCGCTCATGTTTTGGCTCGCGGTGGAGGCGAAGTATTTTTGTCCGGCCATCCAGAGGCCGGTGATGTTTTTGCCGTCGCTCGCCAGCAGAAGCGGGCCGACGGGCGATTCGTAGCGGGTTGAGCTGGACATGATTTTTCTTTTTTAGGGTTGCTTACAAAGAGTTTCACAAGCTGACCGTCGCGTCGCCCCGGCGCGGCCGCCAGTTTTGACAGGATTTGCATGTGCGTGCGTGCATGATGGAGCTTTTTTTGTGAGTGTTATGGCAGCGTTCTTTTAGCAGTTTTTTCGAAATATGCCCGACATTTTCGGTCATGCGCGAGGTTTTGTCGCCATTCAAAGTGGTGTCGGCGAATTCAAGGAGACAGGGAAGGGAGCCGCGTGCGGCGAAGCAAGCCGCCGGACGCGACTAGAGCGAGCCTTGTTTAAAAGAGAAAGTGCTGGGCGCGAAACGTGTGCAACTCGTCCGGCAGCCTGCGATGTCAGCGGTTTTCAGGTTGAAGGCGAACGGGGGAATCGTGTTTCGGCTGTGACGCAATTCGGCATAATTAAAGTTGAGTGTATTGCAAAAAAGTGGCTATTATTTGTAATAATTTTATAAATACATGATATTTAGTTACATAACTTCTTCAACATTAAGGAGAAGTGTTGTTTTTGGTTCACGTTCAGAAGAATGATTAAAACTCAGCAATTACAGTCTTTTCGTTTGGTTCACCAGTTTGCGTTTTTTTTGGCGTTTGTAGCTGGCCTGTGTTCGGTTCCGCAACTTCTGCAGGCGCAATCCATGTGGCAGAAAACGGGCAACGGCACTTGGGCCGACGCGGCCAATTGGAGCAACGGCGTGCCGAACGCCGCAGGCGCGACCGCCATCATTAGCAATGACTTCTCGTCGGGCAATCACACCATCACCATTGCCAACCCCGGCGTCACCGTTGGCACGCTCAGCATCGAGGGCACTGATGCCGCGGGTTCCACGATAACGGTTCAGACCTCGACGCTTAGCTTTGCGGCGACGGGAGGCTTGAGCGCCATCCTCGGTTATCAAGGCAGCAATTACGTCACCATCAGCAGCGTGGTCAATCTGCTCAGCGACCTCTCCATTCAGGCGGGCACCGACCCGCTCTTGCCCACCTTTGCGAGCAAGCTGACGATTTCCGGGCGCATCGACGGCAACGGCCACGCCATCAACATCAACGCCGGCCACGCGCCCGCCACCACCACCATCAGCGGCGCGATCACCGGCGCCGGCACGCGGCTCATCAAGACCGGCGGCGGCGCGCTCGTGCTTTCGAACGCAAACAACACGTTTTCAGGCGGCTTGGATATTTCCGCCGGCACCGTGCGCACCACCATAGCCAACAATGTCGGCGCGGGCACGATTCTTGGCGGCGGGGTTGCCGCGTCCGGGGCAAATTATCTCGGCCTTGGCGACATCCGGATCGCCAACACCGGCGTCTCGCTCACGATCAACACCGCCGGGGATCGCGCCAATCAGCACGTCACCCTCGCGGGCGGCCTCATCACGCTCGACAAGGGCGGCAGCCTCATCATCACGGAAAACGACTATCGCAAGGCATTCCGGTTTGTTCTCAACTCCGGCACGATCAGCGGCGGCTCGGACGCGGGGGCTCGCGGCGTGCTGGCGCTCAACGGCGCCGACTTTGTTTACAACGCCGACGGTTCCGGCGGCAGCGCCTTCATTGACGCGCCGACGCTTGTTCTCAACACCGGGCAAAACACCACGGCCATGAGTGTGACGCTCAACGACACCGTGATGCAATCCGGCCTCGGGCTCGCGCGCAAAACCGGCACCAACGCCCTCACTTTTACCGCCGGCGACACCGGCACGTTTGTCGCGGACGAGTTTGTGATCGAGTCCGCCCGTGGCGTCATCGCGCTCAACCAGACCGCGTTCGACTTGGCAAACGGACTCACCTTCGCGGGCGCCAACGGCATCTTCACGAACCAACTGGCGACCGCGACCGGGGGGCAGGTTTCCCTCGGCCTTGCCGACCAGTTGGGCTCCTCCTCGCTGAACATCGGCGCGGGCGTCATCACCAATGTGCTGCTCAACGGCCACGACCAAAATTTTTCGAGCATCAACCTCGGCGATGCCGCGCGCCTCGGCCTTTGGTTCGACTCCGCCACGCCGTCCACGCTGGGCATAAACAGCCTCGTCTTCGCCGGAAGCGGCGGTGCCAATCCGTTTGCTGAAAATTTCCTCTCCGTCTACAACTGGACGGGCAATCCCGCCAGCCATCTGGGTGACGGCGCGGTCGCGTCGAGCGGGCACACGGTTGTCGCCGCCGGCGGCGTGGATTTGTCGAAAATCTGGTTTCGCGGTTACGCGCCCGGCGCGGTGGACTTGGGCGGCGGCGTGCTTGCGCCGGTGGATTTTCTCACCACCACGCTCACGGGCGGGGGCAACTGGTTTGATTTCGCCCGCTGGACCCTGGACATTCCTGACCGCGCGGGCACCACGGTCATCGCGCCCCAATTCGGCACCGAAGCCTCCGTCAATTTGCAGGGCCGGGCCGTCACCTTGGGGCACTTGGAGACCAGCCATCTGGGGAGCAGTCACAGTCGCACGCTGACGTTTACCTCGGGCACTGTTATTTTTGACAGCGGTCTCATGGTTGGCGGCACCAAAATGGCATCCACGATCAGCGGCACGGGCGGGGTGCGAATCGCAAGCGCGATTGTGTTGGAAAACGACCTCGTCGTCACCGCGACCGGCGTGGTTTACGCAAACGGCGATGTTTTATACGGGGCGGCTTTGGGGGGCGCGTTGTCCGGCACGGGTAACATCATCGCCGAGGGGCATTTGGTGCTGTATGGAGGCTCGGGTTACGCGCCCACTTACACGGGCACTATCCATGCCTACAAGAGAATGATGCTGGGCGCTTACAACCACACCACGACCGGTCAGTTGTTTTACTGGGGCGGCGCGCTTGTCATGCACGAGGGATCGAGCCTGGGTTTGGGTTACCATAACAATGTCGGACTGAACACCCGCCTCATCATCGACGGCGATTTTTCCATGACCGCCGTTTACCTGAATTATGACGGCGACGTGGAGCTGACCGCCGACCGCGTGATCAGCACCAGCGGGAACGGCCAAAGGCATACTTTTCCGGATGTTGGTTTCGGCCCGGACTTGAACCTGACCGGCGTCGGGGCGCTGACGTTGAACGCCGCAAACACACTGGTCATGAACAGCGGCTCCAACGTGTTTTCCGGCGGCTTTACCAAGTCCGGCGGGGGCACGGTGCGCGCGGATCTGCACAGCGATCTTGTCATGGGCGCCCTTGACGCGGGGCACAACTACTACGGCAGCGGCAGCGTCACGGTTGCCGCCGGCAATTTGTTCGTGGCCAACAATGGTTACGATTCCTACCTGCGCGGCCTCGTCACCACGACCGGCGGCAACCTGATGTTCATTGGCGACGGCTCCACCGTCGTCAGCGGCACCGTGCTCATGGGGAACGGACGCAGCTTCACCGGCACTGGCGGCGGTGCCATCGAGTTTACCGACACGTCGGTTTGGCAGGCAACGGGCGCGAGCGGCGCAAACCTGATTTTTGGCGGGGACCTGACTGTGAACACGGCGTTTGCCGGCACCGGCGCCACGCAGCTTTACGCGCGGCCCAATCCCGGCGCGGAAATCCACATCACCTCGACGATGAGCGGCGGCATCACGAATGTCGGCACATTTTACAAGCAAAGCGCGGGCGAGGCGTATCTCCACACCCCCGTGCACCTCGGCGCGCTCAACATCCAGGCGGGCAATCTCATCATCGGCGGGCACGATTATATGCTGCCGCGCACGGGCACCGTTGCGCCCAATCTCGCCATGAGCGGCGGCTTGCTCACGCTGGCGGGCGGCTCGGCGGGCTCGCCAAACGTGACCACGCTCAACAGCCTCACCCTCACCGGCAACGCCGGGCTTTTCCTCAACGAGCACGCGTCCCTGTTGTTCAAGGGCGGCCTCACCTGGTCGGGCACCGGCTTCCAGCTTTCACTCACCAACGACAGCGGCATTTGGTCGACGAGCGGCGCCCCGGGTGACTACGACACCTATGTTTATTTCACCGGCACCGCGGGATTTTCCGGGGCCAATGCCTGGCGGCTCGACCGGGTGAGCTTCACCGGCTACGAGACGGGCGCGGAATTGGTTCAGGTGAGCGGCAGCAACCTCTGGTTTCTCGCGCCCACCGGCGCCGCGCTCAACGAATGGGTGGGCGCGCGCGGCACCGGCATCGACACCGACCGGCTGTGGAGCTCCGCGGTCAACTGGGTCGGCGGCGTGCCGAACGCCGCGGGCCGCACCGCCGTGGTGCGCGACGCCGACGGCCTGCTCAATGGCAACCGCATCCTTGTTGACGGCGCGTTTACCGTGGGGCAACTGCTGCTGGAAAGCTCCGGCGGGCAGGTCTTCACCGTCGGCGGCGCCAACGGCGGCGTGCTTGTGTTCGACAACGGCGCCGACAACGCCGTCCTGACCAACTCCGGCAACCACGTCCTCACCCTTGACGCGGACATGCGCCTCGATGGCGGCCTCGATTTCCGGCACACCAGCCCGAACACGCTTTACTTCAACAGCCGCGTCTCCGGCAGCGGCGGCATCGTTTACAGCAGCAACACCCTGATGTTTGTCGGCACGACGGACGCCAGCGGCACGAGCGCCAGCGATTTCACGGGCGGCTTTCGCATTGTCGGCAGCACCGCCACCACCACTGGCGCGGCGGGCCTGCCGGTGGTGCGGATCGCCGCCGACGGCGCGCTGTTCGGCAGCGGCAGCCACAATGGCATCGACGCGGCGGGCAGCATCCAGTCGCTGACAATCGGCGACGGCACGCCCGGACGCTGGTATTACGTTGGGCTTGATACCGCGAATTCGGTGCGCGTGGTTGACGCCTCCCTGCGCATCGCGGGCAATTGGAATTTCGGCATCGGCAGCAACAACACCGGCGTGCTCACCTTCCGCAGCGCCGATCCCGGCTATGTGGAATCCGGCACATGGACGCTGCAGGGCAGCTACAACAGCGCCGTGTTGAACATCGAGCAGGATTTGCAGGGCCTCGGCGGACTGCGCATGAGCCTTTATGGCATGAGAGTGAATTTTTACGGCAACAACACGTTCGCCGGCGATGTTATCCTCGGTCACTATAATGGCATGAGCACCGGCGTCGGCTCCGACAGCGCGCTGGGGCAGGGGGTGGTTCGCATCGTGAGCGCGCACAATCTCGTCGCCTTGAACGGCGCCCGCATCATCAGCAATGAATTTGAATTCAACAACGCGGGGGCGAGCCAGTTTTCCGGCACCTTTACCCTAAACCACAGCGGCACCAGCACGTTCGCGCGGGATACCAATATGACAGGCTCCGGTATCGTAATCGTTTCCGCCGGGCACGTTTTCAGCGGAACGGGTGCTTTGACCATTGGCGGCGGTCATGTGGCCATGGCCCCCCATTGGCGGCTGGAGGGCGCGCACGAATACACTGGCAACACAAGAATCGACCGTCTCGCGACACTGGCCGTCGGCAATGCGCAATCCATCGGCAGCGGCACGCTGTTTTTAATGGCATCCAGCAACCCCGAATACACCACCACGCTGGCCTCGTGGGGCGGCCCCGTCACCCTGGCCAACACGGTGGTGTTTAGTCATTACAACATCGGGCTGAACGGCGCGGCGGGCGCGCTGACCCTGTCGCAGACCAGCGCCCTGCCGGTTACATTGGTCAACAACACAAACTTCACGGTTACCGGCAGCGTTGTGTTCGGGGAAAACCTCCGGCTCACCGGCGCCTACGGCATCAACAAAACCGGCGCGGGCGTGTTGACTCTCAACAATAACAACAACGATTACACCGGCGACACCACCATCACGAACGGCACGCTGCGAGTGAACGCCGGCGGCGACATCGCGCTCGGCGGCGCCACGGCGGCGGGCGAGCACTACCTGGGCATGGGCCATGTGAAATTCGCCAGCGGCAACGTCGCGCGCATGCTCGAACTGGTTGTCGGCGGCACGGCGGTGGATATTTACGGCAACCTCGCCCTCAACGGGAACAGCGCCGCATACACCGCGAGCATCAACATCACCGACATCGCCGGCGCGATCAGCGGCGCGAGCATCGGGACCAACCTCGTCGTTGACACCGACTCCACCGTCAGCGGCAACGCCCACGGCTACCTGCGCACCGCCGGCGATGTCATCAAGACCGGCACGGCCACGCTGCACTGGACCGGCGGCAATATCGTCACGCCCAACTTCGTTTTGCGGGAGGGCGCGCTCGACCTTGGCAACGTGAACAGCACGCGCACGGGCCTGGGCAGCTTCACGCTCGGCGGCGCCGCGCTCAACGTCAGCGGCAGCCAGACCTTCGCGGGCACGCTCTTCAATCTCGCCGGTTCCGGCACCATCAACATGAACGGCGCGTCCGGTTCCTCGCTGCTCACCTTTGCGGACTTGGGCTCATGGGACGGCACGCTCGACATCATCAACTGGAACGGCGACAGCACCTACGGCGGGGGCCTCACCCAAGTGCGCTTCGCCAACGACGTGCTCACCGCCTTCGACCACGCGAAACTCGCCACGATCAGTTTTTACAGCAGCGGAGTCATCACCTACGCGCCCGGTGCCAAGGTTCTCAAAAACACCCAGCTCTATTACGAACTCATCCCGACCGGCGTGAGCGCCATTTGGAACGGCAACGCCTCCCTCAACAACTGGAGCAGTGTCGGCAACTGGGAAACAAATGTGGCGCCCAACGGCCCCGGCTCGGTGGCGGTTTTTTCGACCACGCTGCAACTCAACGGCACCCCGGTGAACATCGACGTCGCAAACCTCACCCTCGGCGGCCTCACGTTCATGAACAACACCGGCGAAAACTATTCGCTCGGAGGGCTGGCGTTCACTTTCGAGCAAATGGACCCCGATGAGGTCGCAAACCTGACGCTGCAAAACAACAACTCCGTCACCATCGCCAACGCCGGCGTTGCCCTGCTCAACCGTCTCGTCGTGAGCACGGTCGGCACAGGCACGCTCACAATCAGCGCGCCCGTCATCGGCGCGCAAGGCATGATCAAAAGCGGCGCGGGCGAGCTGGTTTTGGCCGGTAACACCAACGACTTTTCGGGCGGCGTCACCCTGCTCGACGGCACGCTGACCGCGGCCGCCAGCTCGCTCGTGTCCTCCGGCACGCTCACATTCAGCCCGTTGGGCACCGGCACGCTCACCGTGGCCGGCACACTCGCCCCGACGCTCGCCTTCGCGCTCAACGGCGCGCAGACAATCGACAACGCCATCGACCTCGCCACGCAGCTCGACGGCACCGACGCGGTGGACGTCACGCTCAAACTTGCCGCCGCCGCCGGAAACAAAACGACGCTGACCAGCGGCATCACGCAGAGCGGCTCCGGCGCGGGCTCCCTTGAAAAAACCGGCGCGGGCGAGCTCGTCCTCGCCGCCGCCAGCGCGCACACCGGCACGACCACCGTGAGCGCGGGCACGCTCTCATTCACCGCCGCCAACGCCATCGCCAGCGGCACGGCGGTCGTCGTCAACGCGGCTCTCTTCACCGGCGACATCGAGCAGACGCTCGTCAATCTCTCCGGCACCGGTCACATCATCGCGGGCGCCGACGGCAACAACCTCACCGGCCACGTCATCGCGCTCAACACCGAGTCCACGACCTACTCCGGCAGCATCACCGGCGACGGCGCGCTCACGAAGACCGGCACCGGCGCGCTCACGCTCTCGGGCACAAACACGCACACGGGCATGACCACCGTCAACGGCGGCGCGCTCGCCATCACCGGCTGGACCGGCAGCGCCTCGGCCATCCACATCGGCAACACCGCCGGCACGAGCGGCACGGTCAACGTCAGCGGATATTTCGGAAGCGTCGGCAACCTGTATGCCGGCAACTCCGGCACCGGCTTCATGACGATCACCGACAGCGGCACCGTTCAAAACGCCCACGGTTACATCGGCAACAACGCATCCCGCCTCGGTGTCGTGACGGTGACCGACTCCGGCGTTTGGCAAAACACCGGCAACCTGTATGTCGGCAACTCGGGCACCGGTTTCCTGAGCATTGAAGGCAACGGCACTGTTCAAAACACCACCGCCTACATTGGCTACAACACCTCCAGCTCCGGCAGCGTGACGGTGACCGGCTCCGGCTTTTGGCTCAATACCGCCAACCTGCATGTCGGCAATTCCGGCAAAGGTTTCCTGACCATTGAGGGCAGCGGCTCCGTGCAAAGCTCCGAGGCCAATATCGGCACCAGCGCCAACAGCACCGGCAGCGTGACGGTGACAGGCTCCGGCTTGTGGGATAATACGAGTGGTCTCGGACGCATGCATGTTTACAGGGGCAGCCTGACCATTTCGGAGAAAGGCGCCGTTAAAGCCGACACCATTCACATCGGCCCCAGCTCCGGCGGCCAGGGCAGCGTGACTGTCAGCGGTTCCGGCTCCTTGGTCGCCCGCTTCATTAGCCTGGCCTACACAAGTAACGGCAAAGGTTACCTGACCATTACGGACAACGGCTTCGTGTCGGGTGAGGCTTACATCAGCGATGCCACTGGCGGCTATGGCAGCGTGCTGATCGAAAAGTCCGGTCATTGGCAAACAAACCAGACGTATTACACCGGCAGATCCGGCACCGGGATTTTGACCATAACCGACAGCGGCTCCCTGACGGCGACCAGCGCCTTCACTGCCGGAAATAACAGCAACAGCCTCGGCGAAGTGACCGTCGGAGGCGCCGGTTTGTTAAGGGCCACCGGCGCCCTTACCCTTGGCAACTCCGGACGGGGAATCCTGACAATCGAGGACAACGCCACCGTCAATACGGGCTGGGTTAAGCTTGCCGAGTATAACGCCGCCTCCGGCGTCCTCAATCTCAACGGCGGCCTGTTGCGAACCGGGACGCTGATCAAGGGCAGCGGCACCGGCACGGTCTATTTTAACAGCGGCACGTTGCAGGCGACCAAGGGCGGCGCGTCGTTTATCTCCGGCTTCTCGGGAGCCAAGGGAAGCCTCGTCATTCAATCCGGCGGGGCGTTCATTGACAGCAAGGCGTTCAACATCGGTGTGGCCGGAAACAGCGGCTTCAGCGGCGTCGGCGCCCTGCACAAACTCGGCACCGGCACGCTGACCCTCGCCGGCACGGGCGCTTACACCGGCGGCACGGAAGTCGAGGCCGGCTCGCTCGTCCTCGCCACGTCATCCGCAACCACCAGCTCCCGGACGATCGGCACCGGCACGCTGACCGTCCGCTCCGGCGCGGCGGCGTATGTCGCGCCGCCCTCCGCGGTGCCAAACTACACCTTCGACAACGACCTCGCCGGCGCCGGCCTGCTCGACGTGAACCTGTATGCGGCGACCAACACGCTTACGCTCACCGGCGACACCGGCGGCTTCACCGGCACGGCCAATTTCCGCAAGGCCACATACACCCTTTCCGGCGGCGCCTTCAACGCCGCGACACTCGTCAGCTCCACCAATAGCACGATCATCGCCGGCACCGGCAGCAACCACACAGGCAACTTTGTCTTCAACGGCGGCAACGTGAACTTCGACCTCTCCGGCACCGGCAGCCGCGCCGCCGGATGGATCGACACCGGCACACTGCAACTAAATTCAGGCAACGTGCGCGTGGACCTCGCCCAAGTGACCGGCAGTTCCGCGTTCCCGCTCCTGCAACAGGACGAGGGCGCCGTGCGGCAACTCGTCAACGCGCAATCCCTCACCGGCTCCGTGTCGAACCTCAAGCTGAACGGCGGCGCGATTTCGCTCAGCTCGGTGATCTCCTCGATCCGCCAAAGCTCCGCCATCGCCGGCAACAACGGCGACGTCGCCACAGGCTACTACGCCGTCGCCATGACCTCGACCGGCGCCGCCGGCACCGGCACTGGCCTGTATCTCGGCAGCGTCCTCACGCGTCTCGACCTGCGCTCCGGCTACACCACGATTTTGGACGGCGACACGGACGGCGTCGCGGGCGGCGACGAGTTCCACGCGCAAATAACCGGCGCGGGCAACCTCGGGATTCAGGCCACCGGCACAATCACACTCAACGCCGCCAACACCCACACCGGCACGACCACGGTTTTCGACGGCGCGCTTCGCCTCGGCATCGACGGCGCGCTCGGCAAAACCTCGCGCCTCGACATCCATTCCGGCGCGATCGCCGACATCAACGGCCGCGCACAGACAATCGGCGCCTTCAGTGGCTCCGCCGGCTCGACGCTGCTCGTGAACGGCGGCACCGTCACCGGCAGCAACGCCTCCGTCTGGACAATCGACGGGCTGGTTGACGCCACCGCCGCCGAATCGGTGATCCAGGCCGCCGGCGCCGGCATGACCGCAAACATAAACTCCGGCACGCTCCTGCTCGCAAACAGCTCCACGCTCACCCTCGGCGCCGGCGCGCTCACCATCGGCTCCGGCAACACCGGCTCCGCCGTCCTCGACATCAAGGACAGCCTCGCGCGCAACCAGCACGCCACCATCGGCGGCCCCGGCGGCAACGGCCGCGTGATGGTAAGCGGCACCGGCCTCTGGCTCAACACCGGCAACCTCGCCCTCGGCTCCGCAGGCGCCGGCGCGCTGGCCATCGGCGACTCCGGCTCGGTCGCCGTCGGCGGCATCTATTCGCAAGGCGCCAACTCCACCCTCGCGCTCGACGCCTCCGCGCGCGGCCTCAACGAAGCCTTCATCATCGCTGGAAGCGCGACAGTCGGCGGCACGATCAGCGTGGACGGGTTTGGCGCGGACTCGGTTTTTTCGACGGCCGGCGCGGTGCTCGCCAGCGACCAGCAGGTTTTGATCAAGACGACCGGCACGATCAGCGGCACATTTGCCAGCGCCACGCTCGACGGTTTCGACGCCGCCGACCTGCCCGATTACCTTTACGGCGGCATCTACAAAACCGCCGACGCGAAACAATATCTCGCCGGCGTGAACCTCTCCTGGCTCGGCGGCGAGACCGACGGCCATGGCAACTTCACCGTGGCGAGCGGCACGAGCTTCGACATGAACATTTCCCTCGCCGACCAAAATAACAGCCCCTACGCCAGCGGTTGGGACGGACGCTCGCTGACCGTCACAGCCAGCAACAGCGGCACCCTCGTCCTCAGCGCGAGCAACAGCTTCACCGGTGACATTTTCATTCGCAACGGCGCGCTCGTCGCCGCCACCGGCACGAACGCCGGCTGGGCGCTCGGTTCCGGCGCGAACACCGTTTATTACGACGGCGCCGCCGGTTCCGCCGCGCGACTCGTCTTCGCAACCGGCGGCACCATGACGCAGCGCCAAATCATTTCGGCCGGTGCCAACGCCACGCTCGAGGCTGCGTCCGGCGCGGATCTCACTGTGACAACCGCCCCCCTCGGCTCCGGCGGTGGCGCGGTTTATGTCAACGCCGGCGGCACCTTCGGCATCACCGGCGGCGTCACCTTCACGGGCAATCGCGGATCGAGTGTCAGCGCCAACGGCGCCGCCATCTACAACGCCGGCGAGCTCAGCGCCACCGGAGCGATTTTCGCCAGCAACACCACAGCCGGTTATGCGGGGGCGATCTACAACACCGGCACCATGTCACTCGCATCGGGCACCCTCGCGGGCAATCATTCCGCGATGCACGGCGGGGCCGTTTACAGCACCGGCACGATCAGCGGCTCCGGTCTTTTGTTCGCAAGCAACACCTCCGGCTCCAACGGCGGCGCCGTTTCCCAAGAGGGCGCCACGGCCGCGCTCAACCTGCAATCAAGCGTGTTCGACGGCAATTACGCCTCCTCCGGCGGCGCGATATGGAACGGTTCCCTCGCGCGCGTTGAAATCGCGAACTCGTCAACATTCTCCAACAACCGCGCCGCCCTTAACGGCGGGGCCGTTTACACCACGGGCGCCTTCACCGGCGCGGACCTCACCTTCGACGGCAATGTGTCCGGCTCCCACGGCGGCGCGATCCACAACAGCGGCGTCATCTCCGGCACCAACCTCGTCTTCACCAGCAACACCGCGCGCGCCGGTTCCGGCGGCGCCATTCACAACGTGTCATCAATGACCGTCGACATCACCACGGGAAGTTTTGCGAGCAACCGCGCGGGTGGTGGCGGCGGCGCGATTTACACGGCGGGCACGGTCGAGCTGAACGGCATTGTCACGTTCGCGGACAACCGCGCCGTCGCCGGTGGCGCCGTTGCCGTCGACGCCGGCGGGTATTTCACGAACACCGGCATGGTCAGGTTTCTCGACAACCGCTCGACCTCGACCGGCGGCGCGATCAGCGTCGGCGGCACCGTCAATATCGACGGCGCGCTCTTCGCGCGCAATTATGCGGCGGCAGCCGGCGGCGCGATTGCCGCGACCGGCGGCGGGGCGATCCTTGTCAGCAACGCGCTCTTTGTTTCCAATTCGAGCAACGGCACCAACGGCGGCGCGATTACCCTGTCCAACAACAGCCGCGCAATCGTGATCAGCTCCACCTTCACCAACAATCGCGCCACAAAAAGCAGCGGCGCCATCGCCGCGTTTAGCGGGGGACGCGTTTCGATTGACGGCTCCCGTTTTGAGTCCAACTACGCGGGCACCTTTGGCGGCGTTTCCGAGAATTACCTGGGCACGCTCACGATCAACAACTCCGTGTTTGTCTCCAACAGCGCCGCCAGCAACGGCGGAGTCATCGCCAACTGCGGCACCATGGGCATCGTCGGCAGCGTCTTCACCGGCAACTACTCGGGCGGCGGCGGCGGCGCGCTCTCCAACTACGGCGCCGCCTACGTCAACACGCTCACCGATGTCATCTTCACTGGCAACACCGCCGCGGGCGTGGGCGGGGCGATTTACAACCAGGGATTAGCCAACACCATCATCGCCGTCAGCTCCGGCTCGACTCTCGCCTACACCGGCAACACCGCGCGCGGCAACACCGCCGCGGCAACTGACAGCGCGGGCGGTTTCCTCTACGCCCATTCCGGCAGCGTCATCTTCGACATCGCCGGAGCCCTCGCCATCGGCGACGAAAACTCCATCGCCATCCGCGCCGACGGCATCGCGTCGGCGAGCGGCACGATCGCGTTCACCAAAACCGGCGACGGCGCGCTCACGTTTTGGGCATACAACACCTACACGGGGACGACCTTCGTGAACGCCGGCCTGCTCAGCCTGCGCGGTTACCTGGCGAGCGCGCACACAATCGTCGCAGCCAACTCCACCTTAGGCGGCACCGGCACGGCGGCGGGCAACGTGACGATCCTCTCCCATGGCCATCTCTCGCCCGGCGCGAGCCCGGGCCTGCTCACAATCCTGGGCAA
>NZ_JAQFIT010000019.1:0-55689 GCF_029504805.1 Ereboglobus sp. PH5-5 | reverse complement strand
CTGTCGCCCTGCTCGCCGATGTGTGCCGGGCGCTGGGCAAGCCTCCGTCAACACTGCTCAAAAAGCTGAAGCTTTGATCGCAGCCGGCGGCGCGGCACGCCCGCGGTTGCGTCCAGGGCAAATCACCGGCGCGTGCCCGGCGACGGGATGTGATTCAGAAGTTTCGCAAACTCCCGGTAGAGCATATCCCTGAAAACCTTGGCGTTGATCGCGTCGATCATGTCGAGGCGATTGGCGAGCATGTTGGCTGTCAGTCCCTCCCTGTAAAAGGCGAGCTTCACGGGATCGCCTCCGCTCAAGTGAGGTATGAAGAGGGTCCGTCCGGGCGGGTGTTCGGGGTATTTCGCGCGCGGCGAATCATCGTCCGCTCTTCTGATTTGATAGAATGTGGCCCAGGGAAATGCGTTTTTGAGATCGAGCCAGCATTTGGTGTTGGCGTGGCCGCCATCGACGGGGACGATCAAAATGAGTTTGGTGCCAGTTTCGTTGCAGAATGCCTCGAAGTCAAATTTGCCGATAAACACATCCAGGATTGCGTCTATTACAGCGAAGCCACCCTCGAAGTCGGCGATGATATTTTTTCCTTCGCGCAGGGAATCGAAAAGCAAGTCCTGGTTTTCAAAGCGATCTATCTTGAGGCGGTTGGGGATTGTCTCGGGGAAAATTTTTACGAGTTCCCCGCTGATTGAATCGGCGTTGTGCAGGAGAAATTTGTGACCGAGGTTTTTCAGGTATTCGTAGAGATGCGCGCAGCAAAAAGTTTTGCCGAGGGCGCCCTTGCTCTGGATGAAAAAGATGGCGGTGTTTTTCGTTTGGTTTTTGCAAGCGCCGACGGACGCGTCGCCGGCGGCGCTGTCCTGATGAACAATTTTGAAATCGCGGAGCGCCCTGGCGACTTCCGCGTCCAGTTGCGAACGGGTGATCAACTGTCGCGGGGTGATTCCGAGGAGTTTTCCGATATGCGCATACAGTCGCTCGCGGCGCGTGGGAACGTGTTTTTTGTTGTCCGGCGTGGCGGATGTGTCCGCCGGCGAGATGGAGTGCTGGGTCATGATGGTTGTGGTTTGAATTGTGCGGGGCGAGACATGCGTGAGTGTTTCATCGCAGGTTCCGATGGCAAGAAGATACTACTATTGATAGCTTACTCTTGATGGATTTATGTAACGACGTTTTCACGACCGCCTTCACATAAACCCCGGTCAAAAACCGCCCGCCTCGCGGCTCGCGAAATTGTTTCCGCAAAGCCGGTCGGCGGGCGGTTTGTCAGTCTGCGCGCCTATTCAAACAACGGTGGCGTTTCGCCGTGAATCGAGGCGAGCAGGTGCGCTAGAGTCGGCGCGTAGTCCGCCTTGGAGCCTTTCACCCTCCATCCATTTTTTGGAGTGAAAACGATGATGTGTTTTCCGTCATGGATGATCGTTCTGCCGCTGACATCGAGGACCGCCTCGGCGACTCCGGCTTCGAGAAGAGTTTCGTAGTCGTTGGTGCGGGTGCCCATGTTCATCGTCGTCAAGACGGTGATCGTGCGCGCTTGGGCGTCGGTGACATTGATGTCGTTGTCGAGTTGACGGAAGCCCTCCTCGGCGGCGTTGGCATCATCGGCCTCGGTTTCGTGCTTTCCGTAGATATGAATGCTTCGGAGGCCGCGCAGGAGCGCGATGGGAACGGGCACGGTGCGCCCGGAGGGTTGTATCAATTTTATGATACATGGTTTGTTGCTTGTCATTTTTGCAGGCGTCTTCGCCCGCGAACCCTTCAGCCGAAATTTCGGATGAATACAAAAAGCCGCGCGCGAGGACGTCCGCGGGGCAAAACATGCGGGGGCCGCGGCCCGAAGGACCGCGGCTCCCGTGTTGCCACATCAGCTCAGATGCAATCGTCCGGAAGCGGCAAAAGCTCCACCCATCCGAACGTCTCGATGATTTTTTCCTTCGCGATGCGCCGTTTCACCGCCGGCAGTTTTCCGAACTCATCCGCCTCCGGCCATGTCCCCGAGGTGAAAGCTCCAAACCTGTCGGTGACGAAGGAATAAAAGGGATTCACGCCCTGCGACGGCGGCGATTCCATCTCGACGATTTTGTCCAGGAGGTTGTTGACGATGACACTTTCGGCTTTCGTCAGCCCGGTGGTTTCCGTCGCGTCATCGTCCGCCTCGACCCACTGGAAGGCGTCCTCGATTTTGTCCGCCTTCCAGATGGCCCTCAAAATCGCCGGCAGGCGCAGCCACACCTCGTGGGAGATTTCGCGCTCGAGCCTGGTTCTGGCGTGGAAGTAGGCGTCAACCTGCCATTCGATGTCGGGCTGGTCCGGCAGCGTGTCGAAGAACTCTCGAAACGACTCAAGGAACGCTTGGTCAAGGCTGCGATGCTTGTGCTCGGGACGCCGCAAGGCGCCATGTTCATCGGGACGGATTTCGACGAGCGCGTGGGTGACGCCACCGTCCCCCGTGAGCGATTTGCCCTCAAGGAAGGTGCGAACCTCGCTGGCAAGCTCCTCGCGTGTCATCGTGGTGTAGAGCGAGGATGCGATGAGGTTGAGCACCTCGTGACGGCGCACGAGTATCCAGCGATCCTCGGTCGTGGATTCATCCGGGGGAGACTTGAGGTTCTCCCTCATCGCGACGATCATGGCGTCGATTGATTTGTATGGCACGACGCAGCCGGTGTAGGCCCAGCCCTCGTCGGGAGTGAAGTCTATCGCGATGCCGTAGAGCCGGGTAAACGCGGTGCCATCCGCGCTGATGGTGAGTGTGTCGAAGCGCAACTCCAATGTCGCGTCGCGGTCGGAGCGTTTCGTCCCGGGGTCCGGAGAGACGATGCGTTCGAGCGTTTTGACTTGGGCGGCTGTCGGAGTGAATCCGTCGAACATGGCGGCCTTCGTGAGGGCGGCGCGGCGCTCGCCGCCGGTTGATGTTTGCGCGGTTTGGGCCGCGCGAAAAAGGCGCAGGAATCCCTCAGGCGCCAGTTTGATTTCCCCTGTTTCGGTGACGAACTTCAGGGGGACGTTGTGTTGTATATTCATGTGTTTGAGAAAGCCCCCGCACGAACCCCACCGCCGCGGATTGCGGACAGTTATAAAAGAGCCATGCAAGGGGCGACCAGCCCAGCACACCCGCGCAAGCCGCAGCCCGAAGGGCTGCGGTTTGCGGCTTGCTTTCTCAACGCAAAAAATTCGAGAGAAAGATCACCTTGGCGACACTTGCTCCACTAATAACTCCTCATCGTGCCCTCTAACCTCAGCGTGACAATCGCGATTGTTTGCACAGGCGTATGCACAGTGATGTCCGGCAGGCCTTGGACGCCTGCTGGATAGTCAAAGGCGATGCGCAGTCGCACCCGGCCTATTTGCAGGGGCAGCACTGCGAAGTAATCCGTGTCCTGCAGCACCGCCTGTCCCGGCATGAACTCCTGCCAGTTGTGCACTCCGTAATATCCACAACGCCCGTAGCGCGCCAGCCCGGAGCCTTCGAGAACCTCCAGCCTGATGTTTTTCGCACTTGGCACGCCCAGTCGAATCTGCCCGGCAAGCGCGTGGTTGTCGGGCGACACTGTCGTCATGTTGAAGCCCGGCTGCGGCTGTGGATCGGGGGTTGCAAACAGCGGCAATCCCACCCGCTTTCGACGGCTGTCCTTTGGCTATTTCGAAAAACTCAAATCCATGTCGCGCCCTTGGCGGTGGAGGTGACGTTGCGGGTGAAGAGGCGCAGGAATCGGCTGTATTTGGTTTCGTCGAACTCCCATGTCACGGCGGCCTGGCGGCGCTTGATTTCCTCGTCGCTCACGTCGATGTTCATGGCGCGTTTTTCGATGTCGATGATGACTTTGTCGCCGTCCTGCACCGCATTCAACGGGCCGCCAATCGCCGCCTCGGGCGCGACGTAGCCAATGCTCAGCCCCGAGGTGCCGCCGGAGAAACGTCCGTCGGTGATGATCGCGACTTGCTTGGCGATGGACATTCCCGCGAGCTCTTTTTGGAACGCAAACGCCGTCGTGCCGAACCGGCCCTTGGGGCCGAGATAACGGATGACGACCGCCATGCCGGGCGTGATTTCCTTGCGGCGCAACGCGGCCACGGCGTCATCGACATCGTGGAAAACCTTGGCGACGCCCTCGAACTGGTATTGCGAGGGATCGACCGCCGCCGCCTTGAGAATCGCCCCTTCCGGTGCAATGTTTCCGTAGAGCACCGCGATGCCGGCGCCCTTGGTGACGGGATTGTTCAGGCCGCGGATAACGTCATCGTTGTAAACCCGCGCATTCATCACGTTTTCAGCGAGGGTTTTGCCATTCACGGTCGGTATGTCGGCATGCATCCGGGTGAGCAAATTGTTCAACAGGGCGGGCAGGCCGCCGGCGGCGTCGAAGTCCTTGAAATAATAACGTCCGCTCGGGGAAATGCCCGTCAGCAGCGGAATGCGATGCGAGGCTTCGTCGAAAAATTTCCACCAGTCGCGGTCAAATCCGGCCTCGGTGGCGATGGCGGGAATGTGCAGCAGGAGGTTGGTCGAGCCGCCGATGGCGAGGTCGGTGATGATGGCGTTTTCGATGGATTTTTCGGTGATGAGGTCGCGCGTCGTAATGCCTTCGTTGACCATGCGCATGATGTGATGTCCGGCCTGATGCGCGATGGACCAGAGGCGGCGCTTGTCGGTGGCATCGACGGTGGAGTTGCCGGGCATCGTCATGCCCATCGCCTCGGCGGCGCAGCACATGCTGTTGGCGGTCGTCATCTCGCCGCACGCGCCCTGCCCCGCGTGGCCGCAGCCGACCATTTCGTCAAAACAGGAGCGCGACATGCGGCCCTCCATGACCTTGCCGATGGCGTCGGAAACCTCCGTGACACCAAGATCACGCCCCTGAAATATGCAGTTGGGCATGTAGCCGCCGGTCACGAGTATGGCCGGGATTCCGATGCGCGCGGCGGCCATGAGGTGACCGGGCACGATCGAATCGCACGTGCTCAACAGCACCATGCCGTCGAACAGGTTGGCCTCGATATTGAGCTCAACCTCGTCGGCGATGAGATTGCGGCTGGGAAGCTCGATGTAACGCGGATCCTTGAGGACCATGCCGTCGCACAAGCCGGTGGTCACGACCTCGAACGGCAGGCCGCCCGCCTCGCGTATGCCCTGCTTCACACGCTCGGCCAGTTCGCGCAAATGAATGTGCCCCGGATTGTATTCATTCCAGGAATTGACCACGGCGATATAGGGCCGCTTGATTTCCTCCTTTGTATAACCGAGGCCGTATAAAATGCCGTCGCGTTTCACGGTTGCCACACCGAATTCCCATTGGCTGCGCAGTTTGGTTTTCATGGTTGGATAAGTTCTCTGTTAATTTTTTGGGTAATTCTTTGCCTTAGGGTTTGCCGCCTGTGCCGGACTGGGGTGCGGTAATCGCATCCACGGCAATGTCACCGATGCGTCCGGCAAGTTGATAAACGGGGACTCTCGACGCCTTGGCCGCCCCTTTTCTAATATGCATGCGGTTGCTTAGGAAAATAACGAAGATGTCGTGCTTCGGATCCAATTGTATATAATTACCATCGAAACCGCCGTGGCCGTAGGAAACATCGGACATGTTTTTCGCATAGGGCGCACCCATCACCCAGCCCAAGGCGCGATCTGAAGCCGCACCGGCGCCGCGCGTGGTCATGAGCGCGACTGTTTCCGGATTTAGAATGCGCGCGTCACGCCCCAAGTGCTCCGGAAGACGTCCGCGATTCAACATCATGGCTGAGAATACAGCCAGATCATCCGCAGTGGAAAACAGCCCTGCGCCACCGCTGACGCCGCCTTTTGCGATAGTGTAGGGATCGCGAACCCTGCCCGTATCGCGTCCATCCAGCCGGGTCGGCGCGGCGCGGCGGCGCAATTCCACGCCGGGCAAATAATCTGTTTCCAGCATTCCGAGGGGTTGAAAAATATTTTCGCGCGCATAAGTGGCCAAATCCCTTCCCGTGACGCGTTCCAACAGGACGGCCAGTGTATCCATGTTTGCGCCAGAGTAGAAATAGACCTCTCCGGGCTTGGCAACGGGCGGGGCGGCCAGCAGCCGCACCACCTCGTCGCGCGGGGCCGTCGGAAGTTCCGCGGGAGGAGCCGGACGGGGGCCGGAAATGCGCGCGCTTTGACTGAAAGTTTTAGCAAGCAGTTGGTCGGTGCGAACGATATGCAATCCACCCAGCCCGGAAGTATGCGTCAACAATTGGCGAATGGTAATCGTCTCTTTCTCCGGAGTTTTGTATTCATCAAGATATCGGGCAACTTTGTCGTCCACGTTCAGTTTTCCCTGATCGACCAATGTCATGATCGACGCTGCCACGGCGACCGGTTTGGTGATGGACGCAAGGTCAAACACTGTGTCAACAGTCATCGGGTGCGCCGGGCGGTCCTTTGTGGCCAGTCGCCGGTTGCCGTATGCCTTGAGCCAGGTGATTTTTCCGTGGCGTCCAACGCACACCACGCAGCCCGGCACAAGTTCCTCGTCGATTCCCTTTTGGCACTCGACGTCGATTCTGTCCAACACGGCGGAATCCAATCCCACTTCCGCAGGGGCGACCTGCGGCAGCACCGTCGGGGTGAGATGAACTGATTTCATGCTCGGCGCGGCGCGGGTGATCGCTGTCGCAAAAACGACAAGAATACCGAGGAGCATGATTTTGAGATTCATGACAAAAACTGGTGTCGTGCAAAATCTCACAATGGCTCTCCCCATTGCCGCGACGGATCGATTTTTGCCAAATGCGCGACGGAAGTGTGATAGGCATGGACGGGAACACCCGGGGTTGTCGTTATGCCCGCCCGCTCCAGCACCCGGCGGATGAGCGCGTGCAAGTCGGGATTGTCGCCGTGCTCCGCCATGTAGTCGCGGATGATTTTGTCGTAGTGATCGGAGGTGTCGCGGCAGAGTTTTATGAAGTCGGCGCATTCCGCCGCGGGCACCAAGCCGGAGATCGGGTCAAACGGATGCGACGCGGCGATCATGCTCACGCCGCCTTGCGCAAGCGCCGCCTCGACGCGCTCAATCGCGAGCAGGTATGCGTCGAGGTCGAAATAAAGCCCGACGCCCGTGCTCATCGTGCCGCGTCCTTGCAGGGCGTCGCCCGTGAAGAGGATTCCCGAGGCGCTGTCGTGCAGGCAGATTCCCTCGACGGCGTGGCCGGGCGTGTGAAGCACGCGCAACTTTGAGTCGCCGAGATCGATCTCCTGGTCGTGCTCAAGGTCGATGTCGATTTCCTGCGGATTCAGCCCCGACTTGATTTCCTGAAACGGAACGAGCGGCGTGAAACGGCTGCGGATTTTGTTCAAATGGAAATAGGGATTGGCAAGCCGCTCTCGGGCCAGCTTGTGCGCGGCGAATTTCGCCTTCGTCTCGCGCATCAAACGCGCGTTTCCGCCGATGTGATCGCCGTGGATGTGCGTGTTGACAACCAGGTCGATGTCGGCGGGGTCGCGCCCCAGCTTTTTTATATAAGGCAGCACGACATCCGTCATCGAATGGTCAAACGCGGTGTCTATGACGACGAGTTTTTCACGCGCCAGCACGAAGACTCCGGTCCACAACGAATCGAGCGGACACTTGAGCAGATGTATGCCGTTGGCTATTTCCATTGTATAAAAACTATATGATTAAAGTGATATTAACTTTCTCGAAAAAATGGGCATTGAATGAAGCCCAACGGGCTTCCGTCTTTTAGCCCAGGGTTGCGAGCGCAGCAAGCTACCCTGGGAATAATGCGCATGACAAACAACCCCAACGGGGTTGTGGCCTGTTCGCCTGCCATGCGTTTTCAGAGGACACAACCCCTTCAGGGTTGTGTTTTCTTTTTTAACCAACCCAGGGTAGGCGCTCGTTCCTCGCACCAACCCCGGGCTATTGGACACATCCTCGTTGGGGATGCCTGAATGCGAGGTTCGTATTCTCATGCCGATATTATTCTGTCCTCTAATAATATTATAATTTCCAGCCGCCGTCGGCGCCGCCGCCGTCAACATAGATTATCTGGCCGGTGAGATAGCTGGACTGCTTCGACGAGAGGAAGACCGCCACGTCACCGATTTCGGACGGCTCGCCGGCACGCCGCATGGGTATGCGCTCGCTGATGTCGGACCACCACGCGGCGTCGTAGCGCCCCACGGTGAGCGCGGTTTTTATGAGGCCGGGCGCGATGCAGTTCACGCGGATGTTTTTCGACGCGAGCTCGACGGCGAGATCGCGCGTGAGCTGGTTCATGGCCTGCTTCGCGCACGAATAGGGGACGAACTTTGTGTTAAAAACTTTCGCCGTGTGGATTGAACCGATGTTGATGACCGAGCCGCCGCTGCGGCGGCGCAGCATGTCGCGAACCGCGAGGCGCGAATACATGACGGCGCTGAAAAAATTCTTGTCCAGTTGCGAGCGCCAGTAATCGAGCGGCAGCGCGGCGAAACCGCCCTCGGGCACGGTGCCGGCGCCGCCGACATTGTTGACCATGATGTCAACGCGACCGAGCTCGGAGATGACGCGCTGCATGAACGTTTCCGTGTCCTGCTCGCTTGTCGCGTCCACGATGTCGAACACCACGCGGCGTCCGATGCGGCGGACGGCCTCGGCGGTGCGCTTGGCCTTGGCGCGGCTTTTGGGCGTGGCGCCCATGTAGGTGAACGCGATGTCCGCGCCGGCCCTGGCGCACGCGAGGACGATGCCTTCGCCGATGCCTTGCGCGCCGCCGGTGACGACGGCCACTTGCCCGGCAAGGAGACCTTTGGTGGAAATTGCGGCGGGGGATTTTTTTGAGGGAGTTTTTGTTTTCATGCGATTTTGGATAATTGGTTTGTGTAGGCTTCCAGTGCGTTGCCGAAACAGGCGAGGGGCACGCGCGCCACGCCGGCGCCGACGCGCAGGCCGGTCTTTGAAATCATGCCGCCGTGCACGGCGGGCTGGATGCCCGTTTCGAGCACCTTGAGAATGTCGATGCCGGCGGGGGAGCCGTTGTAGTCGAGCGCGGGCACGAGGAAATTGCGGTTGGCGGTCAGGCAGATTTCCGCGAGCTCGCGGGACTGCGCGATCGCCTCGGCGTAGGTGTGGCCGAGCAGGCGCGCGACCGCGGGCGAGGCGGCGGCGGCGAATCCGCCAAGGCCGATTGCCTCGAGCACCGAGCTGTCGCCGATCCACGGGAGCGTGTCCTCGGGTTTCGCGTCGGAGGCGATGTATTGCCCCGTGAGTTGCGGCGAGGGCGCGGTGAACCATTGGTCGCCGAGCGCGCTTATCTTGATTCCGTATTCGACGCCGTTTCCGCACAGCGTGGTGACGACCGTGGCGCCCTCGATGTTTTTCATCGACTGCACCGTCGCCATCGCCGACGCCATTCCGATGGGATGGAAAAAGCGCTCCGTCTTTTCGAGGAAATCAACGCACGCGTCGCGCGCGGCGCTCTGCGCGGGTTCGTGCTTCATGAGCAGGAACAAGAGCTGGTTGATAAGGATGAGCCCCTCGGCGTCCTGGCGCGTGTGCGTTTCGTCGCCCATCTCAACGCCGCGCCTGATGATGGGACGGATCGCGATGCCGCCCTCGGCGCGAAGAATGCGCGAGAGCATCGGGCCGATGGTGTCGTAAAGCTCGTTGAGGAATTTTCGGATTTCGGGGCTGTAGGTGCCCCAGCCGCAAAGGCCGCCCTGGTTCGGTCCCTCGAAGGGCGCGCAGAAACCGCGTTTGCCGGTGGCGCGATCCTCGACGACGTTCACGACCATCGAGGGCGTGAGGATTCCCGCGCCGGGGCCGACAATCGCGTAGTCGTTTGCCGAGGCGACCTCGACCTCGCCGCGCTTGATCAACTCAATCGCGGCCTCCGCCGTGTCCGCCAGCCCCTCGTGAATGATGCCATTGATGACGCCGTTTTTCTGCGTCGGGCACGACTTGTCCCAGGGGAGCGGCGGGCCCGATTTGAGGATCATGTTTTTCTTCAGGCCGGGCACGACCTCGATGGCGGGCTTCATGTCGATCCAATGCGGATCGGCGTTGAGCAGCGCGTCGATTGCGCGGGCGTTGGCGGCGGCGATGCGGTCGGCGCATTTTCCGCCGCGCAGCTTGGCGAGCGAGGATTGGTGCTTGAGCACCTCCTCCGGCGGCGGCTGCCACTTTAGCTGGATCGCCTCCACGCCCTGCTCGCGCAAGCCGTCGGCAAATAATTCCGCGCCGATATTCACTGCCTTGATCGGCGCGACAAATGGATTGGTGGGATTGGAACTCATGACAAATTACTTTCCGTTTTTCATCGGTTGAAAGGCCGACGCGATCATGCCCGCGAGTCGCGAGGCCTGAGCGTTGCTCGGCATCACGATCGCGCCCGCGTCGAGCAGTTTTTGTTTTTGCGCGGAGAGCCGTTGCGGGTCGTGCTCGGTGCCGCAAATCGACGCGACGACGGTCAGGCGGCGCCCGGCTTTTTTCGCCGCCGCAATCGCGTCGGCAATCGGCGCGGCCATCATTCCGCAGGGATCGGCGTGGCAGCCGTAGCCCAGGAGAAAGTCGAGCAGTATAACCGCCACCGAGGGGTCCGCGGCCTCCGCATTGAAGCGCTCGATCCTCGGAGCGGGATCAATCGCCGCATGCGGAAGTCCGCGGGTAAATTCCTCCGTGCCGATGTCGATGACCGAGTGCGCCTCGCTCACCCGCGCGTCCTTGAGCGCGAACTCCGGCATCACCGCCGTGTTGGAATGAATCTCGGGCAGCGTCGCGCGCATGATCATCATGGCTTCCTCGGCGAGCGTGCCGCCGCAGAAAATCCCGCGCAGAAAACGCTGTCCGCTTCCGTAGCCCGCGTGCTCGCGCGCCACGAGGTCTTTCGCCCCGGCGTCGCTCATGCTGAAATCGCGCGGCTGGTAAGGCTTGCCGAGCGCGAGAGCCACGGCGCGCGCCGCCGTCTCCTCGAATGTCGCCGCGAAGTGCGCGCCCGCGGCGGCGACCGCCTCGGGGGAGCCGCCGATGAAATTCACCACAACCGGTTTCTTGCAACGGCGCACGCGCTCGAGCACGGTCTCGACGGTTTTCTTTCCGGGCGGCTTCGAGATAAGCACGATCACTTTTGTGTCGGGATCGGCCTCCAAAATATCCATCGACTGCAACGTCGTGATGCCGCCGATCTCGTCGCGCAAGTCGCGCCCGCCGGTGCCGATTCCCTGCGACACGCCCGAGCCCATGAGGTCGATTTGCACCATCGTTTCCTGCAAGCCGCTGCCCGACGCCGCGATCAAACCGATCGGACCCGGCAGCACCTTGCTCGCGAGGCCGACGGCGGTTTGTTGCACAAACGTCAGCCCGCAACCCGGCCCCATCATCAAGAGGTTTTTCTCGCGGGCGAGTTGCTTGAGCATGCGCTCGTCCTCGTGGGAAATGTCGTCGCTGAACATGTAAACGTTCAGCCCCTGCGAGAGCGCCTTGGCGGCCTCCGCCGCGGCGTATTCGCCGGGAAGCGAAATCATCGCAAGGTTGAGCCCGGGATCAGCCGCACGCGCCATCGCAATGGTGCGGCTCTCGGGCGCGCCGCCGCCGGTCGAGGCGCGCGCGACATGCTTCTCCTTCAAGCGGCGTTCGATCTCCGCCTGCGCCGCGGCAAACGCCTCGTCGTTCTCGACTCGCAACGCGATCATCAAGTCATTCGGCGCGGCTTTCTCCACCGCCTCGTCGTAGAGCTCCATGTCCTTGAGCAAGCCCTTGTTCATGACCGTGCCCATGCCAAGCGCCGCGCGCTGCACGCCCGGGAGCTTGCCCGCCTGGCGGGCAACGCCCATCAGGAAAACGGAGTCGTGATACTCATTTGGTCGGATGATACATTTGATCTGCATAGAAAAAAATTTCGGTTGGTTTTCGTTTTTCGTTCTCGTTTATCCGCGCAATTCCTCCGCGAGTTGAATGCCCAGGCACAGTCCTTGCGCCATTTCCGTGCCCGATGTGCCGCCAACTTCGAGCAGCGCGGATATCGCAAGTTCAACCTCGAGCGCATTGTCGAGCATGATAGCGCGAGCCGCGTCAAAAACGACGCCGCTGATCTCGCCTTCCGTGCACAAGCGGAGCGCGCGCGCGCTTATGTCGGTCGTGCGTTCGGCGGCGGTCAACAAGAGCTCGCGAAGCACGGGCACAAATTGGTTTTCGTTTTCCGTCACGCTGCCGAAAAACAATCCCGCCGCGACGCCGCACAGAATGTCGTCGCCCGAAGGTGTCAGGCCGACGCCCAAGCCGAGCAGCGCCTCGCATTGCGTGCGCATTGCCGCGGCATCGTTGCGCAAAATCCCCTCGCGCAACGCGGCTAGCGCAGGCGTGATTCGCCGCTGCAATTCAGGCAGGTCGCACTCGCGGCCCTGACGACGAATGATTGATTGCGCCAGCGCGAGATTGCGCGCGGCGCGATCCGAGCGGGCGAGAGGTTTGCGCTTTGTGTCGAAAATTTCAGCGCCGGAAAACGCAAACACGAGATCCGCGTCCGGAATCGAAATTTCTTCGTGCGAGATTTCGACTGGCATGCCCGCCTCGACGCAAAGCTGCGGGGAAAAATCCGCGCCGAGTTCGCGCGTGTTTACGATGATTGAATCCGGCGTTTGCGGAAACGGCGCGAGCGCCACGGTGAGCCAGTCGCCGGTCGGCGTGGTAATATTGAAGCACCGGTTGAACACGCTATGCACACGACCTTCGCTTGCGCGCGCAAGCGATCCGGAAGCAAGCCGCGACATTTTGATCGCTAAAAAACGCGCCAGCGACTGGGAGCGCCGGCATCTTGCCGGCATTGCGGAAAAACCTGCCGGCAAGATGCCGGCGCTCCCAGTGGCAATCGTGCTCATGAGCCCGCTCCTTTCTTGCGCGAGGAAACGCGCATCCGTCCGTCGGCCTGCCGAAGATAAATGTTTTTCTTCCAGTGCGCGTCGTCACGTTTCGGGTAATCAAAACGATAATGCACTCCCCTACTCTCTTTCCGCCGCAACGCGGACTCTGCCACGCACGCGCCGACTTGTGCCATGTTTTGAATTTCGATTTGCCCGACGAAATCGCCCAGCGATTTTTCGCACTCAACCCCGGCAGCTTCGTCACCGACTTTTTTCAACTCGACCAAAGCCTCGCACAACGCCGCCTCATCGCGGACAACGCCGACCTTGGCCGTCATCAATTCGCGGATTGATTTTGCGAAGTTATTCCAATGTCCGCTCCGACTTTCCGTCGAAAACGAATCTGCCAGTTTTTCCGCACGGCGCGCGGCATCGCGCAATGTCCGCGCGCCGCGGCTCTTGGCATACGCGGCGGCGCTTGCGCCGGCAATCGCGCCGAACACATGGATTTCCGTGCCGGCGTTTCCACCGACGCGGTTCGCCCCGTGGACGCCGCCGGCGACTTCGCCCGCCGCAAACAATCCCGGCACCGTGCTTTCGCAACGGGTGTTGATCACGACACCGCCGAGGAATGTGTGCGGGGCCGGGCCGACTTCAAAACGCTGTTTGGTCAGGTCGATTCCGTGTTTCAAAAACAAACTGTAATACGCGGAGTGTCCCTCGGTGATGAACTTTTTTGGAATGTCAGTGAGGTCGCACCAGACCCCGCCGTGTTCGGTGCCGCGCCCCGCGCGGATTTCCATCGCGACGAGCCGCGCGAGCGCATCCTTCGGCGCGGCGCCCTCGCCCGTGGGATATTGTTTCAGCACGAAGCGTTTGTTTTGCGCGTTCAGCAAACGGCCGCCGTGCGCGAACAAAGTCGTGCTCAGCCCGAGGCGTTTCGGATAAATGCAATGGCACGGCTCGAACTGCACGAACTCCATGTCCACCAGCTCCGCGCCCGCGCGCCACGCCAGCGCGTAGCCGTCGCCCGTCAGGCTTTTCGGATAAGTGCCGCCCGCGTAGATGCCACCTCCGCCGCCGCTCGCGAGAATTACCGCGCCCGCGCGAATGAACAAAATTTTCCGCTCGCGCAAATCCACCGCCAGAGCGCCGGACACCACGCCTTCGCGCGTTCTCAGCAACTCCGCTACAAACACGCCGCCGCGCGTGATCGCGCCGCCTTTCGCGAGCGCGCGTTTCAGCACGGCCATGCCAACGCGCGCGGTGCGGTTTTCCTGGTGCAGGAGCCGCGGATGCGAACAGCCGAGCGCCTTTTGCAAATGCCACGCGCCGTCCGACGTGCGATCAAGCCGCATGCCCAGCGATTCCATTCCGCCCGCCGCCGCTGCCGCGTTTTCCGTGAGCAACCGCACCAGCGCAGGATTCGCAAGCTCGATGCTTCCCTTAAAAGTGTCCTCGAAAAACGACTGCACCGAATCGTCCGGACCGACGGGCGCGTTGAATCCGATGACACCCGGCGACGCCGCCGCGCCCTTGGCGACAATCAAAACGGACGCGCCCGCGCACCGCGCAGCCAGCCCGGCACGGAGGCCGGTGATTCCGGCTCCGATCACCAGCACGTCTGTTTGGATTTCTTGCAGCGGTGTCATTTGTTTTGAAAATGTGTTTTTCGGCTTGTTTAGTTTTATGCGCAGGTTCTCAGGATGCGCGGCGTTTCCTTTTCGTCACGGTCAATGACTTTTTTATGACGCGAAAACATTTATCTTTTGTGCGCATTTATGAGTCATCGTTTGTCCGCCTCATATTTCACGGGCGCGGCGTTTTTCTTCGGCAGTAACGCGGCGAGTTCGCGCTTCACCGATTTTAGCTCTCGTTTATTGGCGAGGTTTGTCCATTCACGCGGGTCGGTTTTGCGGTTATAGAGTTCCTCGGAGCCGTCGTCGTAGCGGATGTAGCGCCAGTCGGCGGTCGTGATCGCGTGGTTGCCCTTGTCCATCGTGGTGAGCGCGGGCTGGCTCCATTTCATGGAGGGATTTTTCAGGAGCGGTTTGATGTTCGCGCCCTCGACATGCTTCGGCGTCGGGATCGCGGCCATGTCGCACAGCGTCGGGTAAAGGCTCATCAAGTCCACGGCGGCTTCGGTCTTCGCGCCCTTGGCGACGCCCGGGCCGGCCCAGATCATCGGCACTTGCGAGGCGGGCGCCCATAGGGTGGTTTTGCCCCAGTGCTCCTTTTCGCCGAGATGCCAGCCGTTGTCGCCCACGAACACGACCACGGTGTTTTCCGCGTGCGGCGATTCGGCGAGCGCGTCAAGCAGGCGGCCAACTTGCGCGTCCATGAAGGAAATAGCGGCAAGGTAGGCGCGCACGCGGTCCTTCCAGATTCCCATTTCGAGAATTGTTTTGTGGGTCTTGCCGCCCTTGGTGAAATCGACGCCCGGTGGCGGCACGTCCGCCAGGTCGTCTTTCAATGTCTTTGGCAGTTCCAAGGTCTCCAGCGGATACATGTCGAAGTATTTTTTCGGCACGTCCCAAGGCGTGTGCGGGCGGTGGATGCCGCACGCCATGAAGAAGCGTTTGTCGTTTTTCGAGCCGAGTTTTTTAATGCACCAATCCACACTGCGCGCGTCAATGAGCGTGCGCTCGTCGCGCTTTTCGTTGAACGGTTCCGTCGGTTCGCCGTCGGTGAACATCCGATAGCCAAACGGGCCGGGACGCCGCTTCGCTTTTCTTCCGACCGGGCCGGGCAGCGTGTCGTCACGCTCGTAGAAAACCTCGTCCCAATCCTCGGCGCGGTATTTGTTGTAATGATACACCTTGCCGGAGGCGTAGGAATTGAAGCCGTGATCGCGAACGTGGTCGTTGATGCACAGGCCGCGCCCGATGTAGCGAACCCAGTAGTGGCCGTTCAAATAAATGCCGGTGCTCGAGGGGCGCAGGCCGGACATGAAGGCGGCGCGCGACGGATTGCAAAGCGGCGCGGGACAGTGCGCGTTCATGAATGTGACGCCGCGCGCGGCGAGCTTGTCCAGCGCGGGCGTCCTCGCCTGCGGATGCCCGCCCATCGGGCCGATCCACGAATTCAAGTCGTCCGAAATAATCAGCAGGATGTTTTGCGGGCGATCCTCCGGCGCGGCGGTTTGCTCGGCGTGCGCGTGAGACGGTAGCGCGCATGTGGCTGCGACGGTCGCGGCGATCAGCACGCCGATGCCATGTGGGTTTTTTGTCATGATGATTCAGGAGCGGAGAGTCCGACTTCGTCGAAGTGATAAGGCAGTTTTTTCCGGCGCAACTCCGCCTGTATGTCAGCCGCGGCGAGTTGCGCGGGCGGAATGTTTTTGCGAAGCGAAAGCACTGCTGCGATGCCCGCCGCCTGCCCGGTTTGCGCGGCGGGAGGGATGACTCGAGTGACTTCCCACGCATCGTTGTGCGACGAAATGCAGCGCCCTGCGACGAGCAGGCCGTCAACAGTCAGGGGCACCATCGCGCCGTAGGGGATTTCCCATACGCTGCCGCGCCGCCGCCAGTCGGCGACAAGCCCGATGCTGTCGTCAAAATGTTTCCACGCCATTCCGCTGTCGAGCGTGGCGCGCCCGGCGATTGCCCGCGTGGTTCGAAACTGCGCCATCGTCGGCAACGCGATCGGATATAGATTTTCGCGCGAGGTGTCGGCGTTGTTCGCGGACTGGAGCTTCGCGTAGTGGTTCAACAGGGCGGCGCGCGTTTCGATGGTGAAACGGCTCACGGATTTTCCGTCCGTGCCGAGCCACGGATAATTTTTCTTCTTGGCGGCGGGATCGACGTTTTCGCCCTCCAGCCCGATCATTTGGAAGTCGAGAAACCCCGAGGCGTCGCCCTTGGCCGCCGCCTGGCGCGCGACGGCGAGCGATGTTTGCAGCGCCCAAATTGTGAGCTTGTTGCCCTCCTCGTGAAACGCACAACCCGCGCGCGCGGCCACGTCGCCATCACCCGTCGCGTCGATGACGATGTCCGCGAGGACGCGGCCGCGTCCGCTCTTGTTCTCGACCTCGACGCCCTTGATGCGTCCGTCCTCGACAATCGAGGCACACACGAGCGTGTCATACCAGCGGTCGATCGCCGGCTCGCGGCTCATCATCTCGTCCATCGCCAGCGTAAACGCGGCCGGGGAAAAATCGAGCATGAGGCGCTTGGTGGTTTTTCCCGGCGCGGAGTTTTTCCAGTCCGGCGGCGGCGCACCCGGACCGTAACGCGCGCTCGCATGCATCAACTCCTCGGCGAATCCGAAGCTGACCTGCGTGCCGTAACCGTCGCACAGCGGCAGGTAAATATAGACAAAACCCGCCGTGGCCAGTCCGCCGCACATCACGGTTTTTTCGAGCAACGCCACGCTGCGCCCGGAGCGGGCGATTTCCAGCGCGGCGGACACGCCCGCGACACCCGCGCCGGCCACGATCACATCGTATTTTTTTTCGAAGTTTGTCATTTTTATTGGTTCTCGCGAAAACAAAGGGGGAGCCGAGTGAAGCCCGTAGGGGCGCACCTTGCGTGCTCCCCCGCATGAGAATGACTGTTTGCGGGCGGTTGCACAAATCGGGCGAGCACGAGTGCGCACGCGAGGTGCGCCCCCACGGGAATGAATGCGCGTGCGATTTGTGTTTTCATTTTCAGCGAACGACTCTTCCCGAGGCGCTGCCGCGCATGAGCGACTCGACCTCGGCGCGCGTGCTGAAATTAAAATCGCCCTCGATGGAATGCGCGAGGCACGACGCGGCGACCGCGTAGGCGATGGCGGTTTTCGGCGCGGCGAGCTCCGGTGTGTTGAGCGCAAAAATCAAGCCGGCGGCGAAGCTGTCGCCCCCGCCGACGCGATCCACGATGTTGCGAATCTCGTAGGGCTTGTAGGTGTCGCCGCTCATCGGCGCGAAGCAGGCCTCGCCCGCCTCCGCGTCGTAAAGCATCGCGCCCCAGTTGTTGTGCGTGGCGGAAATGCTTTCGCGCAACGTGATGGCGACCTTCTTGATGTTGGGAAACATGCGCGTGATTTCGCGCGCGACTTGCGGGTAGCGATCGATCTCCAAGTGCCCGCCCTCAATGTCGCTGCCCTCCGCGTGGATGCCGAGCACGTCGGAGGCGTCCTCCTCGTTGGCGATTGCCACATCGACAAACGGCAGCAGTTCGCTCATGCAACGGCGCGCGAGCGAAGCGGCGGGAGTGCCGGGCTCCCACTGCCAGAGTTTTTTGCGGAAGTTGAGATCACACGAAACCGAAAGCCCGGCGGCCCTGGCGTTGCGGACGGCGGCGAGCGACGACTCAAACGCGATGCGGGAAAGCGCGGGCGTGATTCCGGAAATGTGGAGCCAGCGGGCGTCGGCGAAGATTTCGGACCAGTTGTATTTATCCGCGGACGTCTCGGCGATGGAACTGTGCGCGCGGTCGTAAACGACATTGCTAGGACGCTGGTTCGCGCCCTTCTCGACGAAATACAAACCGAGCCGCCCGTTTTTGACGCGCAGTATCCGGGTGGTATCAATGCCTAGCCCGCGCAGGTTTTGCACGCATGCGTCGCTGATGACATTGTCGGGGAGCGCTGTGACAAAACGCGCGCGCGCGCCGAAAATCGCAAGTGACGCGGCGACATTGGCCTCCGCGCCGGCAAAGGTGAGCTCGAGCGAGCCCGGCATGTTTTGAATGAAGCGCCGGTTGCCCGGAGGACAAAGCCGCGCCATAATTTCCCCGAAGGTGACGATGGTTTTCATAGAATGTGGAATGGTGTGAATTTTGGATTTTCGATTCTCGATTTTCGATTGGGAGCTTCCGCTCCGTTTTCGATCTCGGTGCCGCGCGGTAGCGCGCAATCGAAAATCGAGAATCGAAAATCGAAAATTAGTTCATCTTGTGTCGCGGATGATCGCGGCGACTTCTTGCGCGCGCTGTTTGATCGCGGCCCAGTCGCGCGCCTGGATGAGCGCGCGCGGGGCGATCCACGAGCCGCCGAGCGCGGCGATGAGCGGATCGGCCAGCCACGCGGCGGCGGTGGCGGAACTGATTCCGCCGAGCGGGATGTATCGCAACCCGAGATGCGCGTAAGGCGCGGTCATGTTCTTCAGGTAGGCGAGGCCACCGGACGGCTCGGCGGGGAAAAACTTCAGCAGGCGGCAGCCGAATTCGAGCGCGGCCTCGATGTCGCTGGGCGTGGCGATGCCGGGCGCGAAGGGCACCCCGGCCTCGGCGGCGGCGGCGAGCACGCGCGGATTGCAACCGGGCGCGACGGCAAAGTCCGCCCCGGCGTCGCGCGCCTGCAAGAGCTGTTGCGGCGTGAGCACGGTGCCCGCGCCGACGGACATTTGCGGCGCGTGCTTTTTGAACGCGGATAGCGACTCGAGCGCGGAAGGCGTGCGCAGCGTCAGCTCGATGGCGTTGAGCCCGCCGGACAAAAGCGCGTCGGCCAGCGGCGGCACATCGGAGGGCTCGTCGATGACGATGACAGCGATGACGCCGGACTTTTGAATAGTCTCCGCGAGCGCGGGAGGGAATGAAACAGAGTTCGATTTCATGATGGGAAAATATTTTCGCGCCAGCATACGGGGAACGGCTCGGCCGGAGGCCTCGCCCTACCCTCAAACCCGGCAGGTGGCATATGCGGCGCGAGAGCCTTTTATTTTTTGCGTCCGCGCAGGGCGGCGCTGGCCGCGAGCGCGAGCAGGAACCAAATCGACGTGCTGCCGCCACCACCACCGCCGCCGCTTCCATTGTCCCCATCGGAATCCGTGCCTCCGGAGGGAGGATAGGTGACGGTTTTCATGGCAGGAGTGGAGACAATCGCATCCGCGCTGGTATCGATGCGACGGATGATGCCGTTGCCGGTATCGGCGACGTAGAGAACCCCATCCGCACCAATGGCGAGCGCCTCGGGAGCGTCAAACCAGGCGGTTTTGCCGGGACCGTCGCGAAATCCGGGAACCGAACCTGCGAGCGTGACGACCGCTTCCGCGGCACCCGTTGTGTTTGTGGTGATGACACGAATGCGGGAATTGCCGGAGTCGGCCACATAGAGATCGCCTGAGCTATCCAGCACGATGCCCGTGGGAGAGTCGAAGGAAGCGGTAGAAAGGGCCGCTCCATCGACCGCACCGGGGGACGCCATCTGTCCAGCGAAAGTGGAAACCTGTCCGGTGGAGAGGTCAATCAGACGTATGACGTGATTACCCGTATCGGCGACATAGATGCGCGATCCCGAGGTTGAAACTGCAAGGCCCGCGGGGTTCTTGAACTTCGCGTCAAGCAAGGCTCCGTTGTCGGTGCCCGATATGGCGGAACCCGCGAAGATTTCCATCACACCATCGGCATTGAGGCGTTTGATGAGCTGATTGCCGGTGTCGGCGATGTAGGTCATGCCAGCGGCATCCGTGGCCACGGCGGCGGGAGATGCAAGCCATGCATCGGGACCGGTGGCGTTGAGCGTTTGAACCGCGGCGGTGTCAAGTGCGATGGAGCGCAAAGGACCGTTGCCATAGTCGGCGACAATCAGGCTATTCGTGGATGAAAACGCGAGGCCTCGAGGCCGGGTAAAACGGGCCTCATCGCCATTGCCATCGCTGTTCCCCGAATAACCGGTTTTGCCCGCGAGCAACGCGAAGCTGCCATTGGGAGAGAGGACGGAAACTGTGTGCGCGGCGCGGTCGGAAACATAGACGAACTGCGAATAGTCGCCGGATCCCGTGACAAGACCGGCGGGCGCATCGAGGAGGTTTTCGATCACGGTGAGTGTAACGGGCGTGCCCTCCACAGAGCCCGCGGCAGTGGAGGCCACACAGCGGAATTGCCAGCCGTTCTTGCCGTCGGGCATGAGCAGCGAGAGTTCGTTGGTGTCGGCACCGACACTGATGCTGCCTGGAACAGTTTCCCAGACGGCTGTGTCGTTGGCACGGTATTGCCACTCGTAGGAAATGGCACCATGTGCCCATACATCAGCAGTGAGGTCAACGGGACGACCTTCTACTGCGACTTGGGTGGCTGCGGGGTTTGTCACAAACGAAGGTTGCGTGGCAATTGTGAGCGAGTCAGCAGCAATGCTGCAACCGCTGGTAGTGAACACGGCAACCGCGCCGCCCGCGGCGTTTTCAGGAATGACAACTGTAATCGTGGTGTCGGTCGAAGCCGTCACTAGGGCTTCGACGCCGCCAATCAACACACGGGTGAGACCGGTGAAATTATTGCCCGCAAGGGTGATGGTGTCGCCCGCAACGAACTCGCCGGCGGGCAGCGCGTTGAGTTGCGGCGGCGTGCCGGGCTCGAAGGCCGGCGCCGGTTCGCCGACGACCGTCGCCCAATCCGTGCCGACGCGGATGTCGTCAACGACGTGATAGGCGCCGTTGAGGGTGAGCCCGAGGGTGTTCACGTAGAGGCCGCGGATGTCGGTGTTGCCATAACCTGCGGAGTTGCCTGCGCGCTCGACGGTGATCGCGGCATCGGTGCTGGCCTCGTCGTCAGTGGTCGGGTTGAGCCAGACGCGGCAGTTGTCGTAAGCTTGGATTCCATCGTTCCAGCCACTGTAACGGAAGACCAGCAGGTAGCTTTGCCCAGCGACCAGCGGAGTCGTGACAGTCGGCCAGCCGCCGGCCAGTCGCCCGCCGGCTTTGCCGCCGTAGCCGGCAAACGCGGCGATGTCGCGCAACTCATCCTTTGCGGCATCGGCGGCATACCACAGGGCGCAAGTGTTGCCGACAAGCGGTGTTCCGTCCGGAAGCGCGGGGTTCTTGATTTTGAAAACAAAGCTGCCGTAAACATCCTCGCCCTCGGGCACGCGGGCGAAGCGGCGTTCGAGAACCGCGGCAACGGTGGCCGCCGCGTTCACGCCCGTGCCGGATATTTTGAGGGCCGATCCGCCGCCGCGAACGGTGCCGTCGTTGAGCGTGTAAGTGACGGCGTCGGCGGGATCGTCAATGATCGTGGCTGCGTTTTGAGCGGACCAAGGGCCATCCCAGCCGGTGCCGCCGGCGGCGCCGGCAAGTTTTGAGCCGGGAGCGTAGGAATCGAAATCCTCCGATGCGATAAACGTGGTGCGCGGATTGGTGACGGCGGTCCACGTGTAGCCGACGCGGATGTCGTCGATCACTTGGTAGCGGCCGCCGGATGTGATGCCATAGCCGCCCACGCACAATCCGAGGAAAGAGTCGGAGCCGACGCCCGCGGTTGTCACGGTGCGCTCATTGGTGATCGTGGTGCTGACGGCGGGCTCGTCGTTTGTTGCCGGATTGAGCCAGACGCGGCATTTTTTGTAAGAGCTGCCATCCCAACCGCTGTAGCGAACCACGGCAAAATAAGTCCGCCCCGTCTTGAGTTGCGTGGAAACGAGCGCCGCGCCGGTGGGCGCGGCCATGCTCGCGCCAACCTTGCCGGAATAGCCAATGTAGCCGAGTGAGTCGAAACGGAGATTGGGATCCGAATCCTTTGCATACCAGATCGAGGTGACGTTGTCGCCGGCGGGAACGAGTTCCCCGTCGGGAGCGTTGGGATTTTTAATCTTGAAGATAAAGCTGACAAACACGTCCTCGCCGGAGGTGACGGGCTGGGCGAGGTCGCGTTCGAGAAGGCGCGGAAGCGTGGCGCTGACGGGAGTGTCCGCGGCGAGTTTGAGCGCCTTGCCGCCGCCGAGGACAGTGCCGTCGCTCATTGTGTAGGTGATGATGTCGTCGGGAGAATCGGTGACGGTGACGCCCGCATTCGCGGCCCATGCGCCGCTCCATCCCCTGCCGCCGGAGGCGCCGGCAAGCATGTCGCCCGCGGCGTAATCATCAAAGTTGTCGGTCGCGATGACGTCGGTGAGCGTGACCGTGGTGCAGGTTTCGCCGCCGGCGGTGGTGATGACAACGGGATACTCGCCGTTGGCGAGTCCGCCCGGAATTACGATGGTAATGGCATCGTCCGTGCGGCTGGTGATTTCCGCCTCGACGCCGCCAACAGTCACGGAATACGCGCCAACAAGATTGCTGCCGGAAATCGTGACAGTCGCGCCTGTGCGGGAATCGACGGGATTGATGCCGCTGGCGTCGGGTGCCGGCGGCGTGGGCGAGGTGTTGGTGAATGCGATCGTGTCCTCGCCGGCGTTGCTGGTGACGGTGATTGTCTGCGCGCCGTTGGCCAGTCCGCGGGGGACGGTGATGACCACTGTCGTGCCGGTTTGGGAAACGACTGCGGCACGGATGCCACCAATCGTTACGACAACATCCTCAAGATTGAGTCCTTCGATGGTTACAGTATCGCCTCCGGCACCGGTGTCGGGCGTAGCGGAGTTGATGATGGGCGGGCGGATAACGGTGAGCGACTTGGTGGTGGTTCCGCCGGGACCGGTAATAACAACATCCTGCGTGCCCATGCCAAGCGAAGGGGGCACGACGACAGTCATTGTCGTGTCGGTCTGCGAATTGATCACAGCATCAACACCGCCGATGGTCACGGTGACATCGGCAAGGTATTTGCCAGCGACAACGATAGTGTTTCCGGCCATGACACTGGACGGCGTGATAGTGTTCACAACGGGCATGGGGATACCGACCACGTCGGCCCAATTGCGGCCCACGCGGATGTCGTCAATGATGTGAAAGCGACTCGAGGAATTGAGGCCGAGGGTGTTCAGGTAAAGGCTGCTGAATTTGCTGCTGCCGTAGGGGGAGGTATTGCCCTCGCGGGTTATGGCCTTGGTCTTGTCATTGGAGGTATTGTTGCCGGATTTGGTGCCCACGCCCTCGTCGGTGGTGGCGGGATTGAGCCATGTGGTGATGGTGTCGTAGCCTTGGTAGCCGGTGTTCCAGCCGGAGTAGCGGATGACGAGGAAATAGGTTTGCCCCACGATCAAGCCGTCGGCCTTGCCTTCGTTTTTGTTGTTGATGGAGACCCATCCGCCGGCAAGGCGTGCCCCGGCCATTCCTTTGTAGCCGGCAAAGCCGGAGGCATCATGGGTGGGGCTTTTGTCACCGTCGCCGGCCAGATAATAGATATTGTTATTGGTGGTGAAAGTTTCGCCGTCATAATGGTCAACGTCAGTATCGGTGCCGCTTTTGATTTTGAAGATGAGGCTGACAAAGACATCGCCGCCGTCGGTGATTTCAGGCACAGCGCGCTCAAGGACGCCGATGTTTTCCGAGGTGCTCGGGGCGGTTATCTTGAGGGCGTTGCCGCCGCCGCGAACCTCGCCGTTGTCGAGGGTGTAGGTGATGGAATTGCTGCCGCCGACCACGGTGACGTAGTCGTTTTGCCCGGTCCATGCGGCGGTCCAGCCCGTGCCACTGACACCGCCGACAACAGTGGTGCCGACCGTATAGCTGTCGAAGTTGTCGGTGGCCACAACGGCGGCCCGCGCCTCCGGTGCTGTTGTTATAATAAATGCCGCCAGCAATAACGCCGGCAATCCGCGGAACAGGAAGATAAGCGTGTGGGGAATATCGGTGATTTTCATGAAAAATATGGGTTTGTTTTTTGATTGCTGGTTTTGCGGCGGGTTTGGCCGGCTGGGGATTTCACATAAACATCAGAAGGTCTTTTTGATGTAGCAGGTCCAGGTGGCCCCGACGCGAAGGTAATCCTGCAACACGATATCGTTTGGAGGGACACGCTGCATGTGGATGTGGGGAGCGTCGTTGATATTGCGGGCGTTGAGGCCGAACATGAAACCCTTGCCAATGTTCCACCCCAAACCCGCATCAACTTGGGTGCGGTGGCGTCGAAGGCTATAGCCCGTGGCGGAGGTGGGAAAATCGTCGGACCAATTGACATTGGACCAGAGGATGAGCTTTTTGTAGGTGTAGTGAAACCCGGTGCTGAGCGTATAAGGCGACAGCATGGGTTTGATTCCATCAGCATAGCTGCGGGTGTAATTGATATGGACGTTGCAGCGGCGGAACGCAGGGCCGAGAAAGCCGAGGGTTTGTGAGTAAGCGATCTCCATGCTGCGCACCCGCACCGGAGCGCCGGAATTGTTCTTGAGGGTGAAGCGATAATCCTCGGCGTATTTCGGATTGTAGCCGGGATAGGTTTCATCGTAACCGGCCTGTTCCGCGGTCATCTCATCCGTGGTGGCGATCATGTTTGTGACCCTGGTCTGGTAAACGGCGACGCTCAACTGGCCTATGCGCTTGAAATAGTAGCTCAGGCGGGCGGCGAAACCCTGGCTGCGCTCCGGCTCGATATCGCGATTGGGAAGGGAAATTCTCTTGGTCGTATCGTTGACCAAAAAAATACCAGTGGAGTCATAATAAGAGGGACGGCGGATGGTTTTGTTTCCGGCGACAACGAGATCGAGATTGGGCGTGATTTGATATTTGATCGAGGCGCTGGGAAAATAATTATGGTAGCTCTTTTTCTTCAGCACGCGCGGGCGGGAGAGAAACTGCCACTCCACACCATCAATGCTAGTCGCAATTCCATCGCTGCCCACCGCGTAGCCTTGCGCCTCGGTTTCTTCGGGAGTGTAAGCATCAATCTCTCGAATTTTTGACCTTGTGTCCTCGCGACGCACGCCGGCCTGAATAATGAACGGACCGATTTTGCTGGTGCCCATAATATAGCCGGCGTTGATGTCCTCCTCATAATTACGCTGATAGTTAACATGACCGTTATAATAATTCGTGGCTGACACATCGGACACAAATTCCTCGGGGTTTGTTTTGTAGCGCGCACCGATGGCAAAGAGGTTCGGCATGAAAATGCCGCCGCCGGAGAGGGTTTTGATTTCCATGCCGTTAATGTCCGAAGCCCACTCATAGGTCGATGCAAAGTCACTCAGTGTGAGCGGGCCGGTGTATTTGGCCAGATACAGTTCGCTCGTGTCTTGATAATGCCATTTGGTATTCGCCAGTTTGAAACCGGCCTTCCACTTGATCGGGTGCAGAATGCGTGTGAGATAGGTGGCGTCCAGTTTTGCCGTCCTGGTCTTCGTGCTCGCCCTGCGCCCGTCGCCAAGGTAAACCTTTGGAAAAGTGAAGGATGCGGGGTTTGAGAGATCAGGGCCGTCGGTTTGCGTGACCTTGTAATCGGCATCAACAACGCCCGGGCCGCGCTGCACACTGTAAAGCGCGTTAGCGGCGGTCGAGCTGGCCAGGCCCCGAACCGCGTCCTCGCGCCCCATCGGATCATACCAAGCCAGGGCGTCGGAGTAGCTGAACAGGCCTTCCAGTTTTAAATCGCCCAAGCGGTATTCAAACTTGGGAGTAATCGTGATGCTTTGCCCCAGGCGCGCGGCAATGCGCGGATTTACAACCACGGTTGTGCCATAGGTAGTGTAAATGCTGCGGGTCATATCCTCGCCCTTAACCATGTCCCGCGTGCCGCCCTGACTGCCGGCATAGTTGTTGAACTGCATGTTGCGTTGGTTCGCGAACAAGCGAGAGTAATTGAATATTCCCGTGAGTGAAAGCGTCAGGCGCCGGGTGGCGCGCCAGTCCATTGTGAGGCTGCTGGCAAAACGACGGTTGAGACGGGAGTGATGCCGAAATTCATAGGATGAGGGCACCTCCGGGCGGGGATCCGTCGAAGTGGGTGTCCGGTTGTAATTGGTAAGAGCCCGGCTTTCCTCGGAGTAGATGTTGGACTCGCTGATATTGATCAGTATGCCGAAATTATTGTTGAAGGCATTGGAGTATTGGATCAAGCCGCCAGGGCGAATCTTGTGGGTGTCGCTGGTGTCATGCGGGCCGACTTCCTTGTCGAGAGTCGCCCCGAAGGAGCTCATTGTAAAGTTGGCCTGCGTTATGAGTTTCTGCCCTTTGTTTTCAAACGCGCGCTTACTGCGCAAGTTGATGGTGCCGGCAGGAGCGTTGGCGTCCATGTCGGCGCTGACCGTGCGGGTGACTTCGAGCGAGTCGATGCTATTGAGGGAGAGTGTGGTAAATTTCGGCGCACGCGAGCTGGACGAGGTGGCGTCCGCGGTCACGGCGGGCACGCCATCGATGGTAACGCTGGTGTATTCGGCGCCGAGGCCGCCAAGACTGACGTTCTGAACCTCGCCATCCGAGGTGTTTAGCATCACGCCGGGAAGGTTGCGCATGAACTCACCGATGTTACCCTCAGTGTTGTCGCCAAAAACGTCGGAGGCGACGTGCTGGCCGATGTTCATGGATGCGCGCTGCCCCATGATTACCTTGGCCTGGCCCTCGCGTTCTGTTGATACGACGAACTTTTCGAGCTGCACGATATCATCATCCGCCGTGCCGCCGGGCGCGCGGCCCTCCGGGGAAAGGGTAAACTCCAGCGTGGCGGTCTGGCCCGCGACAATCGTCACGGTAGAGCGAACGGTTTGGAATCCGACATAGCTCATTTCGATGACCACCTCACCAGGAGGCAAATGGGTGAGTTGGTAAAAGCCGCCGGATTCAGAAAGAGTGGTTTCACTGGTTTGAAGAGCGCGCACTTGGGCGTTGCGAATATACTCCGCGGTCGCGGGATTAAAAACGCGCCCCGAGACGGAGCCAGTGCCAGCGGACTGCGCCTGCGCGGACGGCAATGCGACGAGCAGGCCAAGAAGGGCAAACAATGGGTATAGGTATGATTTCATAATGGGACGAGTGGGAGTTTTGAGTGGAATAAAAATAACGGATGCGGGGCTGAATGATTGGCTAGGGGTTGAGGGGCGAATCTGTGGAGGGCGTCGATTGCGACGCCCCTAAGAAATGGGTGATTATTCCCCGGCGAGCTGCCTGTATAATTCGGGATCGTAGTCGATGAGGTCGTTGATGCCGCGCAGGTGACTGACCGTGACCCACGGAAGCCATTCGCGATGGCGGCCGATTCCGCGCGGGAGCGTGAAGCAGTAATGTTCCTGTTGCCAGCCGGGCCCGAGCGTGCCGCGTTGATCCTCCGGTGTGCCAACCATTGCCTTGGTGTTGTGCAGCAAAATTCGCGCAACATCCATGTAATGCGAGTCGCCGGTCTCGCGCGCAAGTCGCGCGTAGCTTTCCACGTCCCAGCACATGTAGGCGTCGTTGAGCGAGTGGCCGGTGGCGATGAGCTGGATACCCGTGGTGGGGACGCCGCGCTTCCAGTGCAGTTTCTCATTGTCCGCATCCTCGGGCATGGGGACATTCCAAATATACATCCACGTCTCGGCGATGTCCGCCGCGATGCGCGCGCGGTCGAGCCACTTTTGCTCGCGCGTGATGTGGTGCAACACAAGGTAACCCTCCAGGGCAATCGTGGCGGCCTCCTTGTCGATCACATCGGGATTGTCGATTGTGCCGCCCGTGAAGCGCGCGCGTCCGTGGCCGGTGTTCCACGCGAACTCGCCCGAGCGCAACGCCGCGTCGAGATACGGCTTGTGCCCGGTGACCCGATACAATTGCGCGTAAAAGGGCACGACATTAAACGTGCCGGTGGTGGACGCGGAATAAAGTTTGCCGGTGAGCGCGTGCCACGAGCGGGGGAAGCCGCCGCCGGGCTGTTCCTGCGTGAGCAGCCAGTCGCCGAACTTGCGCACCCACGCAAGCCACTCGGCGCGGGTGCGCCCGGCCTTCTGCTCGCGCTCGTAGGCGCGCATGAGCGACTTCATGTCGTCACAAAAACTGCGCAGGTAAATCGACTGCTTCTCGGTGACTTTTCTGCCCGAGGGCCAGGTCGAGAGCGCGGCACCGCCCGACTTCAACAAAAAGCCCTCGGTAAGCGGCGGGTTTATCGGCATGCGCAAAAAGGACTCGATTGCCTTCTCCGCGTTGCGTCGCAACAGGCGGCCGCGCTCCGAGTCGGGATTGCGATTCGCCTCGACAAGCATCATCTCCGCCGAGCCGAGCGCGTAGCCGGTGAAGCCGAGAATGACCTTCGGATTGGGATGCGGCTTCCCGCCGGGCACCGCGAGCGCGAGGAATTGCACGCCGGCACGGTCGTCGATCTCGATGTAATTTTGGTTCAAAACATCCACCATGCTCGCGCGCATGGTCTCGATATCCTGCGGATTGACCCGCGGCTCAAGCGCATCCCAAGCCCAGCGCCAGGAGCGCGCGACGAGATCGTTCGTGTCCTTCGTTTTTCCAAACCAAAACGACACCTCGTAGCGTTGGACAAAATTGTCCGACAGTGGGTTGTAGCGATGCCGCCACTTCTGCTCAACCTCGGGGCCCGCGCCCGTTTTTCGTCCGTAACTCAACGTGCCCTCCGAACCGGGCACCGCATAACCGAGCGTGGTTCCGCCGGGACGCTCCTCGGCGACAATCGCGCCAAAACGAAAACGCGCGTCGGTCATCGGCTCGCGTGAAAACCCCTGCCCTTCCGCCGCGGTGGTGGCGCTGTCGGGCGCGGAGTTGAGCACCGCAAAACTTCCGCCCGCGGGCATGCGCGCGGCGAGCAACGGCGCGGGCATGCGATCCTCGCGTATCCACACCGTGTAATCGCCCGGCTTGTAATAATTGCCCGAGCCAAACGAGTTGTCCCGCATGTGGTCGAAATTGCCGTAAATCATGCCCGGCGCAAACCACTCCATCTTTGGCCACGGCTGGGCATCGACGAGTTGCAACGACGCCACGCTCGTGAAGCCGCCGGACGCGTTTCCTTTTACGCGCACCTCGCGGCGCAGGCGCAGCGTATTTTGCCCGACCGTCCAGCGGTCGGTGAATTCCAGTTCAACGCCGCTCTTCGGCGTTTTCAGCACGCCCGTGCCAAGCCATTCGCCGCCGGCTCCGCGCAACGAGACGTAACCGCCCTGCAACGTGACGGGTGCCGTGGCGGGATTCACGGGTTGCGCTTTCACGGCCTCGGGACCGAGCAGGCGCACGTCAGAAAATTCGCAAAACCCGAAATCCTTGTCGCTGTCCAGCGTGTCCCTTGCCACCAGCAATCTGACTTGCTTGAGCGGGGTGTGCAGGACGCCGTCCTTCGCACCGTCCCAGAAATTCTTTTCCTTTGCCGCAACGAGCGGGATAATCAGCTCCTGCGTCCCGTCAGGAATGACATCGAAACTGTGCTGATGGTTCTGGCCGGTCGCATCAACAATGCGCACCAGCAAACGGTTTTGATTGGTCTTAACTTGAAGGCGCATTTCGACCGCGCCGGTGAGCGCAACCGGGCACGCGGCGGCGACATATCGTTTGCCCTTGGTGAAGTCGCCTTCCAGTCGAAGCGCGCCGTCATTGCGCTTCAGGCCGCCCTTCGTGAGCGGGTCCGGGCTTTTTTCAAAACGCCACTGCGCCGGGCTCGGGCGGCGCATGTCCGCGGAATCTTGAGCGGCGGCCGACTGGCGCTTCGAATCCGCGCTAGCCTGTTCTTCCCATAGCGACACGCGCAATGGCGCGGCCTGTTTGGCGGACGCCGCGCCCGGCATGGACACGGACAAGCCAAGCGTGCCGTCGGCATTTTTTGTCGGAGTGAGTTTCAGTGCATTGTCCGCCGCGACGGCATCGAGAATCGTGCCGGACAGCAAAAACAATGCGCAGGCAAGGGAGGCAACTTTACAGGGGACGGGTTTCATAAAGAGTTGTAAACTTGGCAAACCATCCTGCACATGCTTCGCAAAAAATCATCCCTTTTGGGTTAATGCTCGCCGATAAAATCTTAATTCTGGTGCGCATAAAGCGGCATCCCAAATAGACTTTTTATGAGACCGACCAGCATGTTTCGCGTTCAATCTTGAGGCATGTTATCTGCCGGACGCATCTCAAAATTTTTGCCTGCACACGCGCTCCTTCACACATCTCAGAATTTTGAGATGCGCCCCTATTTGAACAAACGGACATCGGAGATTTCGCAATATCCGCGTTCGACCACCTCGTCCGAGTGGACCAGTATGCCGACTTTGCCAACGGGCGGATGCAGCACGCCGTCCTTGGCGCCGTCCCAGAAATTTTTCGAGGCAACAAACCTGACACTGATTGTCTTTGGAACGCCGGGCCTCACTCGATGCTTTTGCATGTGCACTTGCCCGGTCGAGTCGGTGAGAAGCACCATCACAATTTCCTGATCAGAGACGACCTTGAAACTCATGCGGTTCACCTCGCGGAACCTGATGGCGCACTCGGCGGCGACGTAACGTTTGCCGCGGGTGAAATCGCCGGTGAGTCGAATTGTTTTGCCGGAGATTTCCAAGGTGCCGGCGGCCGCGGGATCGGGGCCGCGATTGAAGTCCCAGTCCTGCTGCCTTGGTTCAACAAAGGTGCTGTCATCAACGGTGATTTTGCGCGCGTCGAAACTCTCGAACGCAGCCGTCTTCCGCATCGGCGGCCTGAACAGGCGCGCGTCGGAGATTTCGCAAAAGCCGTATTTGTCCACCTCCGCCGAATCGATCAGCACACTGGCTTTCGTGATGGGAAGGTGCACCACGCCGTCATTCGCGCCGCCCCTGAACTCCTTGGATTTTCCAGCGCCCCATGCCACGGTGACGCTCTGGATTTCCCTGGGTTTGACCGGATGTCTTCGCAGGTGAATCTGTCCGGTCGAGTCCGTGAGGAACACGATCAAGTTTCTTTTCTGGTTGGTATAAACTTTGAAACTCATGCGGTTCACCTCGGGAAACCTGATGGCGCACGCGGCGGCGACATAGCGTTTGCCACGGGAAAAGTCCCCGGTGAGAAGAATGGTTTTGCCGGAAACTTCCAGCGTGCCGGTGCTCGCTGGGTCGGGGCCGCGCTCGAACGACCAGTCCTGTTCCGACGGAAGAATCGCCACGTCGCCGTCACTGCCAGCGGCGAAAGATTTGGCGGAAAACATGAACAGGAACGCGGCGAACGCGGTCACTGGAGCCAGAATGCGCAAGCACCTGCGAATGGACAAAAAGAGCTTCATGGTGTGAGTGGTTTCGGGAGGTTTCTATTTCGCAGGCCGATTTATATTACCTGTTACTACCAAGGAACGCTGACAGGAGTGTCGGTCGGGCCGTGGATTTTCGGGATGTCAGGCTGACCGGCGACTTGGTTGGGAACGAACTCGATTCTGTCCATGCACATCTTGCGAGGCAGGACGGTGTCAGGTGTCTTGTGCGCGTGATAAACGATGTAGCGGTCGCCGTTGGGAGCGGTGACGAAGGAGACGCTGCCGACGCCGCGCACGATCGGAGTTTGGGAGAGCACCGGATTGTCCTTGGACTTGGTCCAAGGGCCGAGGGGACTCGTGGCGGTGGCGTAGCCGACTGCATATTTGGGGCTCATGAAATGGTTGGCCGTGTAAAACATGTAGTATATGCCCTTGTGCTTGAGGATCGAAGCGCCCTCGTTGACGGGCCAGCGCTTGTATTTGGGGCGGGGATCGCTGTTTTCCCAAGGCTGGGTCCACCAAATGCAACGCCGCCGTGTTTCCGGTTTCGAGCTCATCCAGTCGTCGGTCATTTCCTCGACAAAGACCTCGTTGGCCTTGTTGTCGAAGGCGGTATAAAAAAGATAAGCGCGTCCGTCGGTATCAATGAAGGGCATGCCGCCAATAGTTTTTTGGGGACGCATCGTTGTCTTAACTTTTTGGACAAACGGGCCGAGTGGAGAGCTGCTGGTGGCCACGGCGATGTGTTCCTCGGCGGTGTAGAACATATAGAAAACGCCGTTGCGCTCGTTGACTTGCGCGCTCCAAAAGGCGCGTTCGCCAAAGACATCGGGGGCGTCGAGCGCGCGCCCCTCCGGTCCGGCGCCGCAGGGGGCACTCCAGTTCACAAGATCGGTTGAAACGCGAACGGTGAAGCCCCTGTTGATGGCCGGCGGCGCGTCATCGGTGCCGTAAAGATAATAACGCCCGTCATGCTGAAGGATGTAAGGATCAGCCATTTTATGCACGATGCCGTCAGCGTTATTATAAACACGCGGAGCCCCGGCAAAAAGCGGAAGCGCGGCAAAGACGAGGGCGGTGAAGAATATTATTCTTATGCGCATGGGATGTTCTGTCGCGATGTTAATGACCATTGGCAAGCGATCACTTTTTCGGCTTTCCGACCACATCGGCCCACGTGGTGCCGAGGCGAATATCGTCGATGAGATGATATTTGCCGCTGTCGTTGAGTCCGAGCGTGTTCACATACAAGCCGCGAATGCCCTTGCTGCCGTAACCGGCGGTCCTGCCGATGCGCGCGTAGGTAATCGATTTTTTCTGAGTGTATTCGTCGTTGACCGAAGGGTTGATCCAGATGCGGCACCACTGATAACGACCGTCCTTCGTTTTGTTCCAACCGGTGTATTTGATGACGAGGTGATACGTCCGCCCGGCCACCAAGGGCTCCGGCATCGTGCTACCCGCGTCGATCTCCGACAGCCGCGCGCCGACCTTTCCCTTCCAGCCGATGAAGGCGGCGATGTCCTTCAGGAATTCATGCTCATCGTCCTCGGCGAACCACTGCACCAGATTGGTGTTAGTCATCGGCTTTCCATCATTGTCACCCGCGACCTGGTCGTCGTTTTTGATCTTGAAAAGGAGGCTCACAAAAAGATCCGGCCCCTTCATCTCGGGAATGCGGCGCTCCAGCACATTCAAGTATTCCCTGCCCGTGCGCGAACCGGATATTTTGAGTGCGTTGCCGCCGCCGCGCACCTCGCCGTTGTCGAGCGTGAGCGTGACGACGTCCTCTGGCGCATTGGTGATCGTGACAAACTCGCTCCTCCCCGTCCAAGGAGAGCGCCACGCCCCCTTCCCTCCCTTGTTACCGACCAGCGTGGCGCCGGGGGCGTAGGAATCGAAATTATCCGACGCAATTTTTTTTGCCATCGCGCAAGGCGCGAGGGCGATGGCGGAAACAATGGCGATGATGAAGGTGCTGGTTTTCATGGGATGAGTGGAGTTGAGATGTTACGAGTTGCTTTTTTGTTTTCCAGTTTTCGAACGCGGCTCACTGACCGGCAAGTTGCCTGTATAATTCGTGAACGCAATCGCGAGGGCTGTTGGTGAGGGGAAGAGCCAAGACACATGCAAGAGGGGCAGCAGGGATGTTTTTCATTTTATATTATTCTACCATAAAAAGCCGATGGAACGGACAGTGTATCAAAGCTGTTGATGTTGCGTCACAACCATTGGCAGTCACTATCAATGATTTTACGGTAATCGTCAGAGAGTTATTCTTTGTGCGCATCAGCCTCAGGACGACCATCGTGGGAAAACACCGGGATGTTAACATTTGCCATGCATCCAGAGGGCACTCGCGCCACGAACTAAAGTTACTCTTTTCACCATTGGTTGCTGAAATTTGGACCCGTTTTCCTCGTTGACTTTCGATCCATTGCGCAGAACTTTATTTTTGTGCGCAGTCAAACAAAAACAACCCCGCAAAAAACGTCCCCATTGTCTGTTTTGGCGCCAGGCGCGGCGGGACATCCGTTTGACTGGAACACCGTGCGTTGCAGGCTTCTTTGTTATTACAAGGGCGCGCCAAACACGCAGTCGGGCACGTTCATGACCGTGAACTTTATCATCTGGCGCATGCTGCGCGGCTCGATGAAAATGGAATACGCCAACCATCGCCTGCAGGCCGGCGCGGGCGACTGGGTCGTGCTGGTGCCCTCGCTGGGACGGCGGCACCAGGCGTTCACTCCCGACTCGCAACTCGAATCGCTCCACTTGAGCGTGGACACCAGCTCCGCCGAGTGGGCGGGGCCGCCGGTGCACGTCATGAAGGGAACCAAGGAGATGCAGGCCGCCATCGCCAGCGTCGGGCGTTATGTCACCGTGAGGCACCCGTCCGGACTGACGCCCGACGACCATGTGTATGTGAGCCGCACCTTCGAGGAGCGCATCCATCTGCAAACGCTCGTCTGGTCGTTCATGGGCGCGTTGTATCCGCGCCTGCATGAGGCGGGCATCTACATGCGCGAGCCGGACCAGTGCGACCCGCGCATCAACGCAAGCATGGCGTTCATCGACAACTGGCCGGCGAACCTGCCGTGGAACCGCGAGCAAGTGAGCTGGGCCGCGGGCGTTAGCGCGAGCCAGCTCGACCGCATCTGGAGGGACGCGCGCGGACAAACGCCGTTTCAGTATTGGGACAACCGGCGCGTGCGAACCGCCTGCGACCGGTTGGAAAACTCGCGGGCCAGCATCAAGGAAATCGCCTACGATTTGGGCTTCGCGCACCTGCCGCAATTTTCCACATGGTTCAGGAGGCATCGCAATATTTCGCCACGCGATTACCGTCATAATTTCGTCGATCGCGCCGCCCGCGCGGATGACGACGCCGCGTGAGACAAACCGTCCGCCATTGCGAGGAGAACGACCTCAACCGCCCGCGCCGGCGCGAAGATTATACATGCGGCGGGCCACGGCGCGCGCCGCGTCAACCATGTCGGGATAAGGCCGGTCGGTGATGCTGAGGAATCCGTATTGGAAACTTTCGTCGTCGAGGCTCCGGCCCGTCGGGCACTGGTCGATGAGCCGGTAATAATGCGTGCCGACAATCAGCGGATTGCGCAACGCGCCTTCCACATAGCGCCGGTAGGCGCGGGCGCGATCCGCATCGTCGGCGCATCCTTGCAGCCCCGGATGAAAATGGCCGTTGGCTATCGTGCCGAAATGGAATTCGCCAATGATGACCGGCGTGTCGATCGCGTCGGGCAGGCGAAGCGCCTCCACGCTGAACTCGTAGAGATTGAAACTGACGACATCGCAAAATTTCGCGGCGGAGCGCATGATTGCGGCGGACGGCACCGTTTGAAAACGGCAGCCGAGATAAAGCCGTCCGGGCGCAAAACGGCGAACCGCGTTTCGCGCGCCCTCAAAATAACGGTCGCTCAGGGCGTTGTTGAACTCAACCAGGTCGGCGCGCGCCGCCGCGCGATCCGGCGGCTGCGTCGAGGAGAGAAAGGCCGCGAACGACGCGTGCCTGGTTTTCCACGCGGCGTTGAGGTTGGAGATGCCGCCGTATTTTTCCTCCAGCCTGCGGGCAAACTCGCGCTTGGCAGGCTGCGAGGCGGGGCTGCGCAAAACGGCCTCGGCGAGCGCGGTCTCGCCGCCCCACGCGTGCTCGTTGTCCACGAAGAAACCGATGCACATGGGATCGTTCGCGGCGAAGGCCCAATTTTTTCGCAGCGCCTTTTCGATAGCCTCCTCAAAGCCCGGATCGAACACGTCCTGAAAAAAGCGCGCCGCGCTTCCGCCGTGGCCCTTGATCGTGACCGCGTCGGGCGTGCCGACCTGGCCGACGTAGGGCATGCGTCCGTCGCGGATGTAATCCTTGTGCGTCCAGTTTGCCAGCGTGTTGACACCCCAGCTTTCGGCGCGCGCGTAGAGGCGTTTTTTGTGCGCGCCGGCCCAGTCGTCGCCGTGTTTGCGGCGGAGGTTGGCGCCGAAAAAATCAAAGGCGTCGGGCGTTACTTTTTTGTCGCGATAGAAATTCGGCGTGCCCGCCAGGTAAGCCTGCTTGCGCCAGAGGCCGCGCCCCCCGGGGGAATTTTTTTCGGGAAGGTTTTCGAAATAATGCTCGCGCAATGTGACGCCGGTCAGCTCCGCATTATAAAATTGGTTGATGCCGTGCGAAAAAAACAACTTCCCATCGGGATCAACCAGCCACCACATGCCGCCGTGCTTCGCCGTGCGAAACGCGCCGGTCGCCTCAAGCGCCGGGCCGTCGGCCCAGCCGCCGTAACGGTTGAACGAGGGCGGGCGCGGGTTGGCGGCGAGATCGGCGTCCTCGTCGGCGAGGTCTTTCGCGAGGTCCGTGTCGGCGCGCGTTTTTCCGGGCCAGTCCTTGTGCTTGTATTGTCCGTAACGGTCGAACGCGGGATAAAATGTCGAGGCGCTTTTGAGCGCGTCGGGCGCGCCGGCGAAAGGTTCCTCCAGTCGAATGTTGCTCACCTCGAACTTCACCTCCGCGCCCAGCGGATTCGCAAAGAGCATGATGTTTGTGATGCGCGCCAGATTGAGCGTGCAGCGGCCCTTCAACCCCTCGGGTGAGTTTTTCACGCCCTCGATTTTCACGTCGTCCGGGACGATGCCGTTGCGGTAGTAGCGCACGCGCATCGTGCCGGACTCGCCCGCGTTGAGCGCGATGCCGCCGCGTATGCAATTCTCGCGTCCGTTGGAGCCGGGATTTTCGATCTGGCACTTGATGCCTATCTGCGCGCCGGTGAGATTGCGCACGTCCATCGCAAGAACCGAGCAACGGGCGAGGTCGAAAAACTGCGTGCCGTTTTGCGGACGCAAATTGATTCCGGGCCAGGATATTTTTTGCCCGGCGGAAATCGTGACGACGAGCGAGTTGCCCCGGTTCTCGACGGCCGCGTTGCCGTTGACGGTGATTTTGCGCGCGTCGTAGTCGTCGAGCCGCAGCGGCTCCGCCGGCTTTGCGGGAGGCCCGGCGATCAGGCGCACGTCGGTGATTTCGCAAAACCCCTCGCGCCCCGCGTGCTCCGCGGCGAGGATGATCTCGAACTCGCCGACGGGCAGGTGCATCTTGCCGTCGTTCGCGCCGCCCCAGGGTTTGCCGCTGAGCCCGGCCTCGAACGGAACGACAATCGTTTCCGGCTCCCCCGGCTTGGTGTTAAAACCGTGCTGGTGGATTTGCCCCGTCCGATCCTTGAGCCGCACCAAAAGTTTTTTCTGATTGGTCCTTATGTTGAAACTCACCCTCGAAACGTCGGGAAACGCAACGGGGCACACCGCGCCGACGTAACGTTTGCCACGGCTGAAATCGGCGGTCAGCCGGAGCGTGTTTCCCGAGAGGCGAAGGTCGCCTTTCGTTTTCGGATCGGGGCCCTTGTCAAAACGCCAGTCGGTCGGCGACGGACGGTATGCGTTGGGCGTTTGTTGTTGCTGCGATTGTTGCTGCTGTTGTTGCGTCCGGGCTCGTGGAGGTTGCCGCCAGGAGGGTAGCGGCGCGATGTCCTTGGCGTCCGCCGCAAGCGCGGGATCGGGTGGCGGAAGCGGCTCGGTGAAGCCGCTGATTTTTTTCCGCAGAGGCATCGGGTTTGCCTCGATCTTCAGCGGCGTGCCGAGCGGAAGCGGCTCGCCGGCGCTGATCGCAACGCCCCTGTCGTTCGCCTCGTAGGGCTCGGCGAACAACTGCCTCGGCACGCCTTTTGTTTTTTTCCCGACATAGGCGTGATAAATCGCCCAGTGAGAGTTGCCCTCGGGCGACGGCACATAACAGGCGTTACCGGGGCCGATCACACCCTTCGAGGCCTTGAAGATCGGCTGCGTCGCCTTTTGCCAATGGCGCGGATTCATCGGGTCGTCGCCGATCAGTTTCATCAATCCGATCGCGTAGTGCGGCGTCCAGTATCCGCTCGCCGCGTAGAGCAGGTAGAGCGTGCCGTCGGCGCTGTAAACCGGTGCGCCCCCCTCGACAACCTCGGGCAGCATGCGTCCGTCGCTCGCGCGCCCGGCGCCGTGTTTTTCCCAATCGAGCGTCGGGCGGCATATCATCGCGGGTTTGCCGGAGACCGTCCACGGATTGATCATCTCGTCGATGTAAAGACACTGCCAGTGATCGCCGACATTGCGCGAGTTTCTGTCGCCGATGCGTCCCACCCAAATGAAGTAAAGTTTTCCGTTATGATGCAAAACCTTCGGGCCGACGGTCCACTCGCGATTGAACTTTTTCCCCTGCGCGGCGATCATTCGCGCGGGCACGTTTAACTCGCCGTCCGTCGGCGAACCGTAGGGGCCGAGCGGATCGCCACTCAGGCTGCGCAACACATACATGCGCTGGTCGGCGGCGGCGTTGTCACTGCCGTCGTTGGCCGAAACGTAGAGATAGTGGCCCGCCAGTTTTTCGCCGACATCCTCCGCGCCGAAATAATATATTTTCGGCGACCAGAGGTTTTTTGAAAACTCGCGCCGGGGCGGCGGCTGCCAAATGGTCACCGGCTGGGCGTATGGAAAATCGGAGAGATTCGCAGCCTTGTAGCCCGTGAGCCGCGAGCCGCCCGTGGTCGTGCAATAATAATAACCGTCATGCAAAAACACACACGGATCGGCGCCTTTGATGATCGGATTGATAAACGAAAGGCTGCCCCTGATCTTCTCGTCGAGCAGCGACGCCGGATTCACCACGACGGAAGACTTCGCGCCGCCACGCACGCCGCGCGTGCCGGTGATGCCTGTGACCGAGGTGAAAATGCCGCCATTAATTGACAGTGTGTAGGAGCCGGAAAACTCCGTTTCATTATTCCGCGTGGCCGAAATTGCATTATAAAAACGCCCGTCGTTTATGGTGACGCGAATGGCTCCTGACAGCGATGCCGCGGCTATGTTTCCGAGGCCGGAAACACTATTATAAAAAGTGCCGCCGTTGATCACCAGTTCCGCGTCGCCCGTGTGTCGCCCGACGCCCGCCGCGCACACCGCGCCGTAAAAACGCCCGCCGTTGACGACCATCTTGAGGTTTCCATTTGTGGGCGCGGCCTCGTCAATCGCGCCGCCCACCACGGTATACCACTGGCCGCTGTTGATGGTGACATTCGAGCCGGATCGTCCGCGCGTTTTGTTTTGGGACGCGCCGACGATGGTGGGATACTTGCCCTTCGGCGGAGACTGGCAGACAATGCCCCCGCCAAGCACAACCGCGTGGCCGTTGCAGTGGAGATAACGATAATCCGCGCCCTCCGTCACAAACATGAGACGCTCGAAAGTCGTCGGGCCGTTGACGCGATAGGATGCGTTTAATATCAGTTTCGCGGAGGCGTTTCTCGCGCCGTCGAGACTGCCGGTCACGGTGACGGGCGCGTCGTGAGCGGGCGCTTCAAAGTTGCCTTTTATGCGCACAGGCCCGCGCAACACAATCACGCCACCGGTTGTGGCAAGCTGCTTGTAAGCGTCGGCCAATTCCTTGGCGGACGCCTCTTTTCCCTCCGCTCCGATGTATATAACATTGTTTCCCGAATTTGCGGACAGGTTTGCAGCCAAAACCAACCACGCGGCAAAATACAAAATATTCCAGAAGCGCCGGGGCATGTCTTTCGTTCTTTTCATAATATAGATTTCCATCTTATGGGGCGCGCCTTGCGCGCGCCCTCGCATGCGAAAGACTGTTTGCGCACGTATGCACAAAGCGGGCCGGCACCAGGGCGCACGCAAGGTGCGCCCCCACGGGGTCGTTCTGTTTTACTTATTCCCCTTCTTGGCGGCGGGCCCGCCGTCGAGGTAGATTTCGCGCATCAATTTGTAACCCAAAACATCGCGCATATCGAGACGCACACTCGTCGTCTCGCGCTGCTTCGCGGTGTTGCCCTCAAGCTTTATCACAATGGGATCGAGCAGCTCGCGGGCCTTGTCGCGATAGGCCATGTCCTTGGTTTGCGTGAGCAAAATGACATCATAGTCCGACGGCGACGAGGCCAGGCCGTAGAAGACTTTGAAATCCATGATGATTCCCTGCTTTTTCGCCTCCTCCATGACGGCCCAGAACGTCTTGGTGATGCTGCGCAGGTATTCGTCGGCCATGCCGTGCTTGGTGCGCACGAGCGTCATTTCCCAAACGGGGCCGTCGGTGTAGGGCGCGCTGCTTTGAGCGCGGGCAAGCAGGGGAACAAATGCCAAAAGTGCGAGGAGGATGATTTTCTTCATGGTGGTTTTTTATTGGTTGTCGTTGTTTGAGGAAGGAATGCTTTGACGGTTGCGGGCAAAATCGGAGGGGAAAAACACGCGCGCGGTGACGAGGAGCGCAAGGCTGCCCACAACATAAACGGCCCCGAGCAGCGAGATGCCGGTGCTGAGCGCGTAGGACTGCTTGATCGCGCCCAGGAAAAGCGGGGCAAGCGAACCGACGCCGAACGAAAAACCGGTCATCAAACCGGTGGCCGTGGAATGGTGGCGCGGCGAGGTGACATCGAAGAGCGACGCGTAGATATTGGAATCGTAGAGACCGCGGAAGAAACCGAACGCGCCAAGCATCGCGTAAACAAGCCAGAGGTTGTGCGTCGCGCCCATGGTATAGAGCGTGGGCACGCACAACAAAAGCGCCATGCCGGACAACTCGACGCGGAACGAGGGACGGTTCCCGACAATCTTGTCCGAGATGCGTCCGCCAAGGAGCACGCCGGCGAAGGAGAAAATCTGGTAATAAAGCATGCTAAAAACGCCGGCCTTCGCGGGCGTGAGATTGAACGGCTCCAACTGCAAATACGTGGGCATCCAGGAAAGACAGCCCATGTTGACAAAGGTCGAGCAACCCAGCGCGAGCGTCAGCACCAGCGCGGTCGGCGTGCGCACCAACGCGCCAAGAACGGCCCCGATCGGCTCGCGCGCGGCGGTGGTGGCGGCGGTTTTGGGCGCGTCCTTCAAACGGCGCCACATCAGCGCGACGAGAATAACACCCGCGCCGCCGAACAACCAGAAGGAGTGTTCCCAACCGTATTTCCCCGCGATCCAACCGCCTGCCCAGCCGCACGATACCGCGCCGAAATACTGCGCGGTCTGGTAAATCGCGAGCGCCTGCCCTCGCGTCTTGACGTGATACTGGCCGATCATCGCGGTGGCGGCGGGAAGGAAAAACGCCTCGCCCACGGCGGTCGCCAGGCTGCGCACGACGATGAGCGAAACAAGGCCGTTGGTGAAGCCGGTCAGCATCGTCGCAAGGCTCCACGCCAGCAGGCTGAACAGGATGATGCGGCGGCGGGAGACGCGATCCCCGACGATGCCGGCGATGGGCATCATCACCGCCATCGAGGCGATGAGCACGGTGTTGACCAGCCCGGCCTGGATGTCGCTCAAGCTCAGGGCGTCCTGCACCTGTTTTTGGACGACGCTGTAAAGCTGCCGGTCGGCCTGGTTCATGAAGTAGGCGAGCCAAAGCCAGGCAACAATCTCCCATGCGAAGGGAATTTTTCTTTTATTAGCGGAAACCAAGGGGGGCGAAGCGGACATGGCCGAAAAAAGTGCAATGTCCCCCGAGGCAAGTCACTTCAAATGATTTTATGGTGATTGCCAGAGTGTTATTTTTCGTGCGCATCGGGGCAGGCGCGGCGCGAAAGGTGGTGGTTACGCGCACAAGCTCACCAACTTTTGCCTGTCGCTTTCCACCAGCCTTGCCGCTATCGGCGGCAGCCATCGTCGACTTTTCACCAACTCCACATGCTTGTCTGTCCGCCCCATCAGCCGGATGGGCACGCTCCATAGGTAAGCCGCCAGCATCATCCCGGCCGCCAATGCACTAACCGCCTTCTTGCCCGAGCAAAAGCCGTTGAAGCCCCACTGGTTCTTGAGCTCGTCGAAAACATTCTCCGTGTTCGCCCGCTCCCGATACAGCGCGAGGATTTGCCAGCCGTTGCATCGCTCTTCGGGCAGGTCGCTCACATAGGCCGTGTATTTGTGCCTCGCGAGTTTCCACAGTTCGCATTGATCACGCCGCGGCGCCACCACCACGCGCCGCTCGCAACTCCAGCCCTCCAATCGCACGCGCGTCTCAGCCGTTTGCCAGACACCCTCGTGCGCAGGCGCCTGCCACGCCTCCTCGGCGATGGAGGGGATTGCTCCGCGCAAGTTCTTGTTTTGTTTCGGCTTGAACAGATAACGCGGTGCGCTCTCGCGCTGCTCGTGCCAGCACATGAGCGCCTCGTTTCCAAATCCGATGTCGCCGCGATCGAACCAGTTGGATTTTCCCAGCGCGCCTCCTCCATCGCCTCGCTCCAATGGCTCGCGCTCACCGCGCCCCTGCCGCGGAACCGGTAGTCCACGCAAAGTCGCGCGCCAGCCGACACCGCCACAAGCGAATGAAAACTTTTGCGCCCATGACTGGTCGGCTTGTAGTCGACGCGAGCACCCTCCTGATGCCCGTATTTGGTCTGCACCGTCGAGCCCCAGTCCATGATGTTCCGTCCGGGCAGCATCGCCTTTTGACGAGCATTTGTATCGCGAGCGCCACCGCATTGAAAATCTCTTTGCCAAAATCAAGGCCTTTCGTCGCATCGCCACACGCTATGACAAACAATATTCCTCGTTCGCCTCCATGCTCTTCCTCGTTTGCTCTCTCATCTGGCTTAAATACTTATCTTTATTTTGAAAACACTCCCTAGTTCATGCAATGCATGAAAACGAAATGCATCATTGGCTTGAGAAATAACAACCAAACAGCAACCATAATACACTTAACTCTGATATTACGGAGTCCCTCAGCGTCCACCATGTTCTCACTGAAATCCAACAGGGAAAACCCAAGGCAATCCGAAAAAAGTGAGTAAATCGGTCAGCGAATATCTTCATTTGCGATATCTTGAAAAATGCGGGAACGCGAAAACTCGTCCACCACACCGGCAAACAGAGTGACCGGATCATACCGTAAGTTCAGCATTGCGCGTCGAGGAAGCCGCCGTGCCTCCCATTTCTAAGCGTCACTGTCTCATAAAAGCGACTTTGTGGATTACCAAACAATAACAGTTTTCACTTTATGGTTTGGGGTGTTGTTGTGGGGCCGTTCACAATGAGTTGGCCATTAGGTTTGATTTCTAAGGGGTCTATGAAAACGACACGCCTATTGCCTGTCTTTGTGGTGCGGCCGTGATAAACACAATACAGGGTGCCGTTGGCATGCGTGAAAACCATGTTGTGGCCGGTGCCGGTGACGTCGCCTCCGTTGTCGGTGTTTTTCTGGAGCACGGGATTATTTTCGGCCTTCTTGAACGGGCCGAGAGGGTTGTCCGATGTGGCGTAACCAACGGCGTAGTTTTGGCCGCCGTAATAATTGGCCGAATACATCATGTAATAAGTGCCGTTTTTCTTGAATATAAACGATCCCTCGGTCCATCGGCGGTTGACTTCGCGCGAGGTGACGGAGCGGCTTTCCCATTCGGCCTGGGTGTCGTCCATTTTCAAGGGCGGGCGCAACAGGAGTCTCGGCTCGCCGATGATGCCGGAGAAATCGGGCTTGATCTCGACGCCGTAAATCCAGCTTTCCTCGATTTCTTTGAACCAGCCGCGTTGTTTCGCCCAGTCGGCGACTTCGCTGGCGACGGGATTTTTATAACAGCAGCGCGAATAGTATAAAAACACACGTCCGTTTTCGAACCAGAGGTTGGCGTCGATAATCGGATAGCCGGGATCAAAAATCGGGCGGTTCATCAAGTCCTTGAACGGTCCGCGCGGGCTGTCGGACACGGCGACGCCGATGCGAAAGTTCTCCAGCTCGTTCGCCGGGTTCTCCTTCCAGTCGGCGCTAAATAGCATGTAGTATTTTTTGTTGATTTCATAGACCTCGGGGGCCCAGAAATTTTTCAGCGTCCACGATTCGGGCAGCGCGCCTTCGTAAACGCGACCGATATCCGTCCAGTTTGCGAGGTCGTCGGAGACGCACGCGCGAAAGCCCTTTTCGTTTTCGGACGTGCCATACATGTAGTATTTGCCGTCGGATGCCTTTAACACAAACGGATCGCCGAATGCGACGTTGATCGGATTTTTATAGGTGACGCTTTTTTCGGGCTTGGCGCACGAGGCGAGGGCTGTGACCAGGATCGCGGCGATTGCGCAGAGGGTTTGTGGTGGGCGAATTTTCATCGCGTGGAGAAGCGAAATGTTGTCGTGGTTTCGTAGCGGGTTCCGGGGCGGAGGATTGTGCTTGGAAAGCGGGGCTGGTTCGGCGAGTCGGGCGAGTGCTGCGTTTCAAGGCAGAAGCCGCTGTGTTTTTCGTAGGGGCGCCTGCTTTTGCCGATGTTTGAGCCCCCGAGAAAATTGCCGCAGTAAAACTGAATCGCGGGCTCGGAGGTGAGCACCTCGAGCACGCGTCCGGTGACGGGCTCGAAAACTTCGGCGGCTTTTACGAGGACGCGCGCCCCGGCGTTGCCACGGTCGAGAATCCAGTTGTGGTCGTAACCGCCGCCGAAGGTGAGTTGTTCGTGCTTTTGCCTGATGCGTTCGCCAATGCCGTGCGGCGTGGTGAAATCAAAAGGCGTGCCGGCGACGGACGCGATTTCGCCAGTCGGGATCAGGCCTTTGTCAACGGGTGTGTAGGTCGAGGCGTTGAGTGTGAGGACGTGGCCCAGAATGTTGCCGGTTCCCTCCCCGCGAAGGTTGAAGTAGGAGTGGTTGGTGAGGTTGACGGGCGTGGCTTTGTCGGTCGTGGCGGCGTATTCGATGCGAAGTTCGTTTTTGTTGTTGAACCAATACGTCACGGTCACGTCGAGGTTGCCGGGAAAGCCTTCCTCGCCGTCCTTGCTCACGTAGTGGAGGCGGAGGCCGGTGGTGTCTTTTTCAGCGACGGGTGTGGCATCCCAGAGCGCTTTGTCGAAACCGGCGTTGCCGCCGTGAAGCGAGCACGGGAGACCGCCGGGATCATTGTTCGTGGCAAGTTTGTGGGTCCGGCCGTCGAGAGTGAACCGGCCTTTCGCGATGCGGTTGCCATAGCGGCCGATGAGCGCGCCAAAATAGGGCGAATCCTTTGTGTAGTCGGAGACATCGTTGTAGCCGAGGACAACGTCGGCGAGATTGCCTTCGCGGTCCGGAACAATAACGCGCACCACGATGCCGCCGTAGTTGGTGATGGCGACCTTGGATCCCTGGATGTTGGTGAGTGTGTAGAGTTGAGCGGCGCGGCCGTCGGGGAGTGTGCCAAAGGGTGTCATGGTAATGGCGGGCGTTGCCGCGGAGGTGGTGAGCGCGGCGAGAAGAAGCGCGGCGAGGCCGCAGGGTTTGAGGAGGTTTTGAATCGTCATGATCGGTTCTGAAAATGGATCAGGCTCGGTGGTTGCCAGAAAAGCCGCGCGAGGGTTCGGGGAGTGCGAGTGTCTTGTTCGCCTCCTCCGGTCAATGTCGTATGGACATTTTGCTATTTCGAAGTTTGCAGCGGCGCGGGTGTCGCCCGGTCGCCTTGCATTTGATATGGCAGCACCCAGGCGTTGCCGTTGGTGTCGCCAAAATACAACTGCGACTGGCTTGGTTCGTGCGGGTTGCCGTCGGCCCAAAAATACATGAACGGGTTGGCTCCGTTGACGACCTTGCGAACGTAATTGTGATTGAGGCGGCTATCGCGGGTGATTTGTCGGGTGCGCTTCCATGTTTTGCCGTCGTCCTGGCTTTCCCACATGACAACCTCGCCCCCGCCGCCCCATTTCTGGGGGCTGTTTTCAGTGGGGGCGACGACCGTCCATTTCCGGCCTGAAATCCAGAGGCTGCCCGTGTCGTAATTATGGTCGGAGGTGGTGATTTTTCGGTTTTCCCATTTGCGTCCGTTCCAGCGGATCACCTGCCAGTCCTTGGGGCCGTTGTCAGGGCCGGGTTTGTGTCCCTTGCCGGATACATAAAGTGCGACCGGGTTTCCGTCATCATCGAATGTCATGTCTTTTATATAGACGTTCATGTTTTTACTAAAGAACTCGCTGACGAGTGCCGGGCTGGCCAGGTCCCTGACGGGCGTGGAAACGCGGGCGCCGTCCGCGGTGGTCCAGGTTTTTCCGAAATCGGTCGTCTGTAGATAATATATATTGGTGCGTTTATCGACGTTGCCGCCGGGGTGCCAGTTGAAGAAGAACGCGATTTTTTCCCCGCGCTGACCGCTGATTTGATAATGGCCGCTTCTTTTGTCGCCGGGACGTTTGATTACGGCGAGAGGTTTGTGCGCCGTCCATTCGCGGCCGTCGGGGCTTGTGTTGAAGTAGAGGAGGCGGGTGCCGGTGTATTTTGTGAACAGATGCAGGAAGCCTTTTCCGGGAATATATTTGGGCTGCGGGTAGGTGAACTCGCCCTTGAGGACCTGGCGAAATTCGCCGGCTTCATACGGCTTGGCGCTTTTATAAACAAAGCCGGGCCGCCGCCTGCCGCGGCCGCTGACAAACACCCAAAGGTATCCGTCGGAATCCATCGCCAACGACGGGTTGTCATGCGGGTCGAAGACGCCGTTTTTATCATGCACAATCACGGGCTTGGAGACGGTGTTGGTTTTGTGGTCGTAGCTTCCGGCCATGCAGAGCAGGTAGTTGCCATAGGCGCGGTTTTTGGTGTCGCGTCCGTCGAGTTCGGCGGCGCTTTTGCGGTCGGGCGTGATGCCGCCATAGACAAAAAACGTTTTTTGCGCCTCGGGCGAATGGATGGCGAGGGGGATGTGCTTGGCGGTGTAGGTGGCGAGGCCGCCGGAGTATTTGTCGCCATGGGGGCCGAACTGGCCGAGCGTGAACCAAATGCCCTTGTAGCCGTCGATTTTTTTATTGTTGAGCGATGGTTGGTCCGGCGCGGGGGGCGAGCCGGGGGATTGCGCGCGAGCGGCGGCGGGAGAGAGGCCAAGCAGGACGAGGGTGAGCGCGAGAGCGAGGTGGTAAGCGGAGTTCATTTGATTGTTGTTTGTTGTTTTTATAAAAATTGCGTGTGTCAGAAAACGGCCTTGAGGCTGAATGACCATACTGGAAGAGTGACGGCATATTGGCGCGCGGCGGTTATGACCGGGGATGGCGCCGTGCCCGTGGTGCCCATCAGGATGCGGGGTTCGCTGGTTATGTTGCGCCCGGCGACGCTGAGGGTCAGGTATCTGGTCAGTTTGAGGCTGGCGTCGAAATCGACTGTCTGGCGGTGGCGATACCAACGGGTTCCGTCGGTGTTGTTTGTGTAGGTGTCATCGCGCCAGGTGGTGTTTATGTTCAGGCTCAGGCGTCCGCGGGAGTAGGACAATCCAGCGTTTATGGTGTTTGGCGAGATGCCCAGAAGGATGCGGTCGGCGCTGTAGGTGCGCGTGTAGTTGGCGCGGAAGCGCAGGCCCTTGAGGAGAAAGCCGAGGCTTTGGCGGCATTCCAGCTCCAAGCCCCGTATCCTGATGGGGGAGCCGACATTTGAGGTCGTCCGGAAGTCATAGTCTTCATAGATCGGGTCGGTGTTGCCGAATTCCTCGGCGGTGAGCCATGTGGTTTCGTGCAGGTTTCGGATGTCGCGCTGGGTCAGGGTCAGCGCGAGAAAGCCGGAGGGTTTGAAATAATAGGCGATGCGCGCGGCCAGGCTGTCGGCCTCCTCCGGTTTCAAGTTGATATTGCCGGTGGTGACGTAGGGGTTCGGGTGGCCGGTGTCGTCGTCGCGGACGATCCATGTGCCCGCGATGTGATTGGGGGCGGGGCGGCGGATGGTGCGGGCATAGCCCACTTGGGCGTCCAGGTTTGAGGCGATATTATACTTGAGCACCATGCTGGGGAAGAGGTGGTCGTAATTCGCCTTGCGCGTCCGGAACGGCCTGGACAAGAACTGGTATTGCAGGCCTTCGATGGTCGTGGCCTTGCCGGCGCTGATGGCGTAGCCCGCGTCCCTGACTTCTTGCGCGGTCAGGGCGTCGGGCTCGCGAGCCTCGGTCCAAGTGCCTTCCCATCGCAGACCGGCGCGAACGGTCAGGCGGTGTATCTGGGCGGTGCCCATCAGGAATCCAGCCCACACGGTTTCCTTCATGTCGCGGTTGCTGTTGACATAGGCGTTTTCAAATCGGGAGTTGGTCAGGTCCTGCGTAAACCATCCCGGGTGCTCCAGGTAGAGTTTGCCGATGCCGATCAGGTTGGGCATGAATATGTTGTTGCCCGAAATGGAGGTGATTCCCGCATCGGTGGCTTTGGTGTTGAACTCGAAGGGGGAGTTGTATTCGGCGAGGGCTCCCGTGCCGCTGCCCGGACCGGTGTAGGCGTAGACGTTGGCGTCGGAGGTGTTTCTGTATTCCCGTTCCTCCTGGTCCACCCTGGCGCCGGCTTTCCATTCAATGGGGACGGGCCAGCGCGTGGTCAGCTTGCCCTGAATGTCGCCGGTTTTCATTTTGGTGAGCGCCCGGCGTCCGTCATCGACGATTATGTTTCCTTGGGAGGCGCCGATGCCGCCGCCGCTGTATCCGGTGGCCTCGCTGATATCGGGGCCTCCTGTTTGCGTCACTTTCCAGTCGCCGTCCATCGAGGAGGAGCGTTCCGCCGCGTAGGAAACACCCGAGACCGTGCGCCCGCCTTGCTGCCTGACCGAGCCGAGTTCCGAGAGCGGGTTATACCAGCTTTTAGACTGGGACAGGGAAAAGCGTCCGTCGAGCTGCAGCCTCCCGAGGCGCCATTCGAATTTGGGCTGCACCGCGTAGCTCTCGCCCTTCTTGTGAACGGAGGCGGGGGAGACGCGGATTTCGCCGGTCGTTGTGCTGAAACTGGTCATCGGGTCCGGGCCGTGGGTGAGTTTTGCGCGGCCGCTCGCGCCGCTGCCCGGCGTCTCAAAGACGACATTGCGTTGCGTGGAGTTGAGCGTGGTGCGGTTGGTTATGAGCGACAGGGAGAGCGTCAGGTTTCTGGTGGCCTTGAAATCCATCGCGAGCGACGCGTTGAGCCTGTCGGTTATGCGGGCCTCGCTATAAAGGGTGAAGTGGCTGGCCACAAGCGGGTCGGGATCGGTGGCCAGGTAATTGTAATAGAGCGTGGTGTAGCCGCTGGAGGAATAGATGCTCGACTGGTTCAGGGTGAGCACGACGCCGAGCCGCCTGTTGAAAAAGACATCGGAATAGGCCAGCCGCACGGTGGGACGGACCTTGAAATGCTTGTCGTCATCGGGGCCGTGGGTTTTGCGCAGGTCCCAGTCGCCCTCGCCCGCGGTGAAACTGGTTTGTATCACGACCTGCCTGCCCTTGCGATTGAAGGAGCGCCTGGGTTTGAGGTTGATGGTGCCGGCGGGGGCGCTGGCGGGCACGTCCGCGCTTATCGTTTTCGACACCTCTATGGACTCGACGCTGTCGATGGTGTATTGCTCGAAGTTGAAGGCGCGCACGTCGGCGTCGTTGGCATTGGCGCTGGCGATGCTCATGCCGTCGATTGTGACGGCGCCGTATTCCGGGCTCATGCCGCCAATGCGCGCGGCGACGATGTCGCCGTGCAAGTTGGTCTCCAAATCCACGCCGGGCATGTGCTTGAGAAACTCGCCGATGTTGCCGTCCGGGATGTCGCCATAGGCGTCGGTGGAGACGCTGTTGGCGATGTTGAGGGCGCGCCGCTGCTCCATGATGGCCCTGGCGTCGCCCTCGCGCTCGGCGGAAACCACGAAGCGTTCCAAGACGACGGTTTCGCCGTCTTTCGAGGCCGGCTCGCCGGCCTCGCTGTTGATCAGGCTGATTTCGCACTCGACCGTTTGGCCCGCGATCACGTTAACCGATGCGCGGGCGGTGTTGTAGCCCGAGTAAAACACCGTCAGCTCCGCGCGGCCCGCGGGGACGTCGAAAAAGCGGAACCCGCCATTGTCGTCAGAGTAAATGCGTTGCGCCGAGCCGGCGAGCGAGATTTCCGCGTTTGGCACGTATTCCTTGGAAGCAGGATTGTAAACCCGCCCTTCGATTGTTCCGGTGTTCCGCCCCCAAGCCCGGGGGCCGGCGGTGGCGAGCAACGCGCCAAAAAACAGGAAAAGAAACACGGCGGGGAGGCGTCCGGGGGCGCGGAGGAGGGAGCAAAAATGAGTTGTCATGGTAATGGAGGGGAGTGGTGTTTGGGGTTTGTTTTAGAAACGCAGTTGCAGTCCTATGTCCAAGGAGGTGGCGCGTTCGACAAACGGCGACCACTCCCCGGTGAAGCGGGCGACGACCAAGGTGTTCTCGCCGCAAGCGATGTTCACGCCGGCGCTTGCGGTCACGCCGTAGATCGAATCGCTCAGGTTTGGTGTGCGGATGGCAAACGATTGCCCGCCCATCGAGGCGTTTATCGTCCTGTGGCCGTCGCAAAATTCCTGCGAGGCCGCGCTCTCCAGCACCGGCGTGACGACGAGGGAGCCGATCCGGAAGGTCTTGGCCACGCTCATGCCGACCCGCGCGGTGAAGGATTTGGCGGATTGCCCGCCGACGCGCAATGCCGCGTCATCCGCCCCGGTTTCCTGAAGCCCCGAGGCTTTCCAATAGATGTATTGGGCGCCGATGTAGGGCGTGACGTCGAAGTATCTGTCCTTCAAGCGCCAGCCGAGCCGCATGCCGGCAAACGCCTCGCTGCTGTTGGTGTCGCCCTCGGCGGCGCGGTTGTAACCGGGGATGCCCGCGACACGATAATTGTCGAGCGCGGCCACGCCTCCGCCAGCGATGACATCCAGAAAAAAGCGCTTGTAATCATAACGTCCGCCGAGCGCGACGAGATAACGTCCAACGTCCGTCCGGCTGTCGGCGGCATCGAGGTCTATTTGCTCATCGGTAAAGCTGACGAGCAGGGTTGACTTGAAGCGTTTGCCCCAGGCCCGTGACATGCCGACGATGACGCCGCGGGCATCCGCGTCGGCTTGCGGAATGTCATCCGTGGACGAGAAACGGCTGTCCCTCGACACGCCCTGGGCCCACAAAACCCACTTGCTGCCGTCGGGGACGCGCGCCAAGTGGTGCTCCGCCGCGCGCATTGTCATGCCGGTCGAGTAAGCCGCCTGCTCAAACCAGCGTTGGTAGCGTTGCGGCGAGATTTCGTTCAAGGCGCGCAGAACCGCGTCCTCTGTCGGCAGCAACAGCAGCGCGCTTGCAAGCCCCCCGGCAAAGCCCTGCGCCCCGGCGGCGTCCAGCGCCTCACTGATGGCAAACTGGTTTGGCGTGCCAGTGGCTCCGATGGTGGCCACGGGCAGCTTGGTGAAGCTCAACGAAACATCGCGCGCGCCGTAAAACACCTCGAAACGCACCAAGGGCGACACCTGCCCCCACTGTTCGTAAATGTTGGAGAATGTTCCCGAAATGCCCGCGCCCGCCTCGATGATTTTATAGATGGCGCCGGGCTGGATGGCGAAACCGGCCAGCGGCTCAATCCTGAGCGAGCCGTTCAGGGAGGCGGAGCCGGATACCAGCAACCGGTCATGCGATTCCTCCGAGGCAAGCTTGATGAGGAGCGTGCCGGTTGACTGCCTGTAATTGCCCTCGACGGTCATGGCGCCCGTGGTTTCCAGCGTGCCGGGCGCGAGGGTGCCGCCGATGATCAGGTTGCCGCGAATCACGCCGTGGCCGGAGAGCCGCGCGCGCCCCGTGACCGTTGTTTCGGCAAGGCTGCTGTTGTCGAGTTCGATGGCTCCTTTCTCAATTCTCACGGCCCCTGTAAAAGTGTTGTTGCCACCAAGCACCAGCGTGCCGGCCTCGCTTTTCAAAATGTCAGTCGTCCCGGCAATGGCCGCGTCGATGCGGGCGGTGATCGCGGAGTCCGTCGCGGCGCCCGTGCCGAGGCGGAATGTCGCCTTGGTGCCGCTGAGCGTGAGCGTGCCGCCGGTGAGCACATAGCCGTCGTTCGTGAACTGCATGCCGGTTGCGAGCACCGGGCCGTGGGCGTTGTCCACCCGCACGGTGCCGCCGGTGCCGGCAAAGGTTGCGAAATTTTCCTCCCATGCGCCGGTCTCGCCGCTCCAAGTTTGCCAGCTTGTGGAGCCGGGATCGGCCGACCATGTCCCGTTCCCGCCCCTCCAATAGTTTTTGGTTGTGGCGCTGACGACGACATCCACCGCGCCCGGGGTGTCGGTCAGCACCAACAATTCGCCCATGGCCAGAATCTCGGGCGCCACCGTGCCGATTGACAGGCCGGTGCCGGAAAGCGTCCCGGTGTAGTCAAAAAGCCGAGACACGCCGGGGGCAAACGCCTCCGAAATCTCCACATCGATCGTGCCGTTGAGCGCCAGGTCGCCGTTTACCTGAAAGAATGGCTGCGCCCCCGTGTCCCCGAGTGTCACCGAGATGATGGAGGCGTCCCCGAGCGCAAGCCCGTTGTTGAATACGAGGGTCTGCCCGCTTGCGCCCACGAGCGTCGCGCCGGCGGCAATCGTCACGCTCCCGCCGATGACGCCGGTGCCGCCAAGGAGCGCGCCGGAGGCGATTGTGAACGGGCTCGTCACCGCGGACATGTCGCCGTTGATGCGAAGGAACCCGCTCTCGACCGTCGTGGCGCCCGCGTAGGTGTTGGCGCCGTTCAGGTTCAGTATGCTGGACGATCCGCTTCCGCGAATGACCAATGAGGCTCCGCCATCAATCACTCCATCCCAATTTGTGGTCTTTGATGCGCCCGTCTCGAAAACCACGCTGCCCGATGTCAGGGTGGTGGCACGCCCGGCGTCGATCGTCATGGAGCCGGATTCCGGCGAGAGATTCAAAACGCCGCCGTCGTTGACGGTCAGAAGATTCGACACCGCGCCCAGGCTGCCATCATTCCCCGTGATCTGGAGCGTTCCCGAATTGACGGTGAGGCCGCCGGTAAAGGTGTTGTTTGTGCCGGCGATTTGCAGCAGGTTGCCGCTGTCGTGCACAAGCGCCACGCGGCCCGCCCCGTCGGCAATTTGCGAGGTGTTCGAAAACCGGATTTCGCCACTGGCTCCCGCCATCAAGGTGATTGTTTTCAACCCCTCGGCGCCAGCCTCGATTGTTCCGTGCAAAAGCAGGACATAGCTTGATGACACAAAGGGATCCACGTTCGGTTTGCCGGTATAATTGGTTATCTCCAAGTCGTTATTGAGCAGCAGCGACGGATAAATGTGAAAATTGCCCCATCCGTTGTGCTTGATTTGGGAGGCGGAGCCATTGTTGTCGAAGGTGAGCACTGAGCCCTCGCTTACCTGAAGGCGTATTATCCTCGCACCGGTTGCAAAAATCGTGCTCAGCGGAACGCTCAAGGGATCGACGTCCGCGGCCAGCACTTGGGGCGTGACTCCGCCGCTGATGTCGGGCGGCACATAGACGCAACCTGATATGAGCGAGCCCAAGGTCGTGGAAATGTTGAGAGTGATCGTGCGATCCGCAGTCCACTGGGCGGTGGATATCCATGCGGTCGAGCCCGCGCCGCCGGCGACGTCGTCCGAGTCCCGGTTGCCGTCCAGATTTATGTCGGCCCAGCGGGCGCCCGCAGTCCATGAACTGGCGCTGTTGCCCGTGTAGATACCGTCGCCGGCCTGCGCGGGCGGCGCGGCCAGCAGCGACAGCATGGCGGCGAAGCAAAAGGACATCGCGAGCAATCGCCTGACAGGAGGGCATGGGGACGCAAAGGCGTGGAGATCATGCGGCGGGCAGCTTGCCCGATGCGGGTCGCTAAAACAATCGGCCGGGCGGGGGTGCCGCAGTTCAGAGGACTGGATTTTGGTTTTCATTATTGGTTCAGTGGGGGTGGGTTGTCTCAAAAATGAGCGTGGTGGCGCGCTGTTGTTCTCCGGGAAAAAAGCGTTGGGGAAATAAGAAAGGAATGAATATTTGGGGAGATTGGTCTTCTGGAATTGCCCCTAAGATGTGGCGATTGCGGGAATCCTCTAAAAAAAAATTATGAAATATGAAACCGCGCGCGCGAAAAAAGGCCGCCGCTGTTTCCCGCGTGTTTCACGAATCGGGCCCGACGGAGCGTTGTGATGGCCTGCGGACGGGCTGGCCGGGGGCGACGGGCGTGCCGAAATTGGGGAAACCATCCTCCGTCCATGTGAAGGGCTGGGCAAAGATGCCGCGATGCCAGCCGTCGGCGCGCTCCAGTTTTGCGTGATAAACGATCCAGTCCTCGCGTCCGTCGGGCGACTTGACAAAGGAGGCGTGCCCGACGCCCCACGTTTTGGCGGCGGGCGCGAAGACAGGCTCGGGGTGTTTGCGCCATGCGCCGGGAGCGAGCGGGTCGTCGCCTGTGAGCTCGAGGAGGCCGAGTTTGTAGCTGGTCTGCCAGGAACCGCTGGCGGAATAGATGATGAAGGTGCGACCGCCCCTTGTGAGAATTTGCGGGGCTTCGTGGAGGCCTCGGCCCTTTGCGGATTCGCCGACGCGCTCCCACAGGTAATCGTCGTTGGCGCAAAGGCGGACGCGGTTGCCGGAGACCGTCCACGGATTGCCCATGGGCGCGGCGTAAAGCCATTGGATGTCGCGCCGATGAGCAACCCGTGGACAATCTCCGCCAACCGCTCGCGCCTCTGCGCCAACGACGATTTCCAATGGGAGCGCGTGGGCGAGTCCATGCAAGCGCGCGCCCTCAACGAGGCGCCGCAAATCCTCCAGCGCGACGGCCGCGTGTTCATTGTGTATTCGGCGAGCGGCTCCTGGCAGCCCACGTATAAAATGGGAATACTCGAACTCACCGGCGACGACCCGCTGGCGCGCGACGCCTGGCGCAAACACCCCTACCCTGTCTTTTCGCCGACGGCCTCGACCTTTGGGATCGGCCACGCCTCCTTCGTGAAATCGCCCGACGGCAAACAGGACTGGCTCGTTTACCACGTCAAGGAGGAGCGCAAGGACGGCTGGAGCCGCCTCATCTTTGCGCAACGCTTTTATTGGACGCCGGGCGGCTTCCCCGACTTCGGCAAACCCGTCGCGCGCGACGAGCCCATCTCCGCCCCGGGCACACCCGATGCGAGGTAGCAAATAAGCGCCCATGAGGCATCCAACTCCGAGACTACGGAGTCCCTCAATATCCACCATTTCAGAGGGAAATTGCTGCATCTCTCATAAGACCATCCTCTTTATTTGGTGGCTCAAATGAGACATTTTTAAATACATAAAAATCACGCAAGCTGCTGTAATGACAAGAACACAGCCCAAAACTGAGGAGGTATTTTATAGGGGAAAGTTTTTTGGATGATAGAATAATTCCTAGTTAATCAGTCGCCTAGTGGCATGGACGAAGAAGTTGTTGTATAAAACTGCGCACCGACGGGGCAACGATCTTGATCAAGCTCACATGCCCGCGAGGTGAAATTTTGCGCACATCGCTTTTGCGTTTTGCGAAGACTTGTTCATATTAGACTGCAGGCTGGCGGATACGCCAACTCGCAACCGTGTAGCACGATCGGCTTCCGGGCCGCGGCGTTCTTGTGAACCCAGAGGTTGTTGCAGATGTCAATGCCTCCTCCGCCCAGTTCTGCCGGCAACCATTTCCTCGTTCATCGCCCCGTCGATCACAAACGGCACGCACAACCTGTCTTTTAGCAACGCGACTATTACCGCAGCAGGATAGGCGCGCGCGGACTGCGGGGAGGCGGGGCACAACAAAGGGCGCGTTGTTTGGAACGCGCCCTTGGGTTAATCTTGGCTTGATACCTTGCTTACCAGGCCCGGCGGTAGCCGAGCGTCAGCGACCAGGGGCGCTCGTAGTCCGAGGCCTTGTTGTATTCATAGTCAAAATACACCTGGCTTCGCTCGTCGATCAGGTAGCCCACTCCCGCCCCGGTCTCAAACCG
>NZ_JAQFIT010000018.1:0-63958 GCF_029504805.1 Ereboglobus sp. PH5-5 | reverse complement strand
CACTCGGATATCTTTCCCCGGTTGACTTCGAAAAACTTAACAACTGATCTTCCCATCCCGTCTGCGCCACTGTCCGCAATTCGTGGGTAAGCCCACCTTTCTTATTCAGGTGCAGTCGATCTCTCCGATCCTTGCGCCCATCATTGGTGGTGTGATACTCAGCCTCATGGGCTGGCGCGCGATCTTTTGGGTTCTCGTGGTCTTCGCCTTGGCCGCATGGGGGTTCGCGTGTTTTTTCATTCCAGAAACCCAACCGATTCAGATGCGTTCGCGCCTCACTCCCGCGGGCGTATTCAAAGACTACTGGGAGATTATAAAAAACCGGCGTTACCTCGGAATGGCGCTCTCCAGCGGACTGATCATGGGAACGCTCTTCACTTACATCAGCGGGTCGTCCTTTATTTTCATGACGCATTTCGGGATGTCGCCAACTGTCTACAGCATCATGTTTGCGGCCTATTCCGTCGGCATGATTCTGGTTGGGCAGTGGAACATGTATTTATGCTCTCGCATGAGTGTGCGGAAAAATCTTAGGTTTGGCTTTACCGTCCACCTCGGTTGCCTCGGCGTGCTGCTCGCGGCCCTGCTGCTCGGCGTTGAAAACGCGGTCGTCGTTTGCGGACTGTTGTTCTGTGCGATATCCAGCCTTAGTTTTCTGTTCGGCGGGCTCACCTCCGAGGCCATTTACTGTGTCAGCGCCCGGCGCGCGGGCACCGCCTCCGCGTTGCTCGGCGTGGTGCAATACGTCATCGGTGGCGGGGCGGGCATTCTGCTTGGACTCATTCCCAACGGCACGTTGCTTCCCCTGGTTTTGCTCCTCTGCGCCTGTTCCGCGCTCGCCCTCATGTTCTGGCGATCCGCCAGTTCGCTCGCAAGTTTTCGCATCGTGAACACGACCGTATCCGTCGCAACGGAGGAAGACCGGCAGTCGGCATCCTAGGAATTTTTTGAAGGGATCGAGCCCATGATTGTTGATTAATTAAGTTGACCGAATGAACGGGAGTCGGAGCATCACGGGCATGTCTCGCGCGATGCAAATTCAGTATCCGAATGTTCGTTACCGCCTGGTCGACCGCAACAATTACAGGGCGGAGCCAATGGAGGCGCACCGGGAGGAGTCGCCGACCAGCGCGCCGGTTTGGTGGATTGCGAAAAAGCTGGACTTGGGCAGGCTCTCAAGCGGTCGCAAATACGTGCGTGAAAATCAAATTAAGGTCTATGAGAATCAACGAACATCAACCTGACCCCTTCAAAAATTCCTATCACCCCGGATTAAGTGTTACCTATCTCTCCGGATCATACCGGGATATATGGGGACTGTAGTAGGTTTTTACCATTCGCATGATAGTAGTGGAGGTGATTTTTCTTACCCTAACATGTATCCGGGACAAAAGGATAGTGATTATCAGGTAGTAAATAATTCAGGAAAACCAAGTTATCTTGGAAGAGTGCACCATAGTCCACTTTCAAGTAATACCGTCGTGCGTGTAATGGAGAAGCGCGATAACAAAATAAAAACTAGAACAATTGGGAGCTATAAATGGAAGTATGAATAAACATATTATATATTTATTATTCACCGTTATTTTTATCAGTGCTACGGGAGGATGTGCAAGGAACACTTCGATGAAATCAGTTGGCTGTATGCCTATTGAACCATTAGACTATGTCGATGTCCCTATTAGTGAATTATTTAATAATCCATCAAAATATGATAATCGAGCAATATCAGTGATTGGAATCTATGCTGGATATAGAAATGTTGGGCCGATTCTTTATAAGAATAGAACTGAGTTCGAATCAACGGATCCTGACGTCATCTGGATTCATGGACGTTATACAAAATACACTAATGTTAGACACGGCACCCCCGTTATTGTTCGGGGCATATTTAAGGTGCCACAAGAACATGTAATTAGATTATATTTTGCTGAAATCCACGAGGTGGTTTCCGTAGAGGGAACGTGTTGCGAGCCAAATTGAAGAAAAGGTGTTACAAGGGTATGTGTTACGAACTTTTTTGGCGTCGTGTGTGCCAAGGAAAGCTTGGTGCCTCTTGCAAGGTGAGAGACCTTGTTGGGCAAGGAATAGTCAACCGCCCATACCAAGTGTTGGCGTTATTACGGAACTGAAAAACAGAAAGTGAACAACAATCAAAACAGTGAACAAAGAGCAGGCGAAGGGGTCGGGACGTTGTTTAGGGCAGGCGAAGGGGTCGAGGGCAGGCGAAGGGGTCGGGACGTTGTTTGTTGATTGAATCGTGTCGGGCCGGATGCGTTTTGCTGTTCAGACCCGGGTTGGCGCGGCATTTGGGATTGCGCTGAGGTGCGGCCATCCTCGTGGTGGTTTTATTCCACCACCAGCCCGCGACGCATCAAAATGTGAACAGGACATGCGCGAGGCGCATCAGGCCGAAACCGACGAGGCAGGTGATCGGCAGTGTGAGCACCCAGGCCCAGACGATGCGGCCGACGATGCCCCACTTGACCGCGCTGAAACGCTTCACCGCGCCGACACCCATGATCGAGGTCGAGATGACGTGCGTGGTCGAGAGCGGCACGCCGAAATGCGTGGCGGCCACGATCACGCACGCCGCGGAGGTTTCGGCGGCGAAGCCGTTTATGGGCTGAAGTTTTACCATCTTGTGCCCCATGGTCTTGATGATGCGCCAGCCGCCCATCGCGGTGCCGGCGGCCATCGTGATGCCGCAAAGAAGAATGACCCAGGTGTGCACCTTCATCTCGGGCGTGCGCAGGAACGATAGCCACGAGGGCAGGTCGTCGAACAGGCCGCTGGTGGTGGCGGTGCAAAGCGCGAGCGTGACGATGCCCATGCCTTTTTGCGCGTCGTTGGAGCCGTGGCTGAATCCCATCCACGCGGCGCTGACGATTTGCAGCTTGCCGAAAATCATGTTGATGAAGCGGGGGCGCACGCGTTTCAGCACAATGTAGAGAATGCTCATCACAATCACCGCCACGCCGAAGCCGATGCACGGGGCGATGAGCATGGGCATGATGACCTTGGGCCAGATGCCGATGATGTTGCCCGCCGCGTCAACATCCGACCAGTGCAGCACGCTCCAGTCGCAGTGCGCCGAGGCGACCGCCGCGCCGCAGAGCCCGCCGATGAGCGCGTGGCTGGAGCTCGACGGAAGGCCGAGCCACCAGGTGAAAAGATTCCAAAAAATCGCGCCGAGCAGCGCGCAAAGCACCGCGGGCATCGTGATCACGCTCACATCGACAAGCCCCGCGCCGATTGTCATGGCCACGCTGGTGCCCATGATGAGCGCGCCGGCGAGATCGACGGTGGCCGCCATCATGACGGCCTGGCGGGGCGTGAGCACCTTGGTCGATACGACTGTGGCGATGGAATTGGCGGTGTCGTGAAAGCCGTTGATGAACTCGAACGCGAGGACGGCGATGATGACGATTAGGAAAAGGGTCATGGCGTGGCGCGGCGACTGCTGGGCGGCGTGCTGAGGTTATCGGTGGGAGATTGCCGACGGGCCGCTCAGGAGTATTTCAGCACGATTTGGAAAATCACGTTTCCAGCGTCACGGCAGCGGTCGATTGCCTTTTCAAGCATTTCGAAAAATTCACCGAGAATGACGGTTTCCTTCGCATCGTAGGGGCCCTGGTAAAGTTCCTTTATCAATTCGAGCAGGTGCCGGTCGCCCTCGCCCTCGATGAATTGCAGGCGGGTGTTGTCCTCGCCGATGCGTTCCATGTTGGCGCCGCCGCGCAGCTGCTTGACCATGCTCACAACACACTCGGCGGCCTTGCTCAAGTAGGCGGCCTGCTGGATCAGGCTTTCGCGGGGGAGCTTGCCGGGATAAACCGAGATGCGCGAAACGAGTTTCTCGACCGTCTTGGGAATTTTGTAGAGCGCGGTCGAAAGCGCCTCGATGTCCTCGCGCTCAATGGGGGTCACGAAGGTGCGGCAGAGTTCCTCGGTGATGCGGTTGTTGATTTTTTTGTCCTTGCGACGGTTGTGAATGAACTCGTCGAGATCGGTGGAGGAATTGCGAAACGCGTCCAGCCGTTGGAGAAAGTTTGAAAGGAGCTTGGTGCTCGTGAGCGACTCTTCCGCGCTGGCTTCGAGAAGATCGTAGAATTTCTGGTCTTTGCCGAAAAGCTTTTTGAGAGAGATCATGAGGGAATCCCAGAGGTTGGGAGATTCGACGCGACTTGGGAAATGAAAATTTTGAGAAAATAAAGGTATGTCGCAATGCGGCGGTGGACGATTGATTGCACTTCGCCCCGCGATTAGGCGCAAAAAACAGGAAGGCGGTCGCGCGGGAGACGGCGTCTTATCCCGGTGGGGTGGCATTTTCCATCAATCCGCCGCCATTTGCCGGTCACCGTTGCGGACGAATGCGGGAAAACGCACGCCGGTTTTGGCGCGGTGTGGGGTGTAATTGCAATTGGTAGCCGTTTGATGGAATACGCGACGAAGCTGAGTTATTTTGGAGTGCGGTGGCAAAGGGAGCGCAAGCGACCGGCGACACCGCTTTGAACAGCGTAAGATTTTCACCGGGCGCAAATCGCTCAAAGCGGTGTCGCCGCTTCGCTTTGCCACCGCACTCCAAAGGATTGCATCTTTGCGTTTTGCTACCATTCGCAATTACACCCCGCGGTGTGTGTGTTGGGCGCCTGGCACGGGACCTGTTTATTGCACGCATGGCGGTTTTGATCATGAGGCCGGAGGGCGTTCGCCGGGCGTTCTTTGAAAGTGCGGGCGACATGGGCGGGGTGGGGCGCGGCGTTTCCAAGGCATCCCAAAACTGAAGGATTTGGGGCGTGTCGCGATTGCGCGGCGTGGCTCCGAACAGCGCGATGCCCGCGGTCTTTGCGGACGGTGGTGTCGCGGTGTCTGAAACCAAAAACACAAAACCAAAAGAAACCAAACTCTCCGCCTTTGCGCGGAGTTTATAAAAAATGAAAACAGTCAATAAACTCGCGGTTGTGCCCGGCCTCGCACTCGGTGGAGCCGTCGTCTCATCCTTCGCCTCCGGGGTGGAGGCAACTGATCCGGGGGCTTGCATCGTATCGTATCGTTCGCACAAACCTGAATTCCCCGCGCCCGAGGCAACAAAGGTGCTGTTGCCGGTGCGCTTCACGACCGCATCGGACAACTGGGCGCGCCGTTTGGCGAGCCATTAAACAAAGCCGCCGCCCGCAATTGCGCGGGCGGCGGCTTTGTTGTTTTTAGAGTTATTTGAAGCGCGCGGCATTTACTTTTTCTGCGGCGGCTCGGAGGCGAGCGCCGCCAGGACCTCGCGCAGGCGCGCGGCTTGCACGGCGTCCACGATGAGGTAGTAGTTGTTGCCGTTTTTGTCGGCGACGAACTTTGTGTGGCCGTCGGGGCCGAATTCGACGTTGCCGGCGGGCGAGAGCGTGAAATAACCGCGGTCCTTGCCGGGCCACACGGCGTAGGCCACCGAGGTGAGATCCCAGCAGGGGCGTTCGTGCGGCGTGGGGTTGTAGGCCTGGTAGGCTTGCTGGACGGGGTGGTTTTTCACGTAGCGGTAATCGTTGTCGATGCTCCATGCGGGATAGAGCACGGCCTTGCCGATTTCAAAGCCGCTCCACACGATGGGGGTCGGCCAGCCCGCGACGAGTTTGCGCGCGGCGGGCACGTCCCAGCGCACGTTGAACTCGGGCTTTTTCTTGTTGCGGGTGTCCTGTGGAAATTGCCCCGCCATGATGGAGAGGATTTTCACTTTTTGGCGGACGAGCTCCTTGCCCGAAAGGGGCGAGATGGCGTCCGGGCCGGATTCGAGCAGACGGGCGAGATTTGTGGAAAAACCAACTTGCACCATGACGATTTCGCGATCGCCGGCGGAGGCCAGCACGCGGCGTATCAAGTCAACCGATTTCGGCGCCTTGGCGGCGTTGAACTTGGCCGGATAAAGCAGCTTTCCCTTGCTGTCCTTGTAGGCGGCGACTTTCAGATACTTGCTTTCGGGAACGGCGACGGGGGCGTCGGGCGTGACTCCGATGGGAATGTTCGGCCTGCCGTAAAAGGTGTTCACCGCGGCGACAAATTGCCCCGCGTCGGGTGTCGGATAGGTGAGCGTGACGGCGAGCAGTTCGCTCACGCCGCGGTTTTGCAACGAATGGAGCATGGCGAGCGCGAGCGCGTCATCGACATCGTTGCCCATGTCGGTGTCGAAGATGATTTTCACGGGCTTGCCCGGCTCGACGGAGTAATCCAAGGCGGACGCGAGGTTCGCCAGTAACAATGAGGACGCAATCGCTGCGATGATGAGGTTTTTCATAGGGAATAATCGTGTGGATTTTTGGGAGGGAAGACAAAAACGGCACCAAGTGAAGCACTTGTAGGGCTTCCAAAATGCGGGATTGAATTGGCAATGAGAAGAAATATGCCACTCGTGTCAACACAATCGTTTGCGCAGATTGATTTGCAGTGTAATTTAGTGTAAATCATTCAGTTGTGATATAATCAAAGGGGCTCTTTATTTATCCAATGGTATGGGGGCGCATAAATTAACCTGCGCCATGAAACTAAAAATCTGATTTATTAATTCACATCTACTTAATGTTCAATGAATTATTTTTTCATTGACGGTCGTGTTGAAATGAACTCTAACGATTGCGCAAAACCAGTAAACCCCCGCCCGCGCATTTGTCTTTGTTATCAATATAATCCGTTTTCTTGGAATGAATTCCAGGCCTCGCAACTCCCTAAAGCTCATCTCGGAAAAGTTTGGCGTTTCGCCAACCACGGTTTCGCGTGTGCTCAGCGGACAGGCCCAGAAATACCGAATTAGCCCTGAAACCGAAAAAGCAATCAAGGACTTCGCCGCGAAGGAAAACTTCACGCCAAACCCGATTGCGAAAGGCCTGCGCCTCAAAAAAACGCACACCATCGGCCTGATAATTCCCGACATCGCCAATCCCTTTTTCGCCGGCATTGCCAGCCAGGTCGTCAACGTGGCGCGCACGCACGGCTACTCAATCGTGCTTTGCGACAGCGAGGAAAACCCCGCGCTTGAAAAGCAGTCCATCGAGTTGCTCTGGGCGCGGCAGGTTGACGGCATGATTCTTTGCCCGGTCGGCCAGACGCCGGATTACCTCGAACGCTACGCGCGCGAGCAACGCCCGCTGGTGCTGGTCGATCGCGTCTTCCCCGGCCTCGGCCTGCCCTATGTGAGCGCGGACAATTTCGCCGGCGCGAAAAACGCCACCGCGCACCTGCTCGACAACGGCCACCGCCGCATCGCATGCCTGCGGGGCATGGTCGGCACCGCGCCCAGCGAGGCGCGCGTCGGCGGCTACACCGCCGCGCTCAAGGAGCGGGGCGTTCCCTTTGATCCGCGCCTCGTCGTCGGCGATTCCTTTGGCGAGCAAAGCGGCTACCTCGACACCAAGCTCCTCATCCGCGCGACCCCCGACATCACGGCGATCTTCGCCATGAGCAATCTTCTCGCGCTCGGCGCCCTGCGAGCCTTGCGCGAGGAAAACCGCGGCGTGCCCGGGGACATTTCGGTGATCGCCTTCGACGACCAGCCCTACCTCGCGCACCTTTCCCCGCCGCTCACGACAGTCGCGCAGCCGCACCTCGAAATGGGCGCCGCCGCCGTCAAGCTCCTCCTCGACGAAATGCGCGCCCCGTCGAGCGCGACGAAAAGCGGACTGTGCCTGCCCACCTCGCTCGTCATCAGGCAGTCCGTGCGAAAACTGGATTAGTATAAATTAGTATAAATAATATAAACGTCCGCGCCGCGCGTCCTGTCGTCCGCCCCGTCTCACTTTTCCGCCGTTATTATCCAACATCAAACCTGCAAGACAAAATATAAACCCAAAATATAAAACATCATGCTAACAATACAATCATACCCTGTCGCGGTGATCCTGTGCTTCGTGACCATGCTTTGCTGGGGATCGTGGGGCAACACCCAGAAGCTCGCCAGCCGTGAGTGGAAATACCAGCTCTTCTACTGGGACTACGGCCTCGGCGTGCTGCTCTCCGCGCTCGTCATGGCGTTCACCATCGGGAGCATCGGCTCCGAGGGTCGCTCCTTCCTCGCCGACATCTCGCAGGCCGGCACCAACCACATGGCGCTCGCGTTTCTCGGCGGCGTTTTGTTCAACCTTTCAAACATCCTGCTCGTCATCGCAATCGACATCGCCGGCCTCGCCGTCGCGTTTCCGATTGGCGTCGGGCTTGCGCTGGTCGTCGGCACGCTGCAGACCGCATTCTTCCGCCCCGGCGAGGTCGGCAACGCCACGCAACTCTACATCGGCGTCGCGCTCGTCGCCGTCGCCATTGTCCTCAACGCCCTCGCCTACAAAAAACTCATGGCCGCCAAGAGCGGCGGCGGCAAGTCCGGCGGCTCCGCGTTTGGCATCGTGATCTCCGTCGTCGCCGGCCTCCTCATGGGCGGCGGTTTCTTCGGCCTTGTTTCCAAGGGCATGATTCAAAACTTCGCCGCGCCCGAGCCCGGCCTGATGACGCCCTACACCGCGCTCGTCGTGTTCGCGCTCGGACTCTTCCTCTCCAACTTCGTCTGGAACACCATCGCCTCGAAAAAACCCGTGCGCGGCGAACCCGTGCCCGTGAGCGACTACTTCACCAAGGGCAATCTCCGGCTGCACGCCGTCGGCATCCTCGGCGGCACGGTTTGGAATTTTGGCATGGCGTTCAGCCTCATCGCCGCCTCCGCCGCCGGCGCCGCCCTGTCCTACGCGCTCGGCCAGTGTGCCACAATGGTCGCCGCCGTCTGGGGGGTGTTCATCTGGAAGGAATTCAAGGGCGCGCCCAAGGGCACCTCCTCGCTCCTCGCCGCCATGTTTATTACCTTCTTCATCGGCATCGCCTTCCTCGTCATCTCGAAGCTCTAAACGCCATTTTCCCAATATGAAAAAACCTCGCATCCTCGTTGTCGGCAGCTCCAACACCGACATGATAATAAAACTCGGACGCATTCCGCGTCCCGGTGAAACGCTCATCGGCGGACGGTTTGTGACCGCCGCCGGGGGCAAGGGCGCCAACCAGGCCGTTGCCGCCGCGCGCGCCGGGGCCGACGTCACCTTCGTCGCCCGCGTGGGCCGCGACATGTTTGGCGACCGGGCGCTCGCGGGACTCAAGGCCGACAAAATCAACACGCGCCACATTCAGCGCGACCCGAAAGCGCCCTCGGGCGTCGCGCTCATCTTCGTGTCCGAGTCCGGCGAAAACAGCATCGCCGTCGCCTCGGGTGCCAATGAAAAACTGCTCCCAAAGGACGTTCAAAACGCCGAGGCCGCCTTCAAAAACGCCGACATGCTCGTGACGCAACTTGAAAACCCGATTTCGTCGATCACGGCCGCCGCGCGCCTTGCGAAAAAGCACGGCGTGCCCGTCATATTGAATCCCGCCCCGGCGCCCGCCGCGCCGCTTCCGGCCTCGTTGCTCAAGCTCGTCTCGATCATCACGCCCAACGAAACCGAGGCCGAGTTTCTCTCCGGCATCAAGGTCACCGACACCGCCAGCGCCGAGGCCGCCGCCCGCGTGATCATGGGCAAGGGCGTGAAAAACGTGATCATCACGCTTGGCTCGAAAGGCGCATATCTGTGCAACGCCGAAACGAGCAAACTCGTCCCCGTCCGCAAAGTGAAGGCGGTGGACACGACCGCCGCCGGCGACACCTTCAACGGCGCGCTCGCCGTCGCCCTCAGCGAAGGCCGCTCATTGGCCGACGCGGTGTGTTTCGCCAACGCCGCCGCGACGATCTCCGTCACCCGCCTCGGCGCCCAACCCTCCGCGCCCACGCGCGCCGAAATCGAGCGCCTGGTGCGGAAGAAATAAGCGAATGCCATTACTATTCAACCTGAAAACAGCGATTGAAGGAGGGGGAAAAGAGCACTGTTTCGCCCTAAGGAAAACTTCGTCAAGATGTTGGGTGATGAAAAACAACATTCACGAAGCGAACGAAACAGTGCATCACGAGTTTTACCGTCTGGGCGACGGACGCAAAGCCATTTTGCGTTCCACTCCGCGGCCGGTCACGCCTTTCGGCGGCCTGGCCGTCCTGGTCGAGTTCTGGCGGCAGCTCGATTTGCCCGGCGCGGTGCGTTCGCTTTTGCCCTTCGACTACACTTCGCCCAACTCGCATGGGCCGCTCAACATCCTGCTCGCCTTCTGGCTGGGCGTGGCGGCGGGAGCGCGGCGCTTCGCGCATGTCAATTTGCTGCGTTCGGACGTGGCCTTGCGTGAGTTACTCGGCTGGAAGCGTTGGCCGGGGGAGGATGCCACGCGCGCGTTTTTCGGCCGCTTTGGCTGGAAACAAATCGACGCGTTTTTCCCCGCGCTTAACGCGTGGTTGCTCGCAAAACTGAAGCGCCAGGGCGTCACGCTTGATCTGGATTCGACGGTGTTCGAGCGGTATGGGAGGCAGGAGGGGGCGAAGAAGGGTTACAATCCCCGGCGTCCCGGCAGGGCTTCGCATCATCCGTTGCTGGCGGTTTTGGCCGAGCCGGCGTTTGTGCTGCATGGTTGGTTGCGCAGCGGCAACACCACCGCGGGGCGCGGCGTGATGGCGTTTCTGACGGAGGCGTTGTTACTTTTGCCGGAGGGCTGGCGGTTGCGTTGCCTCAGGGCGGACAGCGGTTTTTTCGATCAGGCGTTGCTGGGGTTTTTGGAGGCGCGGGAGCTTTGTTACATCGTGGTGGCGCGCATGACCAAGTCGATCAAGCTGCATTGCGCGGGGGTGCGCGAGTGGCGCGAGCTGGATGAAAACTACGCGGTGGGCGAGTTCCGGACCGCGTTGCAAGGCTGGGCGGGCGAGCGGCGGTTCATTGTGGTGCGCGAACGCGTGCGTGAGAACAAGCGGGCGGTGGGGCGCAAGCTTATCGATGTGCCCGGTTACACCCACCGCGTGTTCGTGACCAATCGCAACGATGCGCCCGAGGCGTTGTGGCGCGATTACAACCAGCGCGCGCGAATCGAGCAGCGCATATGCGAACTCAAGGACGACTTGGCGGCGGACAGTTTTTGCCGGCGGGAGTTTTTTGCGACGGAGGCGGCGTTTCGCTCGGTGCTGATGCTCTTCAACCTGCTCAGTGTGTGGCAGGGGGCGGCGTTGGGCGAAAAGCGCGAATACAAGCGTCCGGTGACGCTGCGCATGGAGGTGTTCCTGTGCGGAGCGGTGGGCGGACGAAGCGGGCACAAGCATGTGCTGCACATGAGCAGCAGCTGGGGCGGGTTGGAAAAACGCAAGCCGATGATCGAACAAACATTGCGATGGTGCCGTTCAATCGCGCCGCGATTGGAACAGCCCGGTGAAAAACCAAGGAACATCCCCCCGGGCCTGCTGCAAAATTAATCTCCAATCGCGGTTTTCAGGTTTAAGGTAGGGCGAACCGTCTCGGTGAGTCGATAATGCGACCGGCTCACCGGGACGGTTCGCCCTACCTTCCGCTTCCGCCCACCACATACATGCGTGATTTTGCCTTTCAGGGATCATCTACGATCGCGCATCAGAAATGCGCCAGCAAACGATACAACACCAGCAGCCATAACCCATGGCGCAAACCGACGTCCCGCTTCTTTTGATATGCCTCCATCCTTCCAAAACCCGACCTTATGCACAGGCGGTGAAGGAGGTTCTTCCTCGGTCGCAAATGGTTTGAATAGCGCAAAACCAAATCCGCAGAAAAACATCCCGAGGGCAATCAATACAATTTGAATTTTTTCTCGGAGTAGCAGCATCTTCTGCAACATGTCATGAATTTGGTGTTTTCTTTATTTCGAACCATCGGTTTGGAACAAACAATAGCAGCACGAACATGATCATCGGCACAGCGACGACCCGCCGCCAGTCGGCCTGCTTTATACCGTGCTCGACCATTTCGTAGATAGCGAACCCTATAGCTGCACCGAGTGCCATTAGAATTTTCGTTTTCATAGTGCCAATACTTGCTTTGCTGATCAGCGCTATTGAGCCAAGTTCGTTTTTGGGATTGCGGGGGACATGGCAAGAATTGTTTGCTTATCATCATGGGTGTCAATGGCGGAACCTTTTGGGTTGGTGGCAACCGCTCTGCCTCAAAACGCGCTAGTTTGCTTGTAGGGGCGCACCTCGCGTATCCGGGTTTCGAATTCATCGGCGAATGGTGTTCGTCCGCGTTGCCGCCTTTATGTCAAAAGGCAAGACCTCGGCTGCTCCGCTGCAACGCATGGTTAGACCGTTCCACCGTGATAATATGGATTCTTGATAAATTCATCGCACCAATTCCGAAAGTATCCGAACACAAATTCGCGATGCGCCCACTGCGAAGTGTCCACAAATCCGAACCACTCGCGCTCCTCCTCAACTGCTGATAGACTGGGGCGCTTGTCCTGAAGGTAGCTCAAAATATCCTCGACATGCTGCCGAAGACGAGCCACGCGGCTGGTGGCAGGCTTAGATGCACGAACACCAGCCAGCGCTTCTGAAACATGCGGCATCAAATAGCTGCCAGAGCCGTCGATAAGCTCCCAGCTCATCGCGAGCAAAATCATCAAGCAGCCGGACTGCACGAACTCCAACCTCTCTCCGTCCAAGTCTTCGAGACTCAACATCTCCCAATACGGCAGAGAATACACATCTCCGTAGTAAAGGTCGCCCATGACATGCGAATAGTGTGCTTGCTGCTGATAGAACAAACAGATGTCAGCCTCCAGCTTCTGGAGCGCTACCCAATCGCGGTTTGGACTCGGTGCGTGCAAGTCCTGAAACTGCCAATTGATTTTGGGGTGGTCTGGCATAGCGGCCTAACGTTAAATCTGAGCCACGCGCAGGCAAGTGCTTTCGTAGGTCGGACAAACAGTCTTTCGCATACGCGGGCGCACGTAAAGTGCGCCCCTGCGAATTGCGTGCGCGTGTCGTTTCACCACGCGCTTACACGATCTTCAACTTCGGCAGGTCCTGGCCGTCGATCACGCCGACGGGGCGGGCTTTTTTGTCAACCACGATGAGATCGTCGATCTTGTGCTTTTCGAAAAGGCGCATGGCCTCGACGCCCAGGGCGTTTTCGTCGATGACCTTCGGCGTGCGCGTCATGAACTTGGAGACGGGTTTGGACAGGAAATTGTTGCCGGTGAGCGCGGCGCGGCGGAAATCGCCGTCGGTGAGGATGCCCGCGAGCTTTTTTGTCTTCGGGTCGATGATCGCGATACAACCGGACTTGGCGGCGGTCATGGCGAGGATGGATTCCTGGAGCGTGCCGTCAGCCGTGATGAGCGGGAGGCGGTCGCCGGTGCGCATGATGTCCTTCACCTTGAGCAGCAGCAGGCGCCCGAGGTTTCCGGCGGGATGGCGCAGGGCGAAATCCTCGCGCGTGAAGCCGCGTGTTTCGAGGAGCACCATGGCGAGCGCGTCGCCGAGGGCCATGGCCGCGGTGGTGCTGGCGGTGGGGGCGAGCTCGAGCGGGCAGGCTTCGCGGGGCACGCGATAGAGCAGGCGGCAGTCGGCGTGGCGCGCGATGTCGGAGTCTGCAAAACTGGTGAGCGCGAGGATTTTCAGGCCGAAGCGTTTCAGGGCGGGAATGATGCGGAGGATTTCCTCGGACTGGCCGGAGTTGCTGATGAGGAAGGCCGTGTCGCCCTCGGCGCAGATGCCGAAATCGCCGTGGAGCGCCTGCGTGGGATCGAGGAAGCAGGAGACGATGCCGGTGCTGTTGAAAGTGCCCGCGAGTTTTTGGGCGATGTGCGCGGATTTGCCCACGCCGGAGAAGACGAGCTTGCCGCCGTTCGCGGCGGTGTCGCCCACCATGCGGGCGCAGACGGCGAACTCCTCATCGAGTGCGGCGGCGGTTGCCTTGAGGGCGTCCATTTCGGTGCGGATGCAGGCGCGGGCTCGGGAAAGGGCGATTTTTGTGGAAAGTGTCATTGATTTGAATTGTCTCTGCCGGTTTGTTGCAAAAATTACGAAGGAGTTTATTGTCGTTCAAATCCTTTTCCGTCTAGCTTTTCAAGATGAGATCCCGCCGGTCCCTGTTTTCCGTGTTTTTTTGCCTGTGCGCCGCGCTGCTTTTGGCGGCGGGATGCTGGCGCGCGGAGAGCACCGCGGAAGTGGCGGAGGTTGACGAGCCGGATTACAGAAAGGCGAAGGAAATGGTCAGGCAGGGGCGCACGTCGGAGGCGCTGGCCGCGTATGACCGGGTGCTCGTCAAGCGCGGGCTCAACAAGGCGCCGGAGACGCACCTGGACATGGCGATCATTTACCAGCAGCAGGTGCGCGACTACCTGACGGCGATTTATCATTATCAAAAATACATGGCCATAATGCGGAACTCGCCGCAGCGCGCGATGATCGAGCAGCGGATCGACGCGGCAAAGCGCGACTACATGAGCACGCTGCCCGGACGGCCCTCGCTGGATTTGTCCGGGGCGTCCCCGGATTACGCCGAGACAATCAACCGGCTTCGCGCGCAAAACGAACGCCTGCGCGCCGACCTCGCCGTGGCGCAAGCGGCGGCGGCGCGCGTTCCCATAAACACGAGCCAGCAGACAACGGGGCGCGTCGTGGCGGCGGAGAATCCGATCGTCGTCACATCGCGGAACACGCAGTTTTCCCAAGCCGCTCCGGTCGCGACCCGGCAACCCGACGCGCAGCCCGCGGCCGTTTCGCAACCGGCGCCGCAGCCGCAACAGGCCGCGCCCGCGCGCCGGCACGTGGTGCGCCAGGGTGACAGTTTATACAACATCGCGAGGCAGCATTACGGCTCGGCGCGCAACGCGCAGGTGGACGCGATTGTGAACGCCAACCGCGACCAGCTCCAGTCGCGCAACACACCGTTGCGCGTGGGAATGGAGCTGCGCATTCCGTGAGACAGTTTTTTATCGCCAATCGGCGCCAACCAACATGAATGAATGCAAATGAACTCGAACAATCATAACGAAGGATTAAGCGCGGGAAAATGCGGGCGGGGCTTTTTCCGCGCGGGCGTGCTGGCGCTTGTTGCGGCGGTGTGCGTGTTGATGTCGGGCTGCCAGTCGTTCCGCGCCTGGGGCGAATCGGGCAACAGCACGGGGACAACCGGCGGCGGAAGCCTGTCGATTCCACTCGGGAAAAAGCGATAGTCGGGGAAACAGAACACAAAGGGCGGGAGTCGGAAAACCAGAGGCCGGACACCCTGTCCGAAGTCTGTTTTTTCACCGCTCCCCGCTCACTTCCCGTTCTTCCCATTTGCCATGACTTCCCGTGAACGATTTCTCGCCGCGTGCGCCTCGCAACCGTTGTCGCGCCCGCCAGTGTGGGTGATGCGGCAGGCGGGGCGTTATCTGCCGGAATACCGCGAGCTGAAGGCGCGTTCGTCGTTTCTTGAAATGGTGCGCACGCCGGAGCTGGCGGCGGAGGTCACCTTGCAGCCGTTGAAACGGTTTCCGGGGCTGGACGCGGCGATTTTGTTTTCCGACATCCTGGTGATTCCCGAGGCGCTCGGGCAGGCGTATGCGTTTCGCGAGGGCGGGGGAATTGAAATGGCGCGGCGGATCGGGTCGCGAGCGGACATTGACGCGCTTGCGCCGGCGGAGGCCGTGCCCGAGCGGCTTGCGTATGTGGACGGCGCGCTGCGTTTGCTCAAGGGCGAGATGGCTCCGGGCGGCAAGGCGCTGCTCGGTTTCGGCGGTTCGCCGTGGACGCTGGCGGCGTATATGCTCGAGGGCGGAAGCTCGGACGATTTTGCGCGCGCGAAGCAGCTTTATTACACGGACCGCGGCGCGTTCGAGGCGCTGATGCGCAAGCTCACGGACGCGTTGATCGCGTATTTCCGGATGCAGGTCGCGGCGGGGGCGGACGCGATCCAGATTTTCGACTCGTGGGGCGGAATCATCGCGGCGCATGACTACGAATATGTATCCTTAAAATGGATACGCGAGATCGCGGCGGCGCTGCCCGAGGGGTTCCCGTTGATTTTGTATGCCAGGGGCGCCGCGGCGCAGCATGGCGCGCAGGCGAAGTCGGGTGTTCGCGTGTTGAGCGTGGACTGGACGGTGAACCTGGCGGCGCTGCGGCGCGGATTGCCGGCGGGCGTGGCGCTACAGGGCAACCTTGATCCGGCGCTGATGCAAATGACGCCGGAGATTGTGCGCGACGAGGCGGTGCGCTTGCTGTGCTCGATGCGCGGGTTGCCGGGCGGGCATATTTTCAACCTGGGGCATGGCATCACGCCGTCCGCCAAAATCGAGTGCATGCACGCGCTGGTGGACGCGGTTGTTGAATTCGGGGAGGACGGGGGAAAGGCTGAAGGGCTGAAAGACTGAAGGGCTGAAGCGTGGGAGGGGAAATAAAAAAGCGCGCCGGGAATTCCGGCGCGCTTTTTGTTTGAGTGTGGTTGCGTGCGCTGGGTGTTCGCTTAGCGGGAGAGCCAGCCGCCGTCCACGGCGAGGGTGTGGCCGTTGATGTAGTCGGAGGCGGGCGAGGCGAGAAACACGACCGTCGTCATGAGGTCCTCGGGCGTGCCCCAGCGTCCGGCGGGGATGCGGTCGAGGATCGCCTTGTTGCGCTCCGGGTTCTCGCGGATCGGGCGCGTGTTTTCCGTGGCGATGTAGCCGGGGGCGATCGCGTTGGCGCAGATTTTGTGCGGCGCGAGTTCGTTGGCCATGAGCATGGTGAGGCTCTTGATGCCGCCTTTCGACGCCGCGTAGCCGGGCACGAGGATGCCGCCCTGGAACGAGAGCATCGAGGCGATGTTGATGATCTTGCCGCCCTGGCCTTGCGCGACCATCTGCTTGGCGACGGCCTGGCTGAGGAAGAAGGGCGTGGAGAGGTTGATCGCGATGACGTCGTTCCAGTTTTTCGCGCTGTGCTCGGTGAAGGGTTCGCGGCGGATGATGCCGGCGTTGTTCACGAGGATGTCAACGCGGCCGAGTTTTTGCACGACTTCGGCGACGATGCCGGGGGCGGCTTCGTCTCCCTTGGAGAGGTCGGCGGTGATGCTGACGCTCTTGCGGCCGAGGGCGGCGACTTTTGCGGCGGTTTCATCCATCGGGATGACGTCAACGAGCGCCACGTCCGCGCCGGCTTCGGCGAGGGCGAGGGCGTAGCCTTGGCCAATGCCGCGGCCAGCGCCGGTGACGATGGCGACTTTTCCGTCGAGTTTGAAGAGATCGAGTAATTTGCTCATTTGATTATTGATTGTTTTGGTTGGCGATTGGGTGAGGGAAGACTCAGCGCATGTCCTTGATTTCGACGGCGTCCATGTCCTCGAACTTTTGGTTGTCGCCGCCCATGGCCCAGACGAAGCGGTAGGCGGCGGTGCCGCAGCCGGAGTGGATTGACCAGCCGGGGGAGAGGACGACGTCGCGGTCCTGCACCATGATGTTGCGGGTGCGGTTGGGCTCGCCCATGAGGTGCACGACCATCTGGTCCCGCGGCACGTCGAAATAGAGATAGACTTCGGTGCGGCGGCTGTGGACGTGCGAGGGCATGGTGTTCCAGACGCTGCCGGTTTCGAGCGTGGTGCAGCCCATGACGAGCTGGCAGCTCTTGATGCCGCCCTCGAGCTGGTGAATGTAGCGGCGGATGACGCGCTTGTTGGCGTTGACCGGGTCGCCGATGGGCGGGGTCTTGATGTCCTCGCCGCGGAGAACGGCGGTCGGATGCTTCATGTGGGCGGGCGTGCTGATGCAGTAGAACTGGGTGTCGCCGGAGAAGGTGACGTCCTGCTCGCCGAGGCCGATGTAGAGGCAGTCGAGGTGGCCGAGCTCGTATTTGTTGCCGCCGACGGTGACGGCGCCGGGCGTGGCGGTGATGTTGAGGATGCCGATTTCGCGGCGCTCGAGGAAGTAGGACGAGCCGATTTCTTTGTAATTGCCGAGCTTGAGGGGCGCGCCGGCGGGCTGCACGCCGACGACGACCATGCGGTCGAGGTCGGTGTAGTGGGCGATGATCTGGCCGGGTTGGAAAATACCCTGGATGAGATAGGTGTCGCGGAGCTGCTCCGTGGTCATGCTGTTGGTGGTGTCCGGGCTGGCGGAATAGTGGAGTTTCATGGCTTTGTTGTTATGTTTCTATTGCGGGTTTACTGGTTTAAAATCGGAAGGCTTTAAGTAAAGGGTCGACGCAATCAGTCAGTTCGATTTTGCAATGACCGCGGGGAAAACGCGGCGCAAAAGCATGACCGCGAACGGAGGGGCGGCGAAGGACTTCATGATTGTGATCAACATGAACACGGATAGTGATGGGAAGGTGAAAACGGACACGAGCAACATGCGCTTCCAAGCCAATGCCGGTTGCCGAAAAAACCAAGCGCGAAAAACGCGCGGCAGGCCGGTGCTACTTTCCGCTGAGCATGTCCTTGGCGCTGTCGAGCGTGCGTTTTTCCTCGTCGGTCAGCGAGGCGAATCCCTGGCTGTTGATCTTGTCGAGAATGCGGTCGACCTCGGCGCGCAGATCGGCGCGGCTGGTGATGTTGACCGTGTATTTGGGCGCGACGACCGCGGCGGGCTTTTTCTTTTTCCGGAGCCATTCGGGCAGCGCGGACTCGCGGGCTGCCTCACTTCTGCGCCAGGCCCGTTTGTGGATCAGGAAATAATAACAGACCGCCACGATTATGCCGCCGACATGCGCCGAGTAGGCGACTGAAATGTCGGTGTGCCTGCCGGGGATTTCGAGAAACAACAGGCCGCAGAGGTCGAGCGTGGCGGCGGCGATGGCCAGGTATTTCGGGCGGATGGAAACCGGTATGATGAAGAACAGCAAAACCGTGATTTTGTTGTTCGGATAAAAGCACGCGAAGAGAATCAGCAGCGCGAGCGAGATGCTGCTCGCGCCGATGAGCGTATAATACTGATGGTGGAAATTGACGGCAAGCCACATCAGCCCGCCGCCCGCCGCCGCCGCGATGCAGAACCAGGCGAAGCGTTTGTTGCCAAGCAGCGGAAGCACCTCGCGCCCCATGAAGTAAATCGTGATGCCGTTCACAAGCAGGTGCAGCCAGTTGCCGTGAAGCAATGTGTAGGTGACGAGCGTCCACGCGCGACCCTTGACGAACAGGCCCGGCACGAGTGCGGCGGCCTGCGTGAAAGTGCCGTCCCCGCCGGGCACGAGCCGCTCAAAAATTGACTGTATGATAAAGCCTGCGCCAATCGCGCAAAGCAGCCACACCAGCGTGCTGGTTTGCCGCTGGGTGTTCCTGTAATTGTCGCGAACGTAGGATCTGTCTGAGAATGACATCTTGAAGAGGGAATCTGTCTTGGCGGAGAGGCGGCAAAACTTGCCCGATAAGCCGGCAAACACAAGCACTCGTCCGTGAAAATTTGCGGGCGCAAGCGCGTGTTTTTGCGCCCACGGGGGAAATGAGCTAACTTGACAGCGCGAAGTTTTCGTTTTGTTTGCCTGTCATCATGGCAAACAAAGACGATAAATGGCCCTCCAATGTTCCCGGTAAATTCTATGTCGACCAGCAATGCATCGACTGCGACCTGTGCCGCGAGACGGCTCCCGCGTTTTTCGCGCGCAGCGACGAGGGCGGATACTCCTACGTGCAAGCGCAGCCGGCGACCGAGGAAGACACGGCGCTGTGCATGGAAGCCCTCGAGGGCTGCCCGGTCGAGGCCATCGGCAACGACGGCGAATAAGCGCGCGACGCGATTTCAGATCGCAAATCCCGGGTTTCAAAGCCGCCGATTTTGAATTGGCGGTTTTTTTGTTTGCTTGATGACGCGACACGACATGTCAGCCTGACAATCAAACTTCAGCGAATCAACAGCCCCCGCCATGAGCATGCGCAAACCATTTGTCGTTCTTGTCGTCATGTTTTCGGCGATTCTCATCCTGGCGGCGTGCTCGAAAAAAACGCCCCCTCCAATTGAGCAAAAAGAGGCGGAGGTGGATTGGGTGCCCCCGCCCCTTTCGATAGAATCAATCTTCTACGACCGTGAACCTCTGGTTGTGCAGGTTTCGCAAGCGACGGTTGTGTATGTTTCGCATATTCCTGTCCGCCCTGGCGACGTTGACCGTTACACCTACAATCCTGATGACGAGATCATCGTCATGCCTTCGGATTTGGACGACATTCCTGCGCGGATGGACATGCACAAGGCCACTCAAGATGTCTTAAAGAAACCCGCTTCAATTCTGCTCACCGGCGATGATTTCGCAACGTGCGGCCCTGTTGTTGCGGTTATTGATTCTGCCACTCGGGCAGGCATCGAACAGATTTTCTTTGAAACAAACTATCGGGAACGTGGACGGGTGGGGTTCAAGGTCGAAGTAGGCGGAGGCGTTTCTCTTAAGTATTCGGATCATACTGAAAAACTTCGGAACAATCCGGAATTATCAAAAAATATTCTCAATATCACGGTATCCGACAATGATACTATATTGTGGGAGAAAACACCTGTGACTCCGGAAGAATATGCCGACAAGCTGCGCGACTATGCAATTCGCGTGGGGCCGGAAAATGCGATCGCCATTGTTAATGTTAACTCAAAAACCGGATACCCCGCCTTCCGATTTGTGCTGGATCAGATGAAGCGTTGTGTGATTCAAAGCGTTCAAGTCAGGCTCCACCGCCATTCTTGAACGCAGGTTTGGCGGGTTTTGCCCTGGCGGGATATTCGAAAAATGCGACCGGAGGGAATCCGTATTGGCCGCCGCCGAGTGAGGGGATGGAGGTGGATATGCAGCGCGCGTAGGTGCGCCCCTACGGGGACAGTCCGTTGGCGTTACATTTCCGTTTGCGCGGGGATTTGGTCGGGGTGTTTTTCGAAATACTTTTTTAGCACGTAGCCCGCGATGGGTGCGGCGTTGGCGCCGCCGCCAACATCTTCGCCGGGGATGTCGCCTGAAAGAACTACCGCAACGGCAATGCGCGGGTTTTCAGCGGGCGCAAATCCAATGAACCATCCCAGATGGCCAATGCCGCGTTTGCCATTTGCACTCATTTCGCGCTGGGCGGTGCCGGTTTTTCCGGCGATGTCGAGATAACCAAGGTTGAGCGCCTTGAAGCGCGGATTGGTGAGCATCCGGCCGGAGCCGGTTTTCATGGTCTCGCGCATCGCATCGACGAGCGCGATGCGTTGTTCGGACGTCAAGCCGATGGGGGCGGTGCGCAGGCGAGGACGGTTGGGATCGTGCAAAAGCGTGGGCGGTGTGCGGGTTTCATTGCGTGAGACCGAGGCGGCGAAACAGGCCATTTCCAATGGGGTGACGACAATCTCGTTTTGTCCGATTGCCATGGTGACGGTATCGCCGCCCGCCCATGGTTGGCCGCGTGCTCGGCGTTGGATCGGGTCGGGGATATTTCCTTTGTATTCGGTGGGGAGCTCAATGCCGGTGCGTTGGTCGAGCCCGAAGCGGCGCGCTTCGTCGGCGATGGGTTGCGCGCCGAGGACGAGGCTTTCGCGATAAAAAAAGATGTTGCAGCTCTTGGCGATCGCGTCGCGAAAACTCATTTCGCCGCGCATGCTGTGGTTGTTGCAGACAAAGTTTCGGTTTCCGACGCGGAGTATGCCGTCGCAATAATACTCGGTGTCCGGCTTGAGCACGTTGTGCCGGAATCCGGCGATGGCGTCTATGATTTTGAATGTGGATCCGGGTTGATACAGCCCTTGGGTGGCAAGATTATACCATGCCCCTTGCGTGTTCATCTTGTCCACCGTTGTCTGGCTGAGGCGCGGGAAAAAGTCGTTGGGGTTGTAGCCGGGGTTGCTGGCAAGCACGAGGACTTCGCCGGTGAGCACATCAAGCGCGACCACGGCGCCGCGATAACCGTCGTTGTCGATGTCGCCGAGTTGCGCCTCGGCGACTTTTTGCAGGTCGATATCGAGGCTGGTGACGATGCTTTGTCCCTGGACGGCGCGCTGGTGCTCGAGCGGGGGCTCGATGCGGTAGCCCGCGGGATCGACGCGGTAGATGGTGTAGCCGGGCTTGCCCTGGAGGTGTTCGTTGAATCTTAGCTCGAGCCCGTCGCGTCCCGTGGTGCCGCGCATTTTGAAGGTGGTCAGGTTTTCGCCGGGGAAGCCCTCGGCGTCGAGGTCGTCGCTGGAGCGGATATAGCCGAGCACGTGCGCGGCGGCGCTGCCGTGCGGATAATAACGGATGCTGCTGGCGGTGAGCCGGAGCGGCGAGTTGACGGGCAGTTGCTCGGCGAGGCGCGCGTATTCCCCGGGTGTGAGGTCGTCGATCAGCGTGTAGGGGATGAGCAACTGCTGGTTGAAATGGCGCTGGAAACGCGTGGCGTTCACCGTCTCGTCGCGTCCGGTGATTTCGTTTATCCGGTCGAGGTAGCGTTGCATGACCGCGTAGCGCGCAATGATCCAAAGCTGCCTGGACGAGGGTATGTTTTTGTCGTCCGCCTCGCGGTAGTTGCGGCGCGTGATGAGGTAGGCGCGGCGAAACTCGGCGCGGAGTTCGTCAAGGTTTATGGTGACGGCGTAGCGGGCGAGGTTGCCGACGAGCAGGCGGCCTTCGCGATCGTAGATGTTGCCGCGCGGCCCGGGTGTGAGGATGCGGCGCAGGCTTTGGATTTTTTCGCTTTCCGCGTATTCGTTGGCCTTGAAAAGCTGCTGGTAGGCGAACCCGATGGCGACGATGAGCAGGAGGACGCCGATGGCGGGATAAAAAATGATGATGCGTTTGTCGTAGGTTTTGTGGGCCTCAACGAGCGTGCCGGAGCGCGGGTCTGTCTTGTCGGGCGGCTGCATTTTTTTAGTCGTGCGCGGAGAGGCCGAGCTGCATGTGCGCGTTGATGCCGGCGAGTTCGAGGGCGCGTGTTTGCAGCGCGATATACCACGGCGCGATCAGCGCCACAAACGCGCTCGAAAGCGCGAGGTTCACAAGCAGCGTGAAGAGGACGCCGGTTTGCACGGGGCCGCGAATCGCAAAGGCGATCGCGATCACGACAAACAGGATGGCGTTGGCGCTCACCGCGGCGATCACGCCGGAGGCGGTGTCGACGCGCGGCGTGCGTCCGCGCACGCGGTGAATAATCACGCCCGCCAGCAGAAAAAGCGCCGCGTGCATGCCGAAGGGCACGGCCGACGCGGCGTCGAGCCACAGGCCGAGCGGCAGCGTGATGCGCCAGATGACGCGCGACCGAAAGCGCAGCGCAGCGTGGGCGACCATTAATCCGCCCGTGAAAAGATTGAGGTGCCACACGGCGAGGTAGTGGTTGATTTGCGCGGTGATCGTCCAAAGCAAGATGCCGCAGACAATCACGACAAGCGGCTGGCGGTGGAGGGAGATCATCGCGCGCCTCCCTTCGGCGGTTCCTTGGGGGCGAGCGGCACGAGCACGGTGACCTCCATGAGGGAGGCCAGGCGCGAGTCGAGGCTCACCTCGGCGGATTGGAAAAGCCCGTCGCTGTCGGGCTCGAGTTTGCGTATCACGCCGAGGGAAAGCCCCGGCGGAAACACGCCGCCCAGGCCGGAGGTGACGACGCGCGGCGCCTCGCCGGAGGCGATAAAAATATCGAGCGGCACAAACTCGAGCGAGCCGGTTGCGTTTGAAAACGCCGAGCTTGAGCGTCCCTGAAAATTGACGGGGCGATGTTTGCCGTCCGTTTCAATGACAGCCGAAAGGCGCACGCCGGGGCTGCTGAGCAGATCGACGACGGATGTGTAGAGCCCCACCTCGCTCACGCGCCCCACGACCCCCCCCGCAAAAATCACCGGCGAGCCGACGGTGATGCCGTAGTTGCGGCCCTTGCGAATCGTGATGCGCTGCCACCACGCGTTGTAATCGCGGCGGACAACCCGCGCGGCCTCGTGGCGGTATTCGTTAAACACGGGCAGGTTGAGCAGCGCCTCGAGCCGGGCGATTTCGCCCTCAAGCGTTTTGGCCTCCCTGATTTTGTTTTCGTAAAATGAGTTCAGTCTCGCGATTTCCTGTCCCGCCTCGATGAGGTCGTTCGGATTGCGCGTGCGCATCGCCCAGTAATCCTGAAACGTGCGGATGGTCGCCGCGCTTACGTCGATGGGCGCTTGGAACTCAAAAAACGCGTGTCTCGCGAGGCGTTTCGCTGCGAACGGCAAAAACATCCACGCCGCGAACACGATGGCGAGAACGATGAATGGTTTTGTCTGGTCGAAGCGCTTGAATTGCACGAAGAAATTTTGGGTTTTGAAGTCTGGATTTTGGATTACGCGCTACCGCGCGGAAACGAAAGCGAAATCGGAGCGGAGGCTCCAAAATCCAAAATCGAGAGTCGAAAATCCAAAACCGGCAAAAATGCCGTCAGACATTTTGCAGCAACCAGTTGATGTCGTTCAGCACGGCGCCGGTGCCGTTTGCGACCGCGGAAAGCGGATCCTCGGCCACGGTGACGGGCAGGCCGGTTTTGTCGCTCAACAGGCGGTCGATGCCGCGAATGAGCGAGCCGCCGCCGGCAAGCACAAAGCCGCGGTCAACCAGGTCGGCGGAAAGCTCCGGCGGGCAGCGCTCCAGCGTCGCGCGCACGGCGTCAACAATCGCGCTGATGGTGTCCGCGAGCGCGTCACGGATTTCCTGCGAGGTGATGTGGATTGTTTTCGGCAGCCCGGCGACGGAATCGCGGCCCTTCACCTCCATGTCGATTTCCTCGTCGAGCGGATACGCCGAGCCGATGCGCATCTTGATTTCCTCGGCGGTGCGCTCGCCGATGAGAAGGTTGTAGGCGCGCTTCATGTAGTTGACGATCGCGCTGTCGAGCTCGTCGCCCGCAACGCGCACGGACTTTGAAAACACGATGCCCGCGAGCGAAATGATGGCGATTTCGGTCGTGCCGCCGCCGATGTCCACGATCATGTTGGCGGCGGGTTCGTCGATGGGCAGGCCGACGCCGATCGCGGCGGCCATGGGCTCGGGAATGGTGATCACCTCGCGCGCGCCGGCGCGGGACGCGGAGTCCTTCACGGCGCGTCTTTCGACCTCGGTGATGCCCGAGGGAATCGCGATGACGACGCGCGGCGGGATGCGCAGCGAGTGGATGCGCGCCTTGCCGATAAAGTAGCGGAGCATCGCCTCGGTCACGTCGAAGTCGGCGATGACGCCGTCCTTCATGGGGCGAATGGCGGTGATGTTGCCCGGGGTTCGTCCAAGCATGCGCTTGGCGTCGTCGCCGACGGCGCGAACCTTGCGCGTGTTGGTGTCGAGCGCGACGACGCTTGGCTCGCGCAGAACAACGCCCTTGTCCTTCACATAGACAAGAGTGTTGGCGGTGCCGAGGTCGATGCCGATGTCGTTGGAGAAGTAACCTAAGAGGTTTGAAGCCATTTTGTAACTGTTCGTTGAAAGGTGTGTTCCGCGCATGCCGCGGGGCGATGCGTGTCCGCGACAGAAAAGAATCTTCGCGCACAGTCTCTGTCAAAGGGTAAATGAGAATAATACAAGATCATTTGCAAGAGGCCGCGCGGACCCGCCGCGCGCCTTGTGCGCAGGCCTTCCATCATTTTTCTGTATAAAAATTACGTTGCTCACGCCTTGACATCCTCTGGGCGAGGAATCAAACCTCTAAATTGTAATGCGGAATAGTTATTCAGACGACCAATTGCATCTTGCCGCCCGCCTCTATTATGTGGAGGGCTTGGGGCAGGATGAAGTGGCCAAATTCGTGAAGGTTTCGCAGGCCAAGGTGTCGCGACTTCTCGCGATGGCGCGCGAGCGCGGCATCGTCCGCATCACGGTCGCTGATTACGAGCCGCGCGACCGCGAACTTGAGACCCGCCTGCGCGTCCAGCTCGGGCTTTCGACGGCCATCGTCATCAGGGCCGCCGAAAACCTGCCTGCCGCCGACTTGCGCAAAACGATCGGCCTGTTTGCCGCCGGCGTTTTCGAGTCGCTCATCGAGACCAAGAGCATCATTGCCCTTGGCGGCGGGCGCACCATCCACGCGCTCGTCGAAAATGTCCGCGAATCCAGGAGCACGGCGCCGACCATCGTGCAATCAATGGGCAGCGTCGATTCCAACATAAACACTTTCGATGCCCAGGAAATCGGTCGCGTGCTCTCCCAGCGTCTCGGCGGCAACTTCGTGGCGATGAACACGCCCGCCTACGTGCACGAGAAAAAAATGCGCGACGCCCTGCTCGACCTTGAGCAGATCCGCACCGTGAACAACTATTTCGACCGCGCCCACCTCGCGGTCATCGGCATAGGCGCGCTGGACAATTCCGTGTTCACCGAGCGCCGCGTTCTCAAGGAAAACGAGATCGAGGCCCTGCGCGCCGCCGGCGCGGTCGGCGAGGCGTGCGGGCGCTACTTCAACGCCGCGGGCAAGGAGTGCGACACTCCCTGGCGCGACTGCGTGATGAGCATAGAGCTCTCCCAGCTCGCCAAAATCCCCCAAGTCATCGGCGTGGTGACGGGCAACGACCGGGCCCCCTCGATCATGGCCGCCATCAAGGGCGGTTTTCTCAAGGGCATCATCATCGACGAGCCCAGCGCGCGCACCTTGCTTAACTATTCCGCACAATCCACAAAAACAAAATCAACCAAGAAAAAGAAATGAGCCCCCGTATCGCCCTCGCCTGGCTGCTTGTTGCCGCCGCCCCCACCGCCTTGTTTGCGCAAGCGCAAACTTCCGCGCCCAAGAGCGCCTGGAACGTCACCGACCACATCGCACTGAAAGATTTCGTCGTGCAAAGCCACCGCGGCGCGGGCAATCTCGCCGAGGAGGGAACCCTTGAGTCGTTCAAACTCGGCTGGGCCCTGGGCACCATTCCCGAATCCGACATTCGCGCCACCAAGGACGGCGTCATCGTCTCCTTCCACGACGGCAGTTTCAAGCGCCTGATCAAGGATGCCGACCCGGTGCTCAAAAAAAGCTCCGTTGAAAAAAGCACATGGGAGTTTCTCCAAACCCTCGATGTCGGCGCGTGGAAAGGCGATTCATTCAGGGGCCGCCGCGTTCCAAAAATGAGCGACATCTTCGCCTACATGGCCGACAATCCCGACCTGCGCCTTTACCTCGACATCAAGAAGGTGGACTTCGCCGTGCTCGCAAAATTGGTGAAGGACGCCGGCGTCGCCGATCGCGTCATCCTCGCCTCGCGCCATCCCGCGCATCATATCGAGTGGAAAAAACTCGTGCCCGAGTCCGGCACGCTCCTCTGGATGTCCGCGGGCGAGCAGGAGATCACCAAGATGATCGACGAGCTTGTCGCCAGCGGGGACATCAAATCGATCACCTCGATGCAATTGCACGTGCACCCCAACCGGAACGGCGCAAACTACGATCGCAGCACCGACGGCGGCAGGGATTGGAAGAAAATCCCCTGCACCGACGATCCCTCCGAGCCGTTCAACCACACGCGCTCCTTCATCATCAGGCTCGGCGAGCGCCTGCGCTCCCTCGGCATCCTGTATCAATCGCTTCCCTACATGTCCCGCGACGGGGTTTACGCCGAGCTGATGGATCTCGGAGTGGCCTCTTTTGCCACCGACCATCCCGACGTCGCCATGCTTGAAATCAGAAAATACTACGCCAAACGCGGGAAGAAGTAATTCCCGTCCGCCACAGTTTTAACATCTCAAAAATCACGAAGAAAACAGCATCATGAGTAACACTCCCTCCTCGATCCAACCGATTGACGCAGACACATTGTTCGGCATCACGCGCCTCTCCCCGCAGGAGGCGCTTGCCGCCGCGAGCGAAACCAAGGCGCTCGTGCTCGAACCCGGTTGCCTCGGGAAGGTCGCCCAAGTGTTCAAGCAACAATTCCCCGGACGCAAAGCCGTCGTCATCGCGGACCAAAACACGATGGCGGTCGCGGGCAATGCCGTTCGCGACGCGCTCGCGGCCGATGGCGTCACCGTGCTCGAGCCGTTCATCTTCACCGATCCGGGACTCTACGCCGAATACAAATACGTCGAGCAACTCATCGCCTCGTTCAAGACGCACGACGCCATCCCCGTCGCAGTCGGCTCGGGCACGATCAACGACCTCACCAAGCGCGCCTCGCACGAGACGGGCCGCCAGTATGTCTGCGTCGGCACCGCCGCCTCGATGGACGGCTACACCGCGTTCGGCGCGTCGATCACCTATGAAAACGCCAAGCAGACGCTCGTCTGCCCCGCGCCTCAAGCCGTGCTCGCGGACATCGACGTGATCAAAAAAGCCCCGCCGGAAATGACCGCCTCCGGTTACGCCGACCTGCTCGCGAAAGTTCCCGCCGGCGCCGATTGGATATTTGCCGACTCCCTCGGCGAGGAACCCATCGAGACCAAGGCCTGGACAATCGTGCAAGGCGGACTGCGCGACGCGCTCGCCGATCCCGCCGCCGCCCGCGCGGGCGACACCGCCGCGATCAACGCGCTCACCGAGGGCCTCATACTCGGCGGCTTTGCCATGCAATGGGCGAAGTCCAGCCGTCCCGCCTCGGGCGCCGAGCACCAGTTCAGCCATCTCTGGGACATGGAGCACCACACGCACAACGGCGCCGCGCCCTCGCACGGCTTCAAGGTCGGCATCGGCACGCTCGCCATCACCAGCCTCTACGAGCAACTGCTCCGCATGGACGCCTCCACCCTCGACATCGACGCGATCTGCGCCGCCTGGCCCGACGCGAAGACGGTCGAGGCCAACACCGCCGCCCTGTTCGCCACGGCGGATTTCAAGGAGACCGCCGTCCGCGAAACCATGACAAAATACGTCGATGCCGCCGCGCTCCGCAAACAACTCGAGCTCCTGAAAGCCGAGTGGCCCGCGATCTGCGCCAAGCTCCGCCGCCAGCTCATCCCCTTTGCCGACATCAAGCAGCGCTTGCAATCGGTCGGCGCGCCCTTCGAGCCCGAGCAAATCGGCATCACCCGCCAGCGTTTGCGCGAAACCTTCACAAAGGCCTACCACATCCGCCGCCGCTTCACCGTCCTCGACGTCGCCGTGCGCACCGGCTGGCTCGCGCCCGCGCTCGACGCCCTCTTCGGCCCCGGCGGCGCGTGGGAAATAAAATAAACCGCGCCCAACAAAAACCATGCGCGCAATACACGCCGATTTTGGCCGGGGTTCTCACTTTTGCCCTTGCCTGACTCCCGAAAACGCATGGTTATTGTTGTGAAAAACAACCCCCCGATTCTGACCTATCCTGTTCCGTTCCAATGACCGCATCCGCCACAACCAACGCCGACACCTCCCGCATTCGCCATGTCGTCCTCGACATGGACGGCACCATCTACAAGGGCGGCACGCTGTTTCCCTGGACAAAACCGTTCCTCGATTCCCTCACCCGGCACGGCATCGGCTACACCTTCCTCACCAACAATCCCTCCAAGAGCTCCGCCGATTATCTCGCGCACTTGGAGCGCATCGGAATTCCCTCCGCGCCCGAGCAACTCTACACCTCCGCGCAGGCCACCATTGACTGGCTGAAAGCCAATCATCCCGAGTTCCGCCGCCTGTTCCTTCTGGGCACGCCCAGCATGATCGGCGAATTTACCAAGGCCGGTTACGAATCCGCCAACGACGATCCCGCCGATGTTCCCGACGCCGTTATCGCCGCCTTCGACATGAGCCTCACCTACGCGCGCCTCTGCCGCGCCTCGTGGTGGGCCTCGCAAGGCCGCCCCTATTTCGCAACCAACCCCGATCGCATTTGCCCCACCGACCTGCCCACCGTGCTCGTCGATTGCGCTGCCATCTGCGCGGCAATCCAATCCGCCACGGGACGCGCTCCCGACAAGGTTTTCGGAAAACCCGATCCCTCGATGGTCACCGGCATCCTCCAGCGCCACAACCTCCGCCCGGAGGAAGTCGCGATGGTCGGCGACCGTATTTACACCGATATCGCCATGGCTCAAAACGCCGGCGTTACGGGCGTGCTCGTCCTCTCCGGCGAAGCCACGCGACAGGACGCCGAGGAATCCTCGGTCAAGGCCGACATTATTGTTGAAAACCTCGCCGGCCTCGGAGAGATGCTTACCGGATCGCGCTAAACACACACCGTCACCCCGCCAACGACCCCCGTTTTTTTCACCACAACCAACATCGGACTCACCTAAAACCAACGCGCATAAATATTCCAATCGAAATAACATGAGCACCACATACCAAGAGAAACGCAAATCAACGCTTTCCCAGCTCGCTGGGGAAACCCTGGACCTCCTCGTCATCGGCGGGGGTATCGTCGGCAGCGGCGTCGCGCGCGATGCCGCCATGCGCGGACTTCGCACCGGCCTTGTCGACCGCTACGACTTCGCCTACGGCACCAGCAGCCGCTCCAGCCGCCTCCTCCACGGCGGCCTGCGCTACCTCGAGCAAGGCCGCGTCGCCCTCGTGCACGAGTCCAGCGTCGAGAAAAAAGTCGTCCACAAAATCGCGCCGCACCTCGGCCAGCCCCTCGGGTTCATGTTCCCCGTCTACAAGGTCAACGGCTTCCCGCTCTGGATGATGCGCATCGGCGTGAAAATGTATGACCTGCTCTGCAACGGCAAAAACTTCAAGCCCTCGCGCGGCTTCACCGTCAAGGAAACCCTCGAGCACCTTCCGCAAATCAACACCAACGAACTGCGCGGCTCCGTGCGCTACTACGACGCGCTCACCAGCGACGCCCGCCTTACGCTCGACACCCTCCGCTCCGCCGTGAAGCACGGCGCGCACATCTCCAACTACACGCGCTTCATCGACTCCAAGCGCGAAAACGGCATCTGGACATGCGAAATCGAGGACACGCTCACCGGCGAAAAATACACCGTCAAGACCCGCGCCATCCTCAACGCCGCCGGCCCCTGGCTCGAAAAAATCCCGCACAGCGAGATCAAACTCCGCCTCACCAAGGGCATCCACATCGTCGTTGACCGCAAGCGCATCCACGTTGACGAGGGCGAGGCCGTCACGATGGTCGAGGGCAAGCGCATCCTCTTCCTCATCCCCTGGGGCGAACGCCTCATCATCGGCACGACCGACACCGACTACGACGCGCGGCCCGAGGACGTGAAAGTTGACCTCGAGGACATCGACTACGTCCTGCAGACCGTCAACACCACCTTCCCCACGGTCAAGCTCACCCGCGAGGACATCATCAGCTCCTGGGTTGGCCTGCGCCCGCTCATCGCCAACCGCGACGGCTCGCCCTCGAGCACCTCGCGCGCGCACCAGATCAAACTCGTCACGGAAGGCTGGTGGGACATCGCCGGCGGCAAGCTCACCACCTACCGCCTCATGGCCGAGCAAGCCGTCACCAAGATTGTCAAGAGCCTCAGTCTCAATGCCAAGCCCTGCCGCACGAAAGAGGAGCCCCTCCTCACGCCCGAGGAAGCGGCGACCTACAGTGGCATCATCCCGACCGCCTATGGCGAGGCCGCGGTGAAGCACTACGTCGAAAACGAGTGGGCGATCTCCCTCGCCGACGTGATCATGCGCCGCACGAGCTGGCACTTCTACATTCCCGACATGCCCTCGCGCGCGGAGGAAGTGGGCCGCTGGATGGCCGCCGCCGCCGGTTGGACGCCCGAGCGCCTTGCCTCAGAGCTCAAGCACTACGCCGAGGAAGCCGCCAAAACCTATCCGGCCCCGAAAGCGGGCGCATAATCTATTCGAGCGCTAATCAACAAGCCGGCAAACGACCCGTTTTCAAACGGCGTTCGTTTGCCGGTTTTGTTTATCCTCATCGGACATTCGCGCTTTCGCGCGTGCACGACACATCGTCAAACACGCGCGTCCCGCGGTAAGAAAACCGCCGTTCCGATTTCACCAAAAATCCACCGGCCCCTTGGGCACGGGGATGGATTCGCCGGCGTCCGCGGTTTCGCCCGCGGGGCGCATGAACGACGCCACGAGCGGCGCGGGACGGAAGCGCGGCAGTGGCTCGGCGTCGGGGTTTCCATTCTCGCAAAACGGCGCGCGCCACTTGCGATACGCGTCGAGTATCGTTTCGAAATCCGCGCGCGTGTTCATTTTCACGATGCGCTGCTTGAAGTCCTTCGACGGACCCAAGCGGCGCGCATACCACGGCGCGATTTTGCGAAACATCCGGCAGCCGAGCTCCTCGCCGAACACTTCGATCATCAAATCCAGATGGCGCGACATCACACGCACGCGCTCGGCAAACGTCGGCTCGGGTAGCAGTTCGCCCGTGCGCAGCAGGTGCTCCGTGCGACGAAAAATCCACGGATCGTAAAACGCGCCGCGCCCGATGCTCACGCCCGCGCAACCGGTTTCGTCGATCATCTTGCGCGCGGACTCGGGCGTGATCACGTCGCCGTTGCCGATGACGGGAATCGTTTTCACCGCCTCCGCGACCTTGCGGATTCCGGCGAGGTTGACCGTGCCGGAAAATGCCTGCGCGCGCGTGCGCCCGTGCACAAACACCGCCGCGATGCCCGCGTCCTCCAGCACGCGCGCAAGGTCGGGCGCGGTGATGTTGGCGTCGTCCCAGCCAAGGCGCATTTTTGCGGTGACGGGAATTTTCACCGCCCCGACCATGCCGCGCGCGAGTTTCGCGGTTTTGTCGAGCTCGGTCATCATCGCCGAGCCGCCGCCAACTTTCACGACCTTGGGCACGGGGCAGCCCATGTTGATATCGATGGATGCCGCGCCGGCCTGCTCGCAAATGACCGCCGCGTCGCGCATCTCCGCCGGGTCTGAGCCGAAAAGCTGGATCGCCATCGGACGGTCGGCGGGCGTGGAACGGATAAGTTGCAGCGCCTTCGGGTTGCGCTCGATGAGCGAGCGCGCGTTCACCAGGTCGGTGGTCGCCCATCCGAGCCCGCCAAGCTCGCGAATCGTCAGGCGCATGGGCAGGTTTGTGTAGCCCGCGAGCGGTGACAGAAAGAGCGGTGAGTCAAGTTGGACGGAGCCGATGCGCATGGGAAAATTGATTTTCGCCTTTGAGTGGAATGAGAACAAAAGCCGGATGCAAACGTCAAAGGCGCCCGGCGTGTTTCCGATGGCAGGCAAACGGACGCGCTCCCCGTTTTCAGATATGCTTTCCTTTTGAAAACAGCGGCACGTTTTCGAAATGGTGCGGGATGAGCCGGCCGTCGTCCGTTCGTTCCACAACGACGACATCAAGGCGGTAGCTCAAGTCGCGCCAGCGGGGGCCGAGGGTGCGCAGATAGGTGCCGGCGGCGCGCTTGAGGACGTTTTTTTTGCGCGTGTTCACCGCCTCGTAGCCGTTAAGCAGCCGCGCGGTTTGATAGGTTTTCACTTCGACAAAAACGAGCGCGCCTTCGCGTGCGCGGCAGATGATGTCGATTTCGTCGCGGCGGTCCTTCGGGCTGCGCCAGTTGCGCGCGAGAATGGTCATGCCGCGTTCGTTTGCCAGGAAGCGCGCGGCGGCGGACTCACCGGCGGCGCCGTGCTTTTGTTTTTCGGTGCGCGCCGGCGTCGCCGCGCCGCGCAGCCTCGCCCATTGTTGCTTGAGCCACGAGATCACGCGCGGTGGGTTTCAAGCCACGCGCGCATTTCGGCGAGGGGCTTGGTGTTGATGATGTTTTGTTTCGAGAGCCAGCCCTTGCGGGCGATGTTCACGCCCGTGCGCACAAAGGCGAGGTGGCCGGGTTCGTGCGCGTCGGGGTTGATTGAGCAGAGCAGGCCGCGTTCGGCGGCCCGGCGCCAGAGCCGCCAGTCCATGTCGAGACGCCACGGGCTGGCGTTGAGTTCGATGATCACACCGTTGGCGATCGCGGCGTCGATCACCTTGGCGGCGTCCACCCGGTAGCCTTCGCGGCGCAACAGCAGCCGACCCGTCATGTGACCGAGCATGGTGACGCGCGGGTTTTCGATGGCGCGGATGATGCGCGCGGTCATCTGTTCCTCGCCTTGCGAGAAGGCGTTGTGCACCGAGGCGACGACGAAGTCGAGTTGCGCAAGCGTGAGGTCGTCAAAATCCAGCGAGCCGTCCGTGAGGATGTCGCATTCGGTGCCGGCGAAGACATGCGTTTTGAAGCGCCCCGATGTATTTATTTTTTGGATACAGTTGAGCTGGTCGGCGAGGCGTTGCTCGTCGAGGCCGCGCGCCTGGTGGCTCGACTTCGAGTGGTCGGCGATGCCGATGTATTCCCAACCGAGCGCTTGCGCGGCGGCGATCATTTCCTCGAGCGTGCCGCGGCCGTCCGACGCGGTGGTGTGGTTGTGAAACGCGCCGCGCAGGTCGGTGTGCTCCACGAGATGCGGGAGCCTGTTGTTTGTGAGTTCCGCGGCCTCGATCTCGCCGAGTCCCTCGCGCAACTCGGGCTCGATAAACGCCAGGCCGAGCGCGGCGAAGAGCTCCGTTTCGCTTGTGATTTTCGCGCGCGTCTCCGCGTGCGCGGCGGCTTTTGTTTTGACGGTGCCCTCGCCATCGGCGGGCTCAAGGCCCCATTCGCTGAGGCTCAGGCCGCGAGCGAGGGCGCGCTGGCGCATTTGCACGTTGTGATCCTTCGAGCCGGTGAAGTGGTGCAGCGCAAACGCGAATTGCTCCTCCGGCACGATGCGCAAGTCGGCCTGCAGGCCGTTTTCGTGGCGCACGCTTGTTTTTGTCTCGCCGCGCGCGGTCACCTCGAAGACGCCCGGACGGGACGTGAACCATTCGACGATTTGTTCGACGGCCTTCGGGTCCTTTGCGTCCGCCGCGACGATGAAGTCAAGGTCGCCGACTGTCTCCAGTCCGCGGCGCAGGCTGCCCGCGGCCTCGGCGTGTTTCACGCCGCGCAGTTTGCGCAATCCGGCGACAATCGGCCTGGCAACCGCGTGCGCGTCCCACCAGAGATGGCGCCGTCCGTAGGCCTCGCGGTGCTTGATTCCCTCGAGGAGTTTTTGCTGGGTTTTTTCGCCGAAGCCGGGCAGTTCCGCCACGAGGCCGTCGGCGCACGCCTTGGCAAGCGCGGCGATGCTTGAGATGCCGAGCTTGTCGTGCAGCGCATTGATTTTTTTCGGGCCGAGATTCGGGATTTCCAACATCTCAACAAGGCCGGGGGCGACCGATGCGCGCAGTTCCTCGTGGAAGCGCAGCCGGCCCGTTTTGTGGAGCTCGGTGATTTTCTGCGTGAGCGCCTCGCCGATGCCCTTGACTTCGGAGAGCTTTCCGGCGGCGATCACTTCGCCGAGGTCGTCCGTGAGCGACTCCAGGGTGCGGGCTCCGTTTTCGTAAGCCCGAATCTTGAACGGATTTTCGCCCTTCAACTCAAGCAGCACGGCGATTTCCCTCAAAACATCGGCAATATCGTTTTTGGTCACGCCTCCAGTAAAACCGCTTTGGGCCGAAAAACCACGATAATTTGTCCCTTTCCCTTGTTGACTACCCCCGGCGCGCGAATAGCCTTCCGCGCTTAATTTTTTGGGCATGGCAACCGATTTAAAAAACACTATCCAACTTCCGAAAACAGACTTCGCGATGCGCGCAAATCTCGTCAAGCGCGAGCCCGAGCGAATTGCCCATTGGGAGAAACTCGACCTCTACGCCGCCATCCAGAAAAAACGCGCCGGCGCCCCCGCCTTCGTCCTCCACGACGGCCCGCCGTTCACCAACGGCGACGTCCACATCGGCACCGCGCTCAACAAGGTTCTCAAGGACATCGTCAACCGCTACAAATCCATGCGCGGCTTTCGCACGCCCTTCGTGCCCGGCTGGGATTGCCACGGCCTGCCCATCGAGCAAAAAGTCACCGCGCAGCTTCGCGCCGAAAATAAAACCGTCTCCACCGCCGAAATGCGCGCCCTCTGCGGCGAGTTTTCGGAAAAGTGGATCGCGCACCAAACAAAACAGTTCAAACGCGTCGGCGTGCTCGCCGACTGGGCCAGCGAATACAAAACAAAGGCTCCCGCGTTCGAGGCCGACATCATCCGCACGTTCGCCGCGTTTGTTGAAAAGGGCCTCGTATACCGCAGCAAAAAACCCGTTTACTGGTCGATCCCGTTCGAAACCGCGCTCGCCGAGGCTGAAATCGAATACAAGGACCACGTCAGCCCCGCCATCTGGGTGAAATTTCCCGTGCCGACCGGCGAGGCGCACAAATACGACCTGCCCGCCGACAAGCCGCTTTCCGTCGTCATCTGGACAACAACCCCGTGGACGATTCCCGCCAACCTCGCCATCGCGGTGAATCCCGACGTCGAATACGTCGTGGCCGATCTCGGTGAGGAGCGCATCGTCGTCGCGGAGCTGCTGCTGCCGTCCGTGCTCGCCGCCGCGAAAATCGAAACCGCGCCCGTCATCGACAAAAAACTCACCGGCGCCGCGCTCGAAAAACTCGCGCCGCGCCATCCTTTCATTGACCGCGCCGCGCCCGTCGTTCTCGCCGACTACGTGACCACCGACAGCGGCACCGGCTGCGTGCACACCGCGCCCGGCCACGGCGCGGAGGATTATCTCACCGGCCTCAAATACAGCCTGCCCATCTACTGCCCCGTCGCCGACGACGGCAAATACATCGACGACGGACAAATCCCCGCCGACCTCGTCGGCCTCACCACGCTCGAAACCGTCGAGGATCTCGCCGCCAAGCGCACCTCGCCCGCCAACATCGCCGTCCTCAAAAAACTCGACGCCTCCGGCGCGCTCCTCGCGAAGGCGAAATACACGCACAGCTACCCGCATTGCTGGCGCTCGAAAACGCCGATCATCTTCCGCGCCGTCGACCAATGGTTTGTCTCGCTCGACAACAAGGCCGGCTCGTCCGACGGAAAATCCCCGCGCGAAACCGCCCTCGCCGCCATCGCCAACGACGTTGCGTGGGTGCCTGCCAGCGGCGAGAAACGCATCACCGGCGCGGTCGAGTCGCGCCCCGACTGGTGCATCAGCCGCCAGCGCTCGTGGGGCGTGCCCATCATCGCCTTCTACGACGACAAAAAAAATCCCTACCTCGACGCGAACGTGATTCGCGCCGTCGCCGAAAAAATCGAGAAGCACGGCACCAACTATTGGTATGACGCCACGCCCGCGCAAATCCTCGAAGGCGTTGCGCTTCCCGCCACCTGGCCCGCCGCCGACGCGCTCGCGTGCGGACGCGACACGCTCGACGTTTGGATCGACTCCGGCTCGTCGCACGCCGCCGTGCTCAAGCGCGGACAAGGCGGCACGCAATGGCCCGCCGACCTCTACCTCGAAGGCTCCGACCAGCACCGCGGCTGGTTCCAGTCCTCGCTCTGGACAAGCGTCGCCGCCTACGGAGCCGCGCCCTACAAGCGCGTCCTCACGCACGGTTTCATCGTCGGCGCGGACGGCAAAAAAATCTCCAAGTCCGGCCAATACGAAAAACCGCCCACCAGCGACAACTACATCGCGCAATACGGCGCCGACGTCATTCGCCTTTTGTTCGCCTCGCAAAATTTCACCGAGGACCTCCGCGTCTCCAATCTCGACACGGACCTCAAAAACCCCGCGAGCATCCTCAACGTCGTTGCGGAGGCATACCGCCTTTTCCGAAACACCTTCCGCTACCAGCTCTCGAACCTCTTCGACTACGACCACGCGCGCGACGCCGTGCCGTATTCAAAAATGGATACGCTCGACCGCTGGGCGCTCCACCAGGCCGCCGCGCTCATCCGCGAATGCACCGCGGCCTATGACGCCTACGAGTTCCACCGCGTCTATCAACTCTGCAACCAGTTCTGCTCGGTGACGCTCTCCGCGGTCTATCACGACATCCTCAAGGACCGCCTCTACACGCACGCGACGAACAGCCCGCAACGCCGCTCCTCGCAAACCGCGATCCACGAAATCTTCCACACGCTCGCGAAACTCCTCGCGCCCGTGCTCGCCTTCACGACCGACGAGGCGTGGTCGTTCGCCACGGCGAAAACCGAATACATCGACGGCGACTCCATCCACCTCCGCGACTGGCCCGTCGCGCCCGCCGAGTGGACCGACGCCACGCTCGAAACCGACATCGCCGCGCTGCTCAAGACGCGCGCCGCCGTCACCGAGGCCATCGAGCCGCTTCGCGCCGCGGGCAAGATCGGCAAGTCGCTCGACGCCGTCATCACGCTCAACGCCGCCGCCGGCGCGCCCGAGCGCGCGCTCTACGAAAAGCACCGCGATTTTCTCCCCGAGCTCTTCATCGTCTCGCAAGTCGAGATTGCCGATGCGCCCGGCGCGCCCGCGATCGAAGTGAGCCTTGCGTCCGAACGCGGACTGCACCGCTGCCCGCGCTGCTGGCGCTCCGTGCCCGCGCTTCACGCGACGCCTCACGGCGACGTATGCCCGCGCTGCGCCGAGGCGCTCCAAGCATTTCAGGTGGACAAGTAAAAGCTTCAGCAAAAACAACCAACAAGAACAAAGATCATGGCCAAACCCAAAAAAAACGCCCCCCTTAAAAAATCAGCCAGAAAAGAAAAAAAAGCCGCGTCCAAAAAGCCGGCTGCAAAGAAGTCAGCGTCCAAAAAAGCGCCGGCCAAAAAAACGCCGGCTGGAAAAAAGCCGTCCAAAAAACCTCTTCCAAAAAAGAAAGCCGCGCCCAAAAAAACCGCCGCGAAAAATGTGGTAAAAAAGAAACCGGCGAAGGCACCCGCAAAAAAAGCGCCGGTCAAAAAAGCCTCCGCAAAAAAACAGCCCGCGAAAAAAACGCCCGCAAAAAAAATAAAAGCATCGCCGAAATCCGCCGCGAAACCCGCGGCTCCTAAGAAAAAATCGAAACCCGTGTCCAAAGCCGTCAAATCTGCGAAGAAACCCGCAATAAAATCAAAGCCCGCAAAATCCGCGGCCAAGCCCAAGGTCGCGCCCGCGAAAAAGCGCGCGCCCAAGGCAGACGCGAAAAAGGGGCGCGCCGCCGCGCCCGCGCCGGCCAAGGTCGTTTCCGTCCCGGCGAAGCCCGAGACAAAGCGCGACCTGTTGCGCAAAAACATCATGGGCGGGAAAAAATCACTCAGGCCCGTTGCCTTCACCTTGGATGAGGCTCGCGAAATCGCCAAAACCGCAAGCGCGTCCGAAAGCGCGTCCGTGTCCGCCTCCGCAAAAACTCCCGCCGCGCCGGCCAAGCCCGACCTCGAAAAACTCGCCAAGGCCATCGCGCCCTCGCATGTGAAGGCGGCGTCGCTCGCCGACATCCTCGGCTTCAATCCGAAGAAGGCGCAGAAGCCGTCGCTCTTTGCCGACCCGAGCACGATCCCGGAGAAATACCGCCGCTATTACAAACTTCTCATCGAGCTGCGCAATTCGCTCACCGAGGGACTTTCGCTGCACACCGAGGAAACGCTCCGCCGCTCCACGAAGGAGGACGCGGGCGACCTGTCGAGCTACGGGCAGCACATGGCCGACGCCGGCACCGACACGTTCGACCGCGACTTCGCGCTGAGCATGGTTGCCAACGAGCAGGAGGCGCTCACCGAAATCGACGCCGCCATCAAGCGCATCCAAAACGGCACCTACGGCATTTGCGAGGTCACGCAGAAACCCATCGCCAAGGAGCGCCTGCTCGCCGTGCCCTTCACCCGCTACTCCGCCGAGGCGCAGAAGGACATTGAGAGAAACCGCATGCGCGTGCGCACCGCCGCGGGGCTCTTCGCCGAAATGGGCGACGACTCCGGACGCGGCGACGACACCAACGTCGAGGAGGAGTGACCCTGGTTCCCGAATGCGGAATGCGGATTGCCGAATAGTCCGCATTCCGCTTTTTGTTTGTATGCACATGCAATCCGCCCCTCCAAAAACACCCACGCGCATGCAGCGCATACTTGCGTATCGCAGGCTGCACATTTGCGCGATCGTTGTGTTTGCGCTCGACCAACTCACCAAGGCGTGGATTCACAACAACGAAAGACTGCCGTTCAACTCCTACGGGCCGGGCGAGCACATCGAGGTGATTCCCGGTTTTTTTAACATCGTGCACGTGGGCAACACCGGCGCCGCGTGGAGCATTCTGAGCGGGCACAGCGAATGGCTCGCGGTGTTTGCCGCCGTCGTGCTGGCCGCCATTTTTTTCTTCCGCAAAACACTCGAGCTGCATGTGCGCGCCATTCAAATCGCGTTCGGCCTGTTGTGCGGCGGCATCGCCGGAAACCTCGTTGACCGCGTCATGCACAAGCACGTGATCGACTTCCTGGATTTTCATTTCGCCGGCTACGCATGGCCCGCGTTTAACATCGCCGACATCGGCATCGTCGCCGGAGTGGTGATCTACATTGGCACCACAATCATGAGCGCGGTGCGCGAGAGAAGGCGGGAGTGATTGCCTTGCGCGCGCGTTCGTAACGCGGGCGCGCCAAGTCTCTTTGTGTTTCAATTTTTTAAACGGGCGGGTCCGGCAGCTCGCGCGACATGCTCCGCATGGCATTTGACGAGGGGAAACGTGGCGCCCGTTTTTGCGAGGCGACAAAAAACCGCGCCCCGAAAACCAGGGCGCGGTTGGAGGTGTAAAGCGAAGCAGAATTATTTCTTCTTCGCTGCTTTCTTAGCAGGAGCCTTCTTGGCAACCGCCTTCTTGGCGGGAGCCTTTTTAGCAACCGCCTTCTTGGCAGGAGCTTTTTTAGCAACCGCTTTCTTGGCAGGAGCTTTTTTGGCAGCCGCTTTTTTGGCGGGAGCTTTTTTAGCAACGCTGGTTTTTTTCACCGCTTTTTTAGCGGCCGGTTTTTTGGTTTTTGATGCCATGATCGTCATCCTTTGTGTGTGGGAGAGGGTGGAACCTCAACAAAATTTTTTCGCTAAATGCATTTTTGTTTTGCGTGTTCGCGCTCATTCGATGTTGGCGATTTGTTCGCGCACGCGCTCGAGCTCGTTCTTCATCTCGATCACGCGGCGCGAAATCTCGATGTTGTTCGCCTTGCTTCCAATCGTGTTCACCTCGCGCCCCATCTCCTGCAAAATGAATTCCGCCTTGCGCCCGATCTCCGCGTCGCCGCGCAGCAACGCGGCGAATTGCGAGAGGTGACTGCGCAGGCGCGTGATTTCCTCGGCGATGTCGCAGCGGTCCGCGAAGAGCGCGACCTCCTTCAGCACGCGCTCGTCGTCGGGGTTGATCTCGAGCCCGGCGTCGCGCAGCCGCTTCAGAAGCTGCTCGCGCCACGCGGGCGCGACGCACGGCGCGAGCTCCGCGACGGAGCGGACGTGTGTATTTATTTTTTGGATACGATCCTCGAAGTCGGCGAGCAGCGCGGCGCCCTCGCGCGCGCGCATGGAGGAGAACGCGCGCAGCGCCTCCTCAAGCGTTGCGAGGACGGTGGCGCGCACGTCGTCGCCGGCGGGAAGGTCGGCTTTCTTTCGCTGCGAGCCGACGACGCTCCACAAAAGCTCGGGCGTGATCTCGAGCCCGACCCCGTTGCGCGCGGCCTGCGCCTTGAGCCTTTCGAGGACGGCGTCAACGGCAGCCTCGTCCCAGTTGAAGGCTTGGCTTTGCGCGCCATCGGCGCCGGTCACGTCGAAGCGGATGTTGATTTTTCCGCGCGCGGCGTATTTGCGCGCAAGCTCGCCCGCGGGCGCCTCGTATTCGGCCCATTCGGACGGGAGCGAGATCGCGAGATCGAGTGTTTTGCGATTCACGGAATTCACCTGGACGGTGAGTGTGCTGGTGCCGAGGGGGGCGGTGGCGCGGCCGAAGCCTGTCATGCTTTTCATGCGGCGAATGAACATGACCGGGCGTTCCGGCGCAAGCGCGCGCTGATTGTAGCGCGTTCCCAAAAAATGCGCCGCCGCGCAAACCCGCGAAAGCTTGCCCGCGCTTTTCACGCTATCGACAATCCCTCTCTCGGCGTGCAATCTCCCGTCATCACAAATTTTCACACTTTCAATACTCCCTCGATTCATGAAACAGAAATCCCCCGTTTATTTCACCGACATGCGCACGCGTCCCGGCTTGAGCTTGCCGGACAAGCTTGAACGCCTCGTCAGGCGCGCGGGCATTGAGACAATCGACTTCGAGCGAAAGTTCGTCGCCGTCAAAATCCACTTCGGCGAGCTGGGCAATTTGTCGTTCCTGCGCCCCAACTACGCGAAACGCCTCGTGGACGTGCTCAAGCCGCTCGGCGCGAAACCGTTTCTCACCGATTGCAACACGCTCTATGTCGGCAGCCGCAAGAACGCGCTCGATCACCTCGACTGCGCGATGGAAAACGGCTTTGGGCCGCTGTCCACCGGATGCCAGATCATCATCGCCGACGGCCTGAAGGGCACCGACGAAACCATCGTGCCTCTCGCCGGAACCGAGTATGTGAGGGAGGCGAAAATCGGCCACGCAATCATGGACGCCGACGTGATTATTTCGCTCAACCATTTCAAGGGGCACGAGTGCACGGGCTTCGGCGGCGCGATCAAAAACCTCGGCATGGGTTGCGGCTCGCGCGCCGGAAAAATGGAGCAGCACAACTCCGGCAAGCCGCAGGTGAGCGAGTCCAAGTGCCGCAAGTGCAAAACATGCGGCAAAGAGTGCGGGCAGGACGCGATTTCCCACGACGAACGCGGCATCGCGCGCATCGACACTGAAAAATGCGTCGGCTGCGGACGCTGCATTGGCGCGTGCAATTTTGACGCCATCGAAAACACGAGCGGCGACTCAAACGAGATGCTATCGAAAAAAATGGCCGAGTATGCGCTGGCCGTCGTGCGGGGGCGCCCGCAGTTCCACATCAACATCGTCACGCAAGTCTCGCCCTTCTGCGACTGCCATGGCGAAAACGACATTCCGATCATTCCCGACGTGGGCATGTTCGCCTCGTTCGACGCCGTCGCGATCGACCAGGCGTGCGCGGATGCCTGCAACCGCCAGCCGGTCATGGGCGGCAGCGTGCTCGAGCGCGTTTTGAAAAAGGCCGCGGGCGACGGGGCGGCTGGCGAAAACGAAATGCGGTGCGATCATTTCACGACAGTTTTTTCGAGCACGAACTGGCGCGACACACTTGCGCACGCCGAGAAGGTCGGCGTCGGCACGCGCGATTACGAACTGGTGCGCGTGTGAACACGCCGCGCGTGTTTGCGGGTAGGGCGAAGCCTCCGGCTGAGCCGACGCATATCGAAACGAATGAGCGGCTCAGCCGGAGGCTTCGCCCTGCCAATCACGCCAGTTGCCGCGCGAGCCAGTCGGCGGCGGTGCCGGTTGTCGGCTGGCGCAGGATTTCGCGGAGCTTTGCCGCGCAGGTTTCGGTGTGCACGAGGCGGGCGGGGTTTTCAATGCAGTCGTGAAGTTGCGCGGCGAGCGCCTCGGGCGAGGCGGCGCCCTGGATGTGCTCGGGATACATCGGCTCCTTGAGCAGCAGGTTCGCGATACCGATGTAGGGCACTTTCACGAGGAGGCGTCCGAAAAGATAAGTCAGCGGGCTGATGCGATACACGACCGCGCCGGGGATTCCCGCGAGCGCGCAGTGCATCGACATCGTGCCGGAACTGGTGAGCACCGCCGAGGCCGCGACCGGCTCGCCGGTGGGGCGCAGCGTGATGCTGTCGGGAATGGGAAACGTGCGCAAAACGGACAGCACTTCCGCGCTTGGATAGAGGACGACGGCGGGGCGGGGATTGGCCGTGGCACGGTAGCGCTCATATCCCGCGAGCACCACGGGGAAGATGCGCGTGACGGCTTGCTTGCGGCTGCCGGGGAGAAGCAGGATCGGGCCGTCGGGATCGTAGGTGACCGGCGCGGCGTAGTCGGCGGCGACGAAGGGATGCCCGACAAACTCCACGCAGCCTTTCAGCGAGGTGTCGTCGTAACACGCGGGCTCGAACGGAAAGATGACGGCCATCGCGTCGAGGTTGCGCGCCATCGAGAAACGGCGCCCGGCTTTCCACGCCCAGATTTGCGGGCTGATATAAAAGAGCGTGCGCGTGGGGCCGCCGCCTTTCACCGAGAGGCCGCGTTTGCGCATTTCGTTTGCGAGGCGCAGATTCATGCCGGGGTAATCGACAAAGCAGACGGCGCGCGGTTTATACACGGAGACCCAGCGAAGCACTTCGTTGAAGAGCGCCTTGAAAAACGAGAAATGTTTCAGCACTTCCACGAAGCCGATCACCGAGGTGGCGGTCATGTCGTGGAGCAGCTGCGCGCCCGCGCCGGCGAGCTCGGGGCCGCCGAGCGCGCAGACGGAAAGATTGTTGCCCTGGTCGTGCGAGAGGAATTCACGCACCATGCGCGCCGCGTGCTGGTCGCCCGAATGCTCGCCCGCGATGACGAGCAGGTCCACGTGCGAGGTGCGCGGGGCGGGAAGACGAAAGGGAAGGGCGGACTGTGCCATGAAGGATGTTGATTAATCGCGGAAGCGCGAAGGAGCGAAAGCGCGGAAAAGCTTTTTAAAATTCCTGATCCGTGTTTCCGCCCCTTCGCGCTTCCGCGATTGAAAATCTCAGTGTTTGAAATGCCTGATGCCGGTGAAGACCATGGCCATGTTGCGCTCGTCGGCGGCCTTGATGACTTCGTCGTCGCGGATGCTGCCGCCGGGCTGGATGGCGGAGGTCGCGCCGGCGTCCGCCGCTGCGATGAGTCCGTCGGCAAACGGGAACAGCGCCTCGCTGACCACCGCGCTGCCCTTGAGGTCGAGCTTGGCCTCGCCCGCCTTCCACACGGCAATGCGCGAGCTGTCCACGCGTGCCATCTGGCCCGCGCCAACGCCGAGCGTGCGTTCGTCGCGGCAATACACGATGGCGTTTGACTTGACGTGTTTGCACACGCGCCAGCCGAACATCATGTTGGCCCATTCCTCGGGCGTGGGCTGGCGCTTGGTCACGACTTTGAAGTCGGCTTGGTTGCCGAGCTTGATATTGCGATCCTGCACGAGCAGGCCGCCGACGCACGAGCGCACATCGAGGAGCGAATCCGCGCCGATGCCGCCCTTGGCAATCATGAGGCGCAGGTTTTTCTTTTTGCCAAAAATGGCGAGCGCCTCGTCGGTGAAATGCGGGGCGATAATAACCTCGGTGAAAATTTCGCTGATGATTTTCGCGAGGTCGGCCTCGAGCGTGCGGTTGACGATGATGATGCCGCCGAAGGGCGCCTGGCGGTCGGTGGCGAAGGCGTTGTGCCACGCGGTCACGAGGTCGTCGGCGCTGGCCACGCCGCACGGGTTGGTGTGCTTGAGAATCGCGAGGGTGGGGCGCTCGAACTCGCCGATGAGGTAGGTCGCCGAGGTGATGTCGAGGATGTTATTGTAGGAAAGTTCCTTGCCCTGAAGTTGTTGGTATTGGTCGTGGAACGTGCCGTAGAGCGCGGCCTTCTGGTGCGGGTTTTCGCCGTAACGGAGCGACTGGGCTTTTTTGTAAGAGAGATTGAGCTGGTCGGGCAGTCCGGCGAGCGCGTCGAGATCGGGCGCGGCTGCGGTGGCCGCGGCTTGTTTTTCGAGATACGCGGAAATCGCGGCGTCGTAGGCGGCGGTGCGTTGGAAAACTTTGAGCGCGAGGCGGCGGCGCAACGCGAGCAGGCCGGCGGTGTCGTCGGATTTGGCGAAGGCGCCGAGCACGGCGTTGTAGTCGGCGGGATCGCAAACGACGGTCACGCTCTCGTGGTTTTTTGCGGCGCTGCGGAGCATGGAGGGTCCGCCGATGTCGATGTTTTCAATGGCTTCCTCGAATGCGACGCCGGGCTTCGCAACGGTGGCCTCGAACGGGTAAAGGTTGACGACCACGAGGTCGATCATGGCGATGTCGTTTTTCGCGGCCTCGGCGAGGTGCCCGGGCTTGTCGCGACGGCAGAGCAACCCGCCGTGGATTTTCGGGTGAAGGGTTTTGACGCGCCCCTCCATGATTTCCGGGAAGCCGGTGTGCTGGCTGACTTCGGTGACAGGCAGGCCCTTTTCGGCGAGCAGCTTGGCGGTGCCGCCGGTCGAGAGCAGGCGAAAGCCGTGTTGCTTGACAAGGGCCGTCGCGAATTCGACGAGGCCGGTTTTGTCACTGACGGAGAGTAAGGCTAGCTTTTCCATAAAATAATAGGTGGCGATGATGTGGGCGGGGCGTGAAAAGAGGCAAGAGAAAGGATTGGTGGGAATGTTTTGGAGGTGTGTTCCGTGAGGTTGATTTGGCTTTCCTCATGAACGAATGGGCGCACACTGATGTCAGTATCCCCGATACCCTATGAAGAAATTACTAACGCTGTTTATGTTTTTGGGCACAACTCTGCTTCCCGCGCAGGACGGCATTACATTCAAAATAGAGAGATTATCCAAACCTAAGGAATCCCTCCCTGCGCAATCTATAACGAGCATATATGAAAAATTGATCCGTATGGATAACGGCGCGGATTATGGCCATGCGGAGAAAGACATTAACTATCATTATGCGATAATCGCGCAGAGCAAAGTTGACACGCCACTCGTCAATTTTGGCTACAACTCATTTTTTAGCGGCATGTATCGGGCTTATGCCGAGCATCGGCCGTTTGTGCTTTCACCTGATATGATGTGGCTTTTGATCAGCCAGGGATTTGCGCGTCACGTCAGTGCCAATGCCGAACAACTGCGCGAGCGCTTTGTGAATTTTTCAGGCCAAGTTTCGCTCGTTGTGGAAGCAAAGGGAGACATGCTCGATAATTCCGGTGCGGCGTGGGAGGAAATTTTCCCGGGATTCACCAAACAAATCGCACAGTATACAGGAAATCGATTGGTCGAAACTCTCTCCGCAAATTTTTCCACAACCACACCCGTCGAGGCGGTCGCATCGCAAATTACCATTATGGAGGCGATGAAACCATATTTCGAATTTGTCGTAATGCGTGCCATGTGCGGGATCCCTGAAATAACGCTTAAGGGCACATCGGAAGACTGGCAGCGTGTGCTCGATAAAACAAAGGCTCTGGCAGATTATGATCTCTCGTGGTGGACGCGCGAATTGGAGCCGCTACTGGAGGAATTTGTGAAGGCGTCGAAAGGTGATGTGAACAAGGTTTTCTGGAGAAACATGTTTAAATATCATTCCCAGAAACAATATGGAGCACCTAATATTATTGATGGATGGATCGTGAAGTTTTTCCCTTATAATAAAAAAGGAAAGCGCAATGATCTTCGCCAGCTTGTTGGCGGTGATGATTTGCCGGACGAGATCGTCAAGGTTGATTTGAAGTATATTGATCTCATTAAGAAAACCACGACGCCACTTGAGCTGTGGGCGGGGTTTGTGGGGCTTGAGCAAAATGGAGAAAACTATGCTCTCACACCCAAAATTGGCTGGATGATCCGAAAAAAAGATGTGCGCCACGAAGCACTTAAACAAAAGATAGCGATGGATATGAAAGACGTGGATGAAGGGATGGGCGGGTGGGTTCGTTTACGTGTGACCACAGTGCCGCCCGCTTTGTTTTCCGTGGGAGAAATAGATAATTTGGAGCTTTTCTTTACGGATAAAATTTCAATTCCTGACGAGCTTACCCAAGTAAAAATTAAGCGGCTGATTTTGAAGGGCTTCAGAATTGATGAAGGGGAAGAAGCGCGGATAAAGAAACTGTTTCCACACACTGAGGTTGTGGTTTCTCTATACCGAAATGCGACCGATTGATTGCTGGTGCCCGTAGGCGGTGCAGCTGGACTTGCCTTAAAACAACTCGATCTGTCCGCTGTAGCGGTTTTCGGCTTCGGTGCGGGCGGTTTTCATGCCCATTTCTTCCAGGAAGGCGAGGAGTTCGGCGCGGCAGGGCTCCTGGTTTTGTTTTGCGGTGGCGGTGTCGAGCACGGGGAGCGCGAGGTTGAGCGTGACGAGTTTTAGGTTGAGGCGCAGCAGGTCGGTGTTGGCGCGGAGGGCGTCGCGGAAACGTTCGGGCGCGATTGTGTCGGCGGCCGCGATGATGGCTTCGAGGCCACTGTGTTGCTGCAGCCACTTGACGGCGGTTTTTGGGCCGACGCCCTTGAGTCCGGGAATGTTGTCGGAGGCGTCGCCGACGAGTGCGAGGTAGTCGGCGATTTGCGAGGGCGGGACGCCAAACTTTTCGACAACTCCCGCGGCATCGAGCTTGCGCCAGCCGAGCCTGGCGTTGCCGGTCGGCGGGGGGAGCAGGATTTTTATGCGATCGTTGACGATTTGCGCGAAGTCCTTGTCGGAGCTGACGATCAGGGCGTCGTCCCCGGCGTTTGCAAACGCGACGGCTTGCGCGGCGAGCAGGTCGTCCGACTCGACGCCGTTTTGCTCAATGACGGCGAGGCCCATCGCTCGGCTGAGTGTTTTTAAATGCGGGATTTGTTTTGCGAGCGCGTCGGGCATTTCCTCGCGTTGCGCCTTGTATTCGGGGTGGAGCGCGAGGCGGTCTTGCGAGCCGCCCAAGTCGAAGAAGACGAGTGTGCCGCCGGGGCGTTCCTGGTCGATGAGGCGCCAGATGGATTTTATCCAGCCGTGGAGCGCGTTGGTCGGAAACCCGTCGGCGCGCGTGAGCTCGGGAATCGCGAAGAAGCAGCGGTAGGCGAGGTTAAAGCCGTCGATGAGGAGCCATTTGGACATGGGCGAAATTAGAGATTAGAAATTGAAAATTAGGAAGGATGAAGAATCGCGCGATGGTTTTATGCCGGAAATCCGGGCGAATTTTCATTTGTCCGAAAACGGAAAAACTCGCTTCACACAAAGCCCCGCGCGCCTTTTCATCTGTGTTTCGCGTGACACTCCTTTTCCTCAAGATTTTCGGCTGGCTCATCGCCCACACGCCTGAGTTTTTGCTGCATTTCACCGCCTGGCTGCTCGGCCCGGTGGTGTTGCTATTGCCCAAGCGCCGGCAAATCGTTTTTTCCAATCTGCATCACGCGTTTCCCAAGCGTGCGCGCGCCTGGCATCGCAAGATCGCCCTCAAGAGCTCGCGTCGGCTCATCGAGACGGGAATGCTTTCGCTCGCGAGCCCGTTCATGTCCGACGCGCGGTTGCGCCGCGTCGCGCGCGCCACGCCGTCGTTTGACGCCGCGCTCGCGCGCCGCATCGCCGAGAATCCCGAATCGCCGGGCGTCATCGGCACACTGCACCTCGCGTATTGGGAAAGCCTCACGTGGCTCGCGCTTTTCACGGAATACCGCGGCGAGGTCGGCGTCGTGTTCCGTCCGCTCAAGAACGACGATCTCAACACATGGATAAAGTCCACGCGCGAACGCCACGGGTTGAAACTGTTTTCGCGGCGCGACGGATTGTTCGAAATTTTCCGCGTCATGAAGCGGCGCGGCGTCATCAGCATTCTCTTCGACCAAAACGCCGGACACCACGGCGCGCTCACGACATTTCTCGGGCGCGTCTGCTCGACGACGGAGTTTCCCGGCACGCTCGTCGAAAAATACAACGCGCGCCTCACGATCATTTATCCGCGCCGCTACGGATTCTGGCGCATCGGCTACGAGTGCGTTGACATCGTCACCGGTGGTGGCGCGATCGACGCCACCATCGCGCTCAACCGCTGGCTCGAAAACGCGCTCTCCAACGACGACAACATGTGCGCGTCGTGGCTCTGGAGCCACGGGCGCTGGCGCAGCCAGAACTGGCCGACCCTGCGCTTCCGCTTTCACACGAAAAACGATTATCTCGACGCAGACCTCGCCGCGCACGGTTTCACGCGCGCCACCATGCCGCGAAAAACGCGCGTGTGGGTGCGCTTCCCCGCGGACAAAATCGCGCCCGCGCAACTCGCCGCCGCGCTGCCGATCTTTCGCGACTTGCGCCGGTCGCGCCCCGACACGCAGCTCACGCTCCTCGCGCCGGCGGACGCGCTCGACGCGCTCAAGCCGCTCATCGACGACGGCACCGCCGACTACTTGCGCGAGCTGCCGCGCGGCGCCCTGGCATCGCGTTGTTATTTCAAAAAACTCCGCCTCGAATATCCCGACGTGTTTGTGAATCTTGACGAATCCGCGCGCGCCGATCGCGAGGCCAAATCCACGCGCAGCCCGCAGCGCTTCGGCCTCGTTCGCCCCGGCCGGCGCCGCCCGCGCCTCACCGATGTTTACGAGGCCCCCGCCGATTTTCTCGCGACCAATCCCGCCCCCTCCGCGCTCTGGCGAAAACTCTTCGAGCACTTCGGCCTGCCGGAGGAGGGAAAGGCTGAAAGTCTGAAGGACTGAAAAGCTGAAGGCCCCAACCCGCCGCAAGCCCGACACCTCCAAAAAATCGCGCCCATAACGAAGCTCCGAATTTTCAGCCTTTCAGTTTTTCAGTCCTTCAGCCTTTCTCTTCCCGTGCTTCTCTCCGTCAAAGATCTTCGCACCTATTTTCACACGCGCAGCGGTGTGTATCGCGCGGTTGACGGCGTGAGTTTTGACCTGGAGCGCGGCGAGACGCTCGGCATCGTCGGCGAGTCCGGCTCGGGAAAATCCGTCACGTGCTACTCGCTCATGGGCCTCGTCCCGCAACCGCCGGGACGCATCGAAAGCGGCGTGGCGATGTTTGACGGCGTTGACCTGCTCCACTGCGCGCCGCGCCGGTTGCAGTCGATCCGCGGCAAGCGCATCTCGATGATTTTTCAGGACCCGATGACCTCGCTCAACCCCTACCTGCGCATCAGCGAACAACTCATCGAGCCGCTCATCATCCACGAAAAAATCTCCCGCAAGGCCGCGCTCGCCCGCGGGCTCGAAATGCTCGAGGCCGTCGGCATCAACGACGCCGCGAAACGCATTCACTATCACCCGCACGAGTTTTCCGGAGGCATGCGCCAGCGCGTCATGATTGCGATGGCGCTCATCACGCGCCCCGAGCTTCTCATCGCCGACGAACCCACCACCGCGCTCGACGTGACCGTGCAGGCGCAGATTTTGGAGCTCATTAAAAAAATGCAGAAGGAGTCCGGCATGGCCGTGATCTTCATCACGCACGACCTCGGCGTCGTCTCCGGCCTCTGCGACCGCGTGCAAGTCATGTATGCCGGGCGCATCGTCGAAACCGCCGGCACGCGCACACTCTTTTACCAGCCGAGGCACCCCTACACAATCGGCCTGCAACGCTCGATCCCCTCGCTGCAACAAAAAGGCCGCGAACTTTTCACGATCAAGGGACTTCCGCCCGACATCTCAAAAAACTTCACCGGCTGCGCCTTCGCCGACCGCTGCGAACTCGCCAGGGAAAGCTGCCGTCAACAACAACCCGAGCTCAAACCCGTAACCCCCGAACACCAACAAGCCTGCCTGCGCGTGCAAGCCGGGGAAATTTGAAACCGACTGATTAGCCCGATCTGTCCTATCAATCCAAAATCCCCAATCCAAAATCCAAAATTTATCTCATGCCGCCCATCCTCGAACTCCGCGACGTCAAGACGCACTTCCCCGTGCATCAGGGGTTTCTCGTGCGCCGCAACGCCGGCGCGGTGAAAGCGGTTGACGGCGTCAACCTCGCGCTTGCGCGCGGCGAGGTGCTCGGGCTGGTTGGCGAATCCGGCTGCGGCAAATCCACGCTCGCGCGCACGATCATGCAGCTCGTGCCCACCACCGGCGGCGCGGTCATTCTCGAGGGCAAAAATCTCACCGCCGGCGGCGCGGACGAAATCGGCGCCGTGCGCCGCGACATGCAGATGGTTTTTCAAGACCCCTACGCGTCGCTCAACCCGCGCATGACGGTGCACGACACCATCGCCGAGCCGCTCCTCGTGCACCGCGTGTGCGCGCCCGCCGAAGTCACGCCGCGCGTCGCCGAACTCATGACGCTCGTCGGCCTCGCGCCGCGCTTCATGCAGAAATATCCGCACGAGTTTTCCGGCGGACAACTCCAGCGCATCGCCATTGCCCGCGCCCTCGCGCTCAACCCGAAAATCATCATCGCCGACGAACCCGTCTCGGCGCTCGACGTTTCCATCCAGGCGCAAATCCTCAATCTCCTCTCGCAGCTCGTGCGCAAGATGAACCTCAGCCTGATCTTCATCGCGCACGACCTCTCCGTCGTGAAACACATCTCCGACCGCGTGGCCGTCATGTATCTCGGCAAAATCGTCGAGCTCGGCCCGGCGGTTGAAGTGATCGAGCACCCGCGCCATCCCTACACCCGCGCGCTCATCAGCGCCATCCCCACGCCCAACCCCGACGTCGAGCGCGCGCGCAAACGCATCGTCCTGCCCGGCGATCCGCCCTCGCCGATCAACCCGCCGCGCGGCTGCGCGTTTCACCCGCGCTGCCCGCACGCGCAAGAACGCTGCCAGGCCGCCGTGCCGCCGCTCGAAAAACTCGAGGCCGGCGACAACCGCGAAGTCGCCTGCATCCGCGCCGAGGAAATCTGGCAGTGAAAATCGACCTCCCCGACAACGGCGGCGCCGCTCCGCAAACCGCGCCCGCGCGACGTCCCGCGTTTCACCGCGCGCTGCACCGAGCCACCGACCGCACGCGCCCCTCGATTTGGAAATACGATTACCTCGTGCTCTCCAAACTCGCCGAAAACATCAACGAACTTTTCACGCAAGCCGTCGCGGAGCTATCGGAATCGCCGCGCAAAATCGCGCTCGATGCCGGCTGCGAGCAAAGCCCGTATAAAAAACTTTTCGAGGCGCGCGGCTGGAAACTGGAGACGCTCGACATCGCTCCCGGCCCCGGAGTCGACCATGTCGGCACGGTCGAGCAAACCGGACTGCCCGCGGATGGTTTTGATTTTGTGCTCTGCACCGAAGTCATCGAGCACAGCGCGCAACCATGGGCGGCGATGCGCGAGCTGCGCCGCATTCTGCGTCCCGGCGGACGCCTGCTTTTCAGCGTGCCGCACGTGTGGTTCCATCATCCGCATCCGGCGGACAACTGGCGATTCACGCAGCAAGGCGTGGCGCGGCTCGCCGTCGATTCCGGTTTTGAAATGGAAACGCTCCTGTCGCGCGGCGGTTCCGCGGCGGCGTTTTTCCAAATCATGAACATGTATCTGTTCGGCGCGCTCGGCGTGTTTGGCGCGCCGCTGTATCTGATGAACAACATCGCCGGCGCGCTGTTCGACAAGTTCTCCCGCAACACCAAACTCTGCCTCGGCTTCGCCGCGCTGTGCCGGAAACCGGAGTGACCGCCGGCGTTCGCTGGCTTTTGAGCATGCCAGAAACACGGACGGGGAATTTGCGTTGAGAAAGTCGCGTCTTCTTGTCGGGCGTGTTTATAAAAATAAAAAAGCGGCGGAATTTTTTCCGCCGCCATGTGAGCCTTGAGAATGTTGAAAACGATTTTGTTTAGAACTCCACCGTTTTGAACGAGGCGGGGTCCCAGAGCGGCTGGCCCGCTTCCCTGGCGATTTCGTTAAACGCCTCGATTTCCGCCGCGCTGAAGAGAAGGCCGCCGGCGGCCGCCGTTTTCTTCGCGAACTCCGCCTCGATCTGGCCGGGGAGGATGCACTTGTCGTTGCCGTGTCCAAGGATGTCCTCAAGGACGGCTTTCACGTTTTGCGATTGCGTGCGGCCCTTGGCAAACGCGCCGCCGCTGATCGCGTCGGGATGGATGACTTGGAAGTAGAAGCAGCAGGTGCCCTTGTCGCCCTCGGAAACTTGCTCCCAACGGTTGCGGATTGTCGGGAGCGAGCCGCCGATCATGCCGCCGACGAGTTCGTTGATGAGCGAGAGTCCGTAGCCTTTGTGCGCGCCGAAGGGCATCAGCGACTTCGCTTTCGCGGGGTCGGTGGTCGGGTTGCCGTCGGCGTCAACGGCGGCGTTGGGCGGCAGTTGTTTTCCTTCGCGCAGGAGTTGTTGCACGCGACCCATGGCGACGACCGATGTCGCCCAGTCGATCACGATCGGGAAGCCGATGGCGTCGGTGGTGGGAAAGCCCCACGAGTGCGGGTTGGTGCCGAGCGTGGGGAATTTGCCGCCGAAGGGAACGACCTCGGCGAGCGCCGCCGTGCAGTTCGTGTAGGCGTAGTAACCGCGGCGCGCGGCGTCCATCACGTAGCCGCCGCCCCAGAGATAGTGGAAGGCGTTGTCAACGACGACGGTGCCGGTGCCGTATTGGTCGGCGAGTTTCATGGCGGCGTCCATGGCGCGGTAGGCGGTGGCCTGGCCGAGTTTTTTGTTGGCATTCCAGATTTTCGTCGCTGCGAAGCGGGAGGGTTTTTCCTCGATTTGCGCGCCGGGCACGCAGCCTTTAGAGCCGGAGCCGAAGAGGTGGTCGAGGTGGAGGGCCTTGATGCCGTTGTGCGTGCGGATGCCGTGGCGCGTGGCGTCGGCGCAGAAGCGCGCGGCCTCGCCGGACTCGTCGGCGTGGAAGCCGCGGTGCATGTAGGCGGCGGCGACGAGGTCGTTGTGCTGTTTTTCGGGAACGATGTGGTAGGTTTCCATTGGTAAAGGAGTCAGAATACAGGAGTCAGGAGTCAGAATGCAGAAGGCTTAAAGATGCCGAAGGGTTTTTCTCCTGGCTCCTGACTCCTGTATTCTGACTCCTATGTATTTTTAGAATTTGTTCGCTTGGTTGACGATTTTGCCTTCAAGGAAGGATTTGTAGTTCGAGACGCAGCAGCACGCCTGGCGCACGACGCTTTCGTAGGTGCGCGAGCCAATGTGCGGGGTGATGACGACATTCGGGAGCTTGAGCAGCGGGTGGTCGGCGGGCGGCGGTTCCTGGTCGAGCACGTCGGCGCCGTAGCCGCCGAGCTGGCCGGAGTTGAGCGCCTCAACGAGGTCGGCGGTGTGCACGATTTCGCCGCGGGCGCAGTTGAGGATGATCGCGCCTTTTTTCATCGTGGCGATGGACTTGGCGTTGATCATGTCGCGCGTCTCGGGGGTGAGGTTTGTGTGCAGCGAAATGTAGTCGGCGGCGGCGAAGATTTCCTCCTTTGTGGCGGCGCGCCTGACGTTGTGCTGCGCGGCGAAGGCTTCGTCCCAGTAGACGTCGAAGGCGATCACATCCATGCCGAAGGCGCGCGCGCGAATGGCGACTTCCTTGCCGATGCGGCCGAGGCCGACGATGCCGATGGTCTTGGCGAGGAGCTCATGGCCGGTCTTGCGTTTCCATCCGCCGGAGCGGGTGGAGTCGCAATGGAAGAGGAGTTGTTTTTCGAGCGCGAGCAGGAGCAGGAACGTGTGCTCGGCCACGGTGGTGTGGTTCACGCCGGGGGTGAAGAGCACGGGGATTTTTTTCGCGCTGGCGTGGGCGACGTCGATCTTGTCGAGGCCGATGCCGTATTTGCTGATGACCTTGAGGCGCGGGAGCGACTTGTCGATGACGGCGGCGGTGATGGCGTCGTCGCCGCAGAGGAAGGCGTCGAATTCGCCCGCGAGCTCGAGCATGCGCGACTCGGGGAGCGGGCCGCGTTCGCGGACAACTTCGACGCCGAGACCGGAGAGCATGTCGTGGTGGGCTCCGGGCGTGTCTTGGAATGAGGTGGTGGTGAGGAGGACGCGTGTCATGGGTGTGTGATGCGGGGAAAAGGCCGCGGAGTTGAGGGATTTGTCTGGAAAAACAACGGGGCAAATGGGAACAAAGGACAGGTGTATTTGGAAGCCCAAAACGAGGTGGCGTGTGGTGGCTATGGGCGGCAGGGGCATGGCGCCGGCGCATTTGTTTTTACGCAAAAAAGGCGAAGCCCTTTTGAGGCTTCGCCTTTGTTTTTAAAATCGATTTATTAGTGAATCGTTTTGTTTGGTCGGGTGCTGCTGGATTAGTCGCGACGATCGCGACCGCCGCCGAAGCCGCCACGACGCTCACGACCGCCGAAGCCGCCGCGACCGCCGCCACCGAAGGAACGGCCACCGCCTTCTTCCTTGGGACGAGCTTCATTGACTGTGAGGTTACGGCCGCCGAGATCGACGCCGTTCATCTTTTCCGCCGCGAGTTTTGCCTCTTCGGGGGTGCCCATGGTCACGAACGCAAAGCCGCGGGGGCGGCCGCTCATCTTGTCCATGGCGACATAGACGTCGGTCACTGAACCGAATTGGCCGAAAGCGGCGCGGAGTTCGTCTTCAGTTGTCTTGAAAGACATATTGCCGACGTAGAGTTTTGAATTACCTGTCATATTATCTGAGTTCGTAGAGCGAGCGTGGCTGCCAGTCCGTTCCCGACCATCGGGTTTCGAAATCATCACTCGAACAACTGCGCTCTCCTGACGACTCACCAGTTTCTGTTGACCTAACGTTTCTCTAACGAGACGGCGCAGCACATAGAACCGGGATGCAAAAGCAAGGGTATTTTGTTTTTGGCAATGGCGGGCGGCGGATTACGCTGGAAGGCTTTATTGTCAAAATTTTCCCCATGCACTGGATTGTCGCGAGTCTTGTTTCGGCGTTTTTCCTCGGGTGTTACGATTTGTTCACCAAGGCGTCCGTGCGTGGGAACGCGGTGCTGCCCGTGTTGTTTTTTGCGAATGTGTGCAGCGCGGCGGTGTGGCTCGCGCTTATGGGCGCGCGGGTGGCGAGTCCCGGCGCGGTGCCGGAGATTTTGTGGGTGGAACCGCTCAACGCGCATCAGCATTTGTTGTTGTTCGCCAAGTCCGCCCTCGTCGCCTCGTCGTGGGTATGCTCGTATTTTGCGGTGAAACATTTGCCTGTTTCGCTCGCCGCCCCGATTCGCGCGACAGGGCCGGTGTGGACGCTTTTCGGCGCGCTGCTCGTGCTTGGCGAGCGTCCGTCGTGGTTGCAAATCCTCGGTGTGGTGACGACCATCGGCGCGTTTTTCGGCCTTTCGGTGGCGGGGCGGCATGAGGGCATCAATTTTTCAAAAAACAAATCCGTTTGGCTGTTGATTTGCGGCACGCTGCTTGGTGCGGTCAGCGGATTGTATGACAAGTTTTTGCTCGGCACGGTCGGTTTCAAGGCGTCGACGGTGCAGGCGTGGTTTGCGATTTATCTGGCGGCGATCTTCGCGCCGCTCGCGCTCGCGTGGAAAGCGCGCCTTTGGCCGCGCAATGAATTTCACTGGCGATGGAGCATTCCGCTTGTGGGGCTGGCGTTGCTCGCGGCGGACTTCCTTTACTTCGATGTCCTGCGCAATCCCGAGGCGCTCGTTTCGCTCGTGTCCAGTTTTCGCCGCGCCAGCGTGCTCGTGGCCTTTGCGGGCGGCCTGTTGATTTTCCATGAGTCCAACGGTCGTAAAAAACTGCCCGCGGTGATCGGTGTGGTGATCGGAATTGCGCTGACAATCATGGGGTAGCGCCGATTTGCGGCGGGAAGGTTCTTAAACAAAGCCCATGGATGATCTCCATTTTAGTGCCCCCGGCAACAAGGGCGGGCGCGGCTTTTGGGGCATATTTTAGAGCATGGATAGAATTCAAAGGCATACCAAAAGGATTCTACATGCAAAAGTATTGCCAAATTAGCCGACTCTATTAGGTCTTGTTTGATGCCAGTGTAAAAAAATTTGCAACAAAGTGCTAATTTTTCTTACAATACGGCGATCCGACATACAATCAACGCAGGCGTTTCCTCCAATGAAAGTGGACGCTTGGATGATGCTTTCCACAAATCATTTTCAACAAATCAGCACATGCGCACAAAACCCACAACCTTCCGTCTCACTTTCAGCCTTTTTGCACTTGCAGGTTTTGCGCTCGGCATTTCGGCGCAGACCACATCGGGCACATTCACCGGAAACGGTGCCAACTGGGGCGACGCGGCCAACTGGTCCGGCGGGATGCCCGGCTCGAACGCCGGCGACACGGCTGTGTTCAACGCCGCCTCGAACAGCTCGCTCGCCAACAAGACCATCTCGCTCGGGGAGGCGCGCACGATTGGCGCGCTCAATGTCATCGGACCCAACGGGGTCGATTTGACCCGTTCCCTGACCATCGGCTCGGCGGCTTCGCCGACGCTTACTTTTGGCGCCGCTTCCTCGGTGATCACCCTTTCCGGCGGCATCAACCTTCAGCTTGCCGCCAACATGGTCGCGAATGGCAACCTCACCATCAACAATAACAGCGCGGTGCTCGGCAAGATCAGTCTCCTCGGCGCGCTCAACGCCGGTTCGAACACGGTCACGTTTTATAATGACACCAGTTCGGCGGACATCCTCGTTTCCGGCGCGTTGACCGCCGGCTCGCTTGTCAAGAACGGCAGCGGCAGGCTTGTGCTCGAATCGTCCTCGCCCGCGTCGGTCACCGGTCCGGTCAACTTCAACAACGGCACGCTCGTCATCGGCGCGAACAACGTGCTGGGCACCGGCACGCTCGTGCTCGGCGCAAACATCAACGAGAAAAAAATCAACCTCGCGGGCAACGCCGACCAAACGCTTTCCAATGCGCTGGATATTTCAGCGTCCGACCTGCATGTCAGCCGGGACGACTTGGGCGGCGCGACGGTGTTGCGCACGCTCACGTTCAACCCGACCGCGGCCTCGGTCTCCGGCATCGGCGTCTCGCGCACGATTAATGTGAGCGCGTTCACCGGGCTGGCGTTTGGCGCGAATCAGGCGTTCAGTGGCGGCACGCTCGTCAAGCAGGGGTCGGGTGTGCTCACGCTTGGCGGCGCGGGCAGCACGTTTTCGTTGCTCGATATTCGCGCGGGCAGCGTCGTCGGTTACTTGAACAGCGCCTCGCTTTCCATCGGCGGGGGCTCGGGCGTTTTTGGCTCGGGCACCATTCGCGTGGACGGCGGCAGCTCCGCGCTCGAAGTGCGCGGCGCCGACCCGGGCCACACGCTCAACATTATCGCCGGCGCGAACATCACACTGAGCAACCAGGCTACATTTCGCCTGAGCAACGCCACGCTCGGGCTCCTCGGCGGCGTCATCGACCTGGGCGGCAGCGGCCTTTTTGATTACCAGGGCAATGTCATACTTGGCAGCACCTCGATTGTGAACGCGCCCGCCGCGGGATTTGATTTCGCGGGCAACGTGGCGTTTCACGACAGCCACACGGGCATCATCGACAACGCAGGCTACCGCATCAACCTCAGTGGCGGCGGCGCGCAGGCACTTTCGCGCACGGTCGCCGGCGCGGTCGCGATTTCGGGCACGCTTGTCAAATCCGGCTCGGGACGCGTCACGCTGGACGACTCGATCACAAACTTGACGCTGACCAACCGCCTTCGGCTCGACGCGGGCGTTTTTGACCTTGGCAACTCATACCTGACCGCGAACGGCGGCGTCGGCATCGGCGCGGGCGACCTTGTTTTTGGCGCGGGCAACCAGTTCTCCGGCGTGTTGGTTTACGACAGCGCCTCGACCGGCGCGGCGCGGCTCGGCGGCTGGTCGCAAACATTCGACGACGTGACCATCGGCGCCGGCGCGGTGGCGCGCATCGACCTGGGCGGCGGCATCGACACCTCGACCTCGCTCACGCTCGACAATGTCAACTTTCTTGGCGCCACGGGTTACCTGAGCATTTACAATTACCAATACGGCGCGAACGCCGACCATGTTCATTACAGCGGCGGCGCGATCCCGACGAACCAAGTTTGGTTCCACGGTTACAATCCCGGCGCCATTGTCAGCGGCGGCGAATTGTTTGCGCCGACTGTCGGCGGCACGGTTGGCGGCGCGCCGGACTTTCTGCGAGTCGAGTGGACGGGCGCGGCCAACACGATGGATACCGCCAATTACAACAACTGGCGCACTGTCGGCACCAATATCACGCATCAGCTCGCCCAGCCCAACGCGCCGGGTGTCGTGGCCGTGCTTGGCGACCTCGGCGGCTCCCTTGGCGGCAAGACCGTCACCGGCGCGAACTTTGGTGTTAGCGGAAGCACTTGGACTCTGGGAAAACTGTTCATGAGCAACAATTCGGGCGCCACTTATACCGTGACTCCCGGGGCCGGCGTCACGTTGGTGTTTGACAGCGGCGTGGAGGGCACGCCGGCGGTTTTGTCGGTAAACACTTATAGTTGGAATCAACTCAACGGCAACGTCCGGCTGGACTCGGACCTGCGCTTGGAAGGAGACGCGAGCTTCTATTTTTATCCCAGCATCACCGGCACGCACGACATCATCATTGCCCGCACCGGCGCCCATGAAAACCGTTTCGGGGGCTCGAATGAGAATTGGACGGGTAACATTATTGTCAGTCAGGGGCGCATTTCCCGGCAGGGAGCCAACTCTTGGGGAAACATTACCAGTGCCGCGCTGCTCGCCGGCGAGACCAACGCCATCATCTTCAAGGGCGGCGGCATTCGCGGGCAGGCCAATCAAAATAAAATCAGTGTTCCCAATCGCATTTTTATCGAGGCCGACCTTAGTTACGCCAACAACACGGCTTTTACATGGAACGGCGATGTTTTGCTTAATGCCGGCATCAAGCCATTCTACAACATGAACGTCGATGAGGCCGTCATCAACCCCGCCGGCCATCGCGCTTCCCTGACCTTTAGCGCCAGCACCAATCTCGTGGGAGGCGCCGGACTTTCCAAGTCGGGCGCATACTCAATGGAGATCTTGAGCGGCAACAACACCTTTTCCGGCGGACTGCGCGTGACGGCCGGCGTTCTCTATACCACGGTCGGCGCGGGCGGACTGGTGATCGGCCACTTGGACGCCGGCAAAAACTATCTCGGTTCCGGCAGCATCAGTGTCACCAGTGGCACGCTGCAAGTGGACACGCAGGGTTATGACACCCTGGTTTCGGGCACTGGTGGCGACAAGGCGATCATCAACCTGGGCTCCACCTTCATGTCTTTTAACAACGGCGGCCTTGTGACGCTCGGCACCGATAGCCAGGTTGTTGGCAATAATACTAACAACTCGCAGTTCCGCGTCTCCGGCAGCTTGATGCTCGACGGCGGCATCTTCGGCGACGACGGCGTCACCACGGGCAAGAACGTCAACCTCTACCTCGACACCACAACCAATCCCGGTGGCGGCGGCGTGGGCAAGGGTTCCAACGGCGCCGGCGTTGTGAAGGGCCTGCGAAACATCGTCAAAGCCGGCTCGGGCATGATGAGCATGGAATCCCAGCTGACCTACAATATTTCCGGCAACCTGCTCCTCGACGGCGGCGTGCTTCAACTCCGCGCGAACAATCAGGTCACCGGAGCCAACGGGATCTCGCTGGTTAATGTTAACCTGAATGGCGGCGCGCTCGGCGTGGAAGGCACCGCGCAATCCTTCGACAATCTAAACTTGCTCGCCAGCGGCGGTTCGCTGCTACTCGGGGCCGACGGCGGAATCACTTTTGCGGGAGCGGGCACCTGGACCACCGCCGCGCTGCTTTCCGTCCAAAACACCAGCGGCATTTGGAATACCAACGACCTCGGAGCCTACATACGTTTTGCCGACAGCTCGGGCCTGACGTCGCTCGATAATATTTCCCTGACCGGTTACGAATCCGGAGTCACGCTGACGCAGGGTGCCGACAACTATTGGTATCTCACCGCCAGCGCGCCCGCCACCGTTGAATGGACCGGCGGAGGGACAACCGACCTCTGGAACGACGACAACAACTGGCTCACGCCCGTCGCGCCCGACGGCGTGGACCTCAGTGTTTCCATCAAGGACATCGACGAAAACCTCGCGGCCAAGACAATCGACGTTAACGGCAACCACACGCTCTCGCGCCTGAACGTCACCTCGGTGCAAACTGCTGTCACGCTCGGCGGATCGGGCACGCTGGTTTTCGAGCGCACCGGCACCGGGGCCGCGTCGCGAATCCTGCATGACGGCGGCTCCATCCTGACCATTGGCAGCGCCGTGGAATTGAAAAACGACATCGAACTGGCCGCCAGCACGCTCGCCACGGTCAGCTACCTGAAATGGACCGGCGCGGTCAGCGGCTCCGGCGGCATCACCAAAACCGGCGCGGGCACATTGCTGTTGATGAACAAGGACAGCGATTACACCGGCGGTTTCACCTGGCGGGATTCCTCGGTCATCCAGCTCGGCGGCGCAAACGCCGCCAGCTACGGCGGGGCGTATTTTGGCAGCGGCACGTTCGTCATCGGCGACGGCACCAACAAGACCTTCTATCTGGAAACCTACAACGAGCAGCTTGCCTCCAGCAACACCGTCATCCCGGCAAGCACAACACGCTTCATCAATGGAGACTTCATCCTGCGCGGCAACCTCATCCACCGCCGCCAGACCGATCTGGGCCAGTTGGTCACAAACGGACAATACGGCGAGGTTTCCCGGATTGTTTTCAACGGCAACGGCGTCTTCGACGACCCGCTCGGCACCGGCGTCACCTACACCATCAATAACTACGCCCAGGCCACGACCGCCGCCGGCGACTACACCACCACGGTTTTTAACGGCAACATCACAGGATCGGCCAACATTCACCAGACGGGTTACGGTTTTGTTTATTACAACGGCGACAACAGCGGCTACACCGGCAACTACAACCTCGCCGGCAAGGCCGTCATAAAAAACGACAACGCCTTCGGCACGGGCACGCTCACCCTTTCGGGCGGAATCAACGTGGGGCGCATTCAATCCAGCAGCGGAACGATCATGCTCTCCAATGTGCTGAACATCACCGCCGGCAACAATTATCAGGGCGATCTGGTCTTCAATCTGGACAGCGGCGCGACCGGTCAGAAAAGCACCGTCACCGGAACCCAAGGCCTCGGCGGCAGCGGCGTTCTCACCTTCGGCAAGGATCACGTCATCGCGGGCGCGGGCGGCTTTGTCACCGGTGCTGAAAGTAGCTGGGGGCGCAGCGGCAGTATCCGATTCCTCGGAGCCAATGAGTTTGCCGGCAACATCAACCACCAAAGCGCGACCATCCACATCGGCCGCGACTCGTTCTGGGATAGCGGCACCCTCGTCAGCGGCGCGCTCGGCACCGGCACGCTCAACATCATAAGAAACACCGCCGTCATCGGTGCGTATGTGGGGGCCGACAGCATCAACCCCGACGCCACCTCCATCCGCATGTCCAACGCGGTCAACTTCGGCGCCAACGGCATCACCGTCACCAACGCCGGCTCCGCCACGACGCTCATCTTCGACACCGGCTCCATCAGCCTCCGCAACGGCAAGTCGGACCTCTCCGTCAACGTCACCACCGCCAACCAGGTCCTCTCCATCGAATCCCTGCTCGCGGACAAGGACGCATCCACCGCCGGCGGCATCACCAAGACCGGCGCGGGCATCCTCGAACTGCTCAACACCGACAACGAAATCTCCGACGGCATCGACGTCCAGGCCGGTGTCGTGCGCACGACCGTGGCCGGCGACAACGCGCAAGTCGGTTCGCACGCCGCCGGGGACTCCGCCTTCGGCACCGGCGTCTGGCGCGCGCAAACCGCCTCCGGCGCGGGCACGGCGGGCGCGTTTGAAGTCGCCGCGCTGACCGCGAGCGCGACGGTTACCCTGACCGGCAGCAACAGTTTTGTCCTGAACGACAACGGCCAGCTCCGCATCACCGGCACCGACGTCAGCACCGTGCTCGCCGACAACGGCTGGCTCGCCAGCTCCGACACCGTCGGACAGGAGGGCGTGCTCGTCGCCGACAATATTTTCACCCAAAACTACACCCTCGGCGTCAAGCTCAACGCCCTCAACTGGACGCTCAACGCCGGCACCGTGAACCTCGCCCGCGCAAACCTGCTGGCCAACGTGCAAAACATTTATCTCACCAACAACAGCACCCTGGACATCAACCAGCTCGCGCAGACGATCAACGGCGCGATTTACGTCACCGGCAGCGCGATCATCGACGTTTCCGGCGGCTCCGCGCACAACCCCGTCTCGATCCTCACCGGGACCATATCGGTCAATGAAACCGACAGCCTGCTGACATTCCTTGGATGGGACGCCGACCCCATCACGGGCCTCGGCTCGACGCTCATCCGCACCAGTCTCACCGAGGGCACGATCATCAACGGCGTTGTCCTCGGCGGCAACTCCGCCACCTCTGTTGTGGCGCAGCGCAACGACGAGGGCATTCGCGTGCTCCTGCCTTTCGACGATATTTTTATCTGGGATGGCGCGACCAACAACGTTTGGGCGAACAACAACTGGATGAAGCAGGACGGCCTGCACCTGCCCGATGCGCAGCCCAACATAAAAGGCGCGCAAGTCACCTTCAACACCGACCTCGCCAATCTCGCCGGCGCCACCATCACCCTGTCCGGTGATCGCCGCCTCAACAATCTCCTCCTCGTGGGAGCCTCCGACGAGGACTTCACGATTGCCGGCCCCGGCAACCTTGTCTTTCAGGGGCGCACCGCCTCGGCCTCGGGCTTCATCACGCAAACCGGTGTGAGCGACGTCACCATCGGCGCGAACATCCTCCTCGAATACGATGCCACCGACTTGCTGGGTAAGAACCTCTCCATTGCGCAAAACGGCGTCGGCTGGCTCATCTTCAACGGCAAGATCGAGGGCCCCGACTCCATCGTGACAGTGAGCGGCACCGGCGCGGGCGCGGTCGTGTTCAACGCCGCGAACATGTTCAGCAAGGGCTTCGTCATCGAAGGCGGCGAGGTGCATATCGGCGCCGACAGGCTCAACGACGGGGACGGCGG
>NZ_JAQFIT010000017.1:0-70668 GCF_029504805.1 Ereboglobus sp. PH5-5 | reverse complement strand
CACCAACAGCCAAACTGCCACCGTTACGGTAAACCCGCCGCCGCAGCCGCCCAGCATCACGAGCCACCCTCAAAACGTGACCGTGACCGAAGGCAGCAGCTTCACCGTGTCCATCACGGCCTCGGGAACCGGACTCTCCTACCAATGGAAAAAGGCAGGGGCGAACATTGCCGGTGCCACCTCGAGCAGCTACACCAAGACCAACAGCGTCACCACGGATTCGGGTGCCTACACCTGCACCGTCACCAACGACGTTGGTTCGAAGACAAGCAACGCCGCCACCGTCACGGTGAACGCAGCCGGCAAGCCGCCCGTCATCAACAGCCAGCCGCAAAGCATCACGGTTGCCCAAGGCAACACGTTCACGCTCGCGGTTACGGCCTCGGGAGCGGGCCTCAGCTATCAGTGGAAAAAGAACGGCGCCAACATCGCCGGCGCTACATCGAGGACATACTCGAAGGTGGCCGCAACCACTGACAACGGCAACTACACCGTCACGATTAGCAACGCCTACGGCAACGTCACCAGCAGCGCAGTCACCGTAACCGTCACCACAAGTGGCGGCAACACAGGCGGCAATAACAACAGCTCGTCCGGGGGCGGCGGCGGTGGCGGAGCCCCGTCGCTCCTCTACGTCCTCGGACTCGGCGCCACGGCGCTCATCAAGCGGCTGATAAGGCGGTAGATTGGCTACAAGCTCGGCTGCTATTCTGAGCATGGTTACCGCTGAATTTTATTTAACCTCGATATTCTTGGGGAGTATATTACGAGATGAGATATCGTCCCCAGTGCTTTTACTTATAGCTTTGACTGCGTGCGAGACTACAGCGAACTCATAATAGTCCTCCAATTTCGGAGTCGAAATAACCAAGACAAAAAAAGGCACCGCCAATCACTATGACGATGCCCTTTGGTGCTTTTGGCATGGCTTAATAAGCCACTCCGATCTGTCGCGTTACTCCATTTCCATCCCGCCGGGCTTCCTCTCGGTCTCCTCATAATCCTCTTCCATAAGGAATTTTTTAAGCGATTCATTTTCCCGATGAAAAAACTCATTTTTCTGTTTTTCCTCTTCGAATTCTGCTTTTAGTTGATCCGCTTTTTGCACGGTAGTCGCAAGATCAATTTTGAGTTGCTCAATTTCTCGCCTTGCATTTTCGGCATCCTCCTTCAGCTGAAGGTTTTGTTTTTTGAGCTGATCGGGACGTTTAGCAAACCGCCCCAATACTTCTTTAGTGTAGCGTTTTTTGGCGGCATCAAAATAATGCTTAAGCTTGTGTTTGATGCGGAAATCTTGGCATGAAACCACCACCAATTCGGAGAGCTGCCAATCAATGGGAATTTCACCGTGAGTTTTATGAATACGCTTGAAATCCTCCTCGGCAAGTTCGGCGCTGTCCAGAGGCAGTATTCCCGCGCGCGCGAGCCGGAGATCTCCGATATGTTGAGGGCCTAGGCAGCGGATGCCTTTTCTTCCAACACCGCGATCCAGCCACATCAACTCATTGTAATTTGAAACGGCAGTGAATGTGATGTGAAAGTGCAGAACACCCTCTTCGGGATGCAGCTGGACACACATGGCACGCAACCCAGTCTTGGTTTTGAACTCCACCGCCAATGCATAAGCCAATTCCATGAGGAATGGCTTGATGAGTTTGCTTAGCTCCGGATCACGCTCCAATTCCATCAATGCCATGGCATGATCGGGTCGAAACGATATCTCAAGATTCAATACCCCATCGGTTTTGATTTTGCGACGGCGCATGCGTCCGTCGGGACGAATTTCATCCCTCCAATAGAATGATAATTTTTTGATAAGCCAGGTGTGCAGGAGCGCGTGTTTTTCAGATGTCATTTCTTTGCCCTTTGCAGAAATTAGCAGGCCTCCGTCGAGGCTTGGATATTTGAGAACTTTAGGCTCTTTGCTTTCTTCGTGCTTCTTGCTCTTTGGCTGAGGAATAACCGCTAAGAATCGAGAATCTTTTCGGCGCTTTTTGTGAGATCTCAAGGATCTCGACAATTTTTGGTCGTCCGAGTGAATTTTGTCCTTCGAATCAAGATGCATTAGGGTGCGTGGGCGTTTTACTTTGATGATGTGTTTCATATTTGAATATGTTTTGATTGTTGAGCGAATTGCCTGCCCCTCCCCGGCAAAGAAGGGCAGGCGGGGGGGCTTAAGCCTTTTTACCTCCTGCTTGTTTAGCGGCTTCGGCCCGTTTGGCGGCTTCCTTCTGCATTGCGCGCTGCCACCCGACGAAAACACGCTTCACGAGGTTCATATTAAGCAACGCAAGATGCGCGGCTTGAACCTGCGTGACCAGGCTTTCATGTGGATAGTAGCCCGCCTTGAGGATGGCTGCTGTGTATGTCGAGGCGGCTGCCTGGGAGGGCTCCGCCGTTGTAGGATTTTGATTTGCATTCATAGTTTGTTGCCTTGGCGAAAACCGATCCGCCTCCGGCTTCCTTAATATTATAAAAAAGAAACGGTATTCCAAAAATTATTTTCAAAATCTCACTAAAAAATCGATCGTAAGATCTACAAGACATGAAATGGAATATTCGGTTTATGATCAGGGTAATTTGATTTTTTGATATGATTTTATAAACTATGGAAATTTCTTTGTTGTGGGTTTAATACCCCGAGAATTGCCTCGTTTCGCTTGAAACAACAACGGAGTCCGTTGCTTGGTGTTTTATTCAATACACCGCTACTTGCGGCGGGGTTCTTTATTCATACAAACGATTTTTCTAGCTAGGGGCAGAATGGCCAGAATTTTTTCCCGTGTTAACATTACCTTTCGACAAAAATACGGCACCGCTAAACATTTAAAAATTTCCGAATACAATGTCTGCATAGAAATGCGATTCTTAATTCCGATCAGTTTTGCGTGATGGGACTGTTGTTATTTTGACAAAACAGCGCTGATGCCCCGCCTTTTAATAACACGGGCCTCTTAAACATTTAAACTGGCGATCATGGCTCTCGCGATGTCTGAATCCGGAGGAATGTAAAAATGATAGACTACCGGATTCAGCGCACCGACATGATGGCGGCTGAATGCCCTCAGCCCTTCGTCCCAGGTTTCTTTTCCTTGATGGGAAGTTTTAAAAATTCTTCCCACGAGAGCTTCACGGAATCGGGGGTGATCAGAAAATAGCGCGCGGCGTCCGTCTGGTCGGCGACGCCTTCGTATTCCTCGGTCGTCTTCGGATTCGAGTGCTGCGCCAGATACTGAGTGAGCGGGGTGTTCTTAAACGCGGCCAAGTGATAGCTAATGAATGAGTGCCGCCACACGTTGCGCAGTCCGCGGATCCTTTCCTGGTTCTCCGCATCCGATGTGTCCGACGGCCTTATTCCCGCCCGGATCCCCGCATGACGTTTGCCCTCCCGGTAATTCAATGCGCTCATCGCCCATGTCGATTCCGGCGTGTGCGCCAACCATGTCCAGAGATTGTCCGGATGTCCTTGGCGGTAACGCGTGCGTCCGTCTTTTTTTCCTGTTTTGTGAATGCGCGCTACCAGCCTCAGGCCTTTGTTCTCGAAGTTGACGGCGTCCTTCTGGATCAATCCTGCGGTCGTGTAGCGGATGCCTCCGAATGCCTCCAATGCCACGCGCCCAACCACGCGCTCGTCGCGGTTTGCCTTGAAGAACTCAAACGCGTCGCGGAGCGGAATCACGACTGGATCACCGTCCTCCGTTTTTGGCGGCTTGATCAGCAGGCACGGATTTTCAACGGCGCCCCAGCGTTCGCGAAGGGCATAGTCGAAAAATGTCCTCACATGCTTCAGATGGTCTTTTTTTGAATAAGGGCCGATAGGATTTCCCTCATCGTCAACGAGTCCGTCCATCCATTCGCGCACTTCCTCGCGCGACAACTCGCTCAAGCGCTTCGCCCCGTGTTCGTCGCACAGGCGCTTCAAATGTTTCTCAGCATGACGCTCTGCGTCGCGTCCCCAGCTTTGTTCGCTTTTGCGCAAGGCGAAGTATTTTGTGACGGCATCGGTCAACACTAGGCTCTCAATGCGCGCCGTCCCCTGTTTGCTTTTTTTCCACTCATGGGCGACAATAACCGGATCGACGCCCTCGCCGACGATTGCCTGAAACTCCCGATATTTTCGCCACAGGACTGGATCGAATGTGAGCACTTCGCTTCCATGCGCGTCACGTGCTTCCGCAAGGCTGCGAGCCTTGATCTCACGAGATGCCTTGTCTTTGAAGCCGAGGGCTGTCTCTTTTCCATTCTTGCGCCAATGCAAATAAAATGGTGCGGACTTTCGCTCAGGACGAAATGAATAACGCATACCGCGAGGGGGAACCCATTCCCTGCTTCGTTTCACACCTTGTTGAGACAGACCTCGGTTTGCGTCTGGTTTGGACCCTGGTTTGCGTTTGGTTTGCATTCTGGTTTGTGTTTGGTTTGTGTTTTGCCTTCAAACCACCGCAAACCGATTCAGTCAAAAACAAAAGCCGCCCTATGAAAGGCGGCTTTTGCCGGAAAAGTGGTGGACCCTAATGGACTCGAACCATCGACCTCTTCCATGTCAAGGAAGCGCTCTAACCAACTGAGCTAAGGGTCCGTAATTTTGAGGGGCAGAGTAAGGACTTTTCGCATCGGGGTGCGCAAGGAAAAAGTAATGGTCGTTTTTTTCGGGGTTCTTCACTCGGGTTCATCACGCGCCAATTAACATGCGCGAAAAACTTCTGCTTGGCCTGCGCGGGCAGGTTTTCCAGTCTGTCGAGCCTTGCACAATCCTCGCCTCAAAATCGCCTATCTTTTCACGACGTTTCCGAAAAACACGGAGACGTTCCTTCAACGCGAAATCATCGCGATGCACCGGCTCGGCGCCGACTTGCGCATTTATTCGTTCTGGGGCGGCGGCGGGACGTTCTGCGGGCTGCCCGTGCGCGCCTTTAACAAATGGCGGCTGCTGGAGCTATTCTGGATCATCCCGTGGGTCGCGGTCACGCGCTGGGATGTGTTTGGCATTTTGTTGCGCGGGCTTCTCACGCGGCGCGCGCCCTCGTGGATTAATTTTTGGGAGAACATGCTCGGCGCGGGTTTCGCGGGTGTGTTTTACCGCGCATTCAAAAAAGATCCGCCCTCGCTCATTCATGCCGCGTGGAGCGGCGCCCCGGCCACGGCGGCGTGGTGCCTTTCGCGCTTAAACAAAATCCCCTACTCGGCGGCCGCGCACGCCTATGATATTTACGAACACGGCGGGGACTGGTGGCTTGACGAAAAACTGGCGGACGCGCGCTTCATCCACACGTCAACAGCGATGGGACGAGCCACGCTCGTTCAGCGCGGCGTGTCCGCGGGCAAGGTCCGCCTGATCCGTCGCGGACTCGACGCGTTCCCCATCATGAATCCACTGCGTCCCGACCGCTCGCCGATTCGCATCGTGTGCGTTGGCCGCCTCGTTGAGAAAAAGGGCTTCACGCATCAAATGCGAATCTACGGCGCGCTCCGCGACGCGGGCGTTGCGTTCGAGGCGCGCATCATCGGCGACGGACCGCTTCGCGAGACACTCGAGCAAACCGCCGCCAAAAACGGAGTCGCCGACAAGGTCACGCTCATGGGGCATCTCGCCCTGCCCGAAGTCTGGCGGCAGCTCCAATGGGCCGATGTGCTCATTCACACCGGGGTGGTTGCGCGCAGCGGCGACCGCGACGGACTGCCCAACGTCATCCCCGAGGCCATGTCCGCCGGCGTGCTTGTGATCACATCGCCCGCCGCCGCGACCACCGAGGCCATCCACCACGGCGAGACCGGGCTCGTTGCCGATGTCGAGGACATTAGCGCATGGGTGACCGATATGCGGCGCCTCGCAACCGACGACCTTCTCGCCGAATCGCTCCGGGCCGAGGCCCGCCGCTGGGTCGAGGAAAACTTCGACGCGCACAAAAACGCCTCGCAACTTCACGCGTGCTTTGAACTGGCCGCGCAAACAACAATCGACAACACTGCAAGCTCCCACCACCCTGAAGCATCATGATCTACTTCGACGTTACCAAAACAGGTCCCGCGAAATACAGTTCCGGTCTTACCCGTGTGAGTCATCGCCTGCTCGACGAACTCGCCTCGCAACGATGCACCGCGGTCGTCTGGAAAAAAGGCGGCTGGCGCAATTCCGAGACCGGCCGCGAGATCACCTTTTCAAAGGCGCGCAACGAATGGCTTTTAACCGTCGAGCTTTTCAGCGAGGGCGAGCGCGAGGGTTTCCGCGAATTCATCGAATCGGGCAAATGCAAACTCGCCGCCGTTTTTCATGACGCCATCCCGCTGAAGTATCCCGAGATCACGCGCCGCAACAGCGTGCTGCGCGCGCCCGACTACATGAAGATGCTCTCGAACTTCGACCGCATCCTCGCCGTTTCCAATTACAGCGCAAACGACCTTCACGAGTTTTGGAGATTCCAGGGCATCGCCCCGCGCGCGACCGTGGAACGCATCACACTCGGCGCAAATTTCCAAAAATACACACCGCGGGCGAGCGCCGCAAACACGCCCGCGGCGGCCAACCCCGCGTTCCTGTGCGTCGGCGCGCTCGAACCGCGCAAAAACCAGAACTTCCTGCTTGATGTGTGCGAGGCGCTTTGGGACGAGGGCCTGCAATTTGAAATGAACTTTGTCGGTCGCGTGAATGAGGAGTTTGGCGAGCCGATCAAGAGTCGCATCAAGACGATGCGCAAAAAATATCGCGGCCTGCACCTGCATGAAAGCGCGTCCGACGACGCCATGCTGGCGCTCTACACCAAATGCCGCGCCGCGCTCTTCCCGACGATCGCCGAAGGCTGCGGCCTGCCCCCGCTCGAGGCGCTCTGGATGGGTCTGCCCTGCGTGTGCAGTGACCTGCCCGTCCTGCGTGAATACACCAACAGCGGCGGTTGCGTAACCGCGCCCGTGAATCACGCCGCCGCATGGAAGGCCGTGTTGCGCCGCATCCTCACCGACGAAACCGAACTCACCCGTCTGCGTTCCGAGGTCCTTGCGCGCCCGCTCCCCACTTGGGCCGACGCCGCCGCGCAAGTGCGTAAGAGCTTGGTGTGATATTCAACACCATAGAAAAGGCCATTATCACGGTCAGTTGCCGATCGCAGTCTCTGCGATCTCACCAATAAAAAAGCCGCCTGGGGAAACCCGGCGGCTTGAAATTTTTGATGCGCAATACCCGGCAATTACTGGGCTGGCGCAACGGCGGGGGGACGAGCGAGCGGGCTGTCGTTGGCGCGACGGGCGACCATTGCGGCGTAGCGCTGGACTTCCATCTCGGCGTTCTGGCGCTCAATGTATGCGGCCGCGATCTCCTTGCTGAGATCAATCGACTCGCGACTGAGCTTTTCCTTTTCCGCGCGAATCTTGTCCAGTTCCTTCTCAATCTCTGCAATCTCCTTCTTGTATTTGTTCAGGTCCGCGGTGAAATTGGCTTCGTCGTCACGGATCTTCTGAAGGCCGGCTTTGTATTCGTCCTTCTTCTTCTGATCTTTTTCAGCATCCTCCGCTTTGCGCCGCGCATCTGCCTCATCGGCATTTTTCTTATTTCGTATGCGAAGCGCCTCTTTTTCGTCGGCGATTCGTTTATCTTCCACCTCTCTCTCGATGCGAGCCTTCTCTTGTGCAGCTTCAATCTTCTTCTTGCTGTCCGCATAGATAAAGAGAAAGGCGACCATTAATACGACGGGGATTCCGATATAGAGTAAACGATTCATGTTACGTGTGATTTAAAGGGTTATTTTTTCGGAGTGGCGGCGGCAAGGCGCGCGGCTTCATTGGCCGCGGCAATGCGCTCGGCAGCTTCCAGTTTTCCGTATGACTGTTCGTAAATTGACTTTTTAGCGGTGACTTCCTTGACGGAATTTTTGATGTAATCGAGCTGGGCACGCTGCAGTTTGATTTGCTCCCGGGCGCGCCGCAGTTGGGCATCCCCCGCACTGCGGTCTTCCGTGAGCTTGAGCTTCTGCTTATACGCGCGTTCGCGTTCCTGCAATGCGTCAGCAAGTGCGTCACGCGCCGCCTGCATCTGGGCTTTTTGAGCCTCTTCCTCAAGACGCTTTTTTTCGCGTTCCGCAGCGCGTTCCGCAGCTTGGGCCACCGCTACCGCACGGGCGCGTTCACGGTCTTCCTGGTCCTTTTTTTTCTTGGCCTGAATTTCGGCCTGCTGTTTGGCGTTGGCCTCCTCGGTTCTCTGATGAATGACCTTTCTCTCGCTTAGATAGAAAAAGAGAAAGATACTCGCCAGTATGATTGGAATAATGAAATAGAGTTTTCTCATTTTGAAATCGAAATGTGTTGGATCAGCTTTTCTTTGCCTGTGCTTTCAACGCTTCTGCCTGCTTGATCGCGGCGGCCGCAGCGGCGTCCATTCGAGCCAGCGCCTGTTCGTAGAGCCTCTTGTTTTGGCTAACCTCACTGGCCGCTGTTCCGTAATATTCCGATTGGATGCGTTGCAGTTTGAGTTGCTCCTTCACCGCCGCCAGTTGATCATTCGCAACGGCACGGCTGTCCAGAAGATCGGTGAGGCGCTTGTTTTGGCGCTCGCGTTCGCGATAAACGAGGTCACGCGAATCCTTGGCTGCCTGTATTTCGGCGGCCTTGCGCTCCTCCTCTTTTTTTCGCTCCTCGATTTCCTTGATACGCCGATCAACATCGGCGCGCGCGATTCGGTATGCTTCTTGACGCAATTCCACATCGCGCTTGGCGCGTTCTAGCTGCTCCTGCTCCTGTTGCTTTTTGCGCTGAACTTCGCGTTCGTGGAGCTCGGCCTTGACGCTTGTGTAGAAAAAGGAAAAGCAGATGACACCGATTATCGGGACTATGAAGTAGAGGGCTGTGAGTTTTTTCATGGCCTGTAATTTTCGGGATTATTTGGCGGGTTGCTGTGCGTTCTTGGTTTGTTCCCCAGCCTTGGCGTCGCCTTCTTTTTTCTCGGCTGGCTCGTCCTTCTTCAGGTTGCGATTGCGGTCATCGATGGCCTCCTTGATGGCGCGCTGAACCTCACGGGCGTTTTGATTGTTGGCGTCAACCTCAAGGGCTTTTTCCACCGAGGCGAGAGCCTCGTCCAGCTCCTTGAGTTCGAAGTGCAAATATCCGATGAAGAACAAAAGCGACGCCGTCCTGTTTTTATCCACGCCCTTGTCGCGCGCCACTTTCATAAATTCAAGCGCCTTTTGGTATTGTTCGTTGCCGTAGTAGAGATACCCGATTTGCATGTCGAGGTCGCCCGAGTCCTTGAAAATCTTGGATGCGTCAACAAGCGCGTCGATGGCCTTCTGGGTTCGGTTGAGCTGAAGATAACAACTTGAGAGGAGCTCCCAGTTCTTTTGGGTGTTCTCAACTTTTCCGTTGCGAAGCCCATCCTCAAGGATGTCGACAGTGCCTTCAAACTGGCCTGAGTTGAAATAGCAGGCGAGTTTGCGCTGGTAATCCCCCGGTGCAGTCATGAAGCCGTTGGCTTGGGCGCGCTCAATGGTGTAAACGGCCCTGGCATAGGCGTCGTTGCGCAAGAATGAACCTTCTGGAAGTCCTTCGGCGGAACCGAGATACATTGAGAGAAGCATTGTCCAATACTGGGCGCTCTTAGGATTGGCGGCGACCATGAGCTCCAAATACTTGGTGGCGGTCTCATAGTCGTTGGCCGCCTGCGCGATGGCCACCAGCAGTTGATATATTTGTTCTCTCGCCCTGATGCTCATAGTAAGGGCGTTTTGACATTCCTGCGCAGCCTGCTTCAAAAGTTCCTTGTCAACCTCCGCTCCGGAACCACCGCCTGTCGCCTGTTGGTAGAGAATGGACGCGGCGTAGTGGTAGGCTTCAAATGTCGGCTTTTTTGTTTTTGAGAGCCATTCGCGCACCATGGAAAGCGCCTTTGCGAATTTGCCTTTCTGAATTTCCGCGTTTTTTTCCATGCTGGCATCCTGAACATACAACTGGGCTAGCATCCATGTGACCCCCAGTTCCTGTTCGACGCCAAAATATTTGTATTCCTTGGCGAGGCGGTAGACCGTCTCCAAGAGAGGGATCGTGGAGGCGTAATCCTGCTTGTTGATGTAGGCCTGAGCCTTCAGTTGCGTGAGATAGGCGGTGTCGAAGCTGTCCGGTTTGACTTGGGCGAGCAGGGCGTTGATGTCGTTGATCGCGCCATCCAAATCGCGGGGTTCCTCGACGATTTTTTTGCCGATGGCCTGAATGCTTTCAGAGACCTTTTCAGAAAGCTCCGGCTTGGGCGCCTGCTGTGCAACAAGGGAAATGGATGTGATGGCCGCGATCAGCAATATGCCGAGCTTGGCCGGAAAGGATGAAAGTGTTCGTCTATTGCGGGACATGGGATGGGCGAGATTATTCGTCGTCGTTCAGATTGAATGCGATGGGGATTTGCATGCGAGTGATAACTGCCTTGCCGCCTTTTTTACCGGGGCGGAATTTCCATTTCTGAACAGCTTGAATTGCGGGTGCCTCAAACTCGCGATGTGAGGAGCGAGTGACCGTGACATCACGGACATCTCCACGCTCATCAACGAGGAACTGGAGTATCACTTCCCCTGGGATTCCCTGACGTTTCATTTCGTAGGGATACTGAGGCTCGGCGCGCATGCCTCTCGGCGTGGGTCTTTGGTCGAGATCCTTGAGGTCGAAAATAGCACCCATGGTGTTTTTCACTCCCGAGCCCGGGGGACCCTTTGGAATGGTCATCGTGCCGCCGTCGGGACGACCGAGCGAAGGCGGAGGAGGAGGCTGCATCTGCTGCGTGAAGGAATCCACCTGCACATTACCGGGAACGTCCATGAGGCTGGGCGGGGCGATGGTGGCCACGTCAACCGCCGGCTCCTCATCCGCTGCATCCGTGGGATCGGGCGGCACTTCGGGCATTTCGGGAGCCTCCCATATTTCCACTTCCACGGTCGATGTTTGCGGGGCCGCAACCGTCTTTTTGGGACCAAAAAGTGCGTCACGGATTTTTCCGTAGGCGGTTTCGCCCCAGCCCAATCCACCAATGACAAAGCAGGAAACCAGTGTGCCTATAATCAAGTCGCGTCTCATATTACGGGTCTCCTTTGGTTATTTGCCGGAAAGGCGATAGTTTGTTTCAAATGATATTTCCTCGACGTCGGCGGCTTTCGCATAATCAAGCACCTTGATCAAGGCGCCGTATTTGGCGCGGTCATCCCCCGAAATAAGCACGCGGGGAATCTTGCCCTGATTGATCGTTGTCTCCTTGTAGTGGAGAATGCGCATTTGAACATCTGCCATGTCGGCAGGCTCGCGGGCAATATAAACGGTGTTGCCATCCGAAACTTGAACAATCAAGGGCTCGTCGTCAGATGTCTTTTCCTTCTTTTCACTGGTCACCGGCAGCTTGGTCTCCATGGACTCGATGCGGTTCAGCGAAAGGGTGAACAATACGAAGGTGGCGAGCAGAAAGAAGATAACGTCAATGAGAGGAATGATCTCAATGCGCGCTTTTTTGGAACCGCCTGTGCCCAACTCTGGTGTGTCAGGATTTTCAGCCATGGGTGTCTAGTATTTTAAAATGATTTGATTAATTCTGGCGCTCGGCATCGGGGACGATACGCGTCTCAATCATGATCTTCTGGATTTGCGTGCGCTTGATCTGGTCGATCACATAGCGAGCCGAGGAGTAGTTGGCGTTTTCATCGCCATTGATAAATATGCGGGCGTTTTCGGGACCGACACGAATCGAGTAATCATGAATGCGGGTGACAAACTCCTCGAGCGATATGGTGTCCTTGTCCCAACCGATTTCGTTGTTGTCGGTGATCGAAATGGTGACCGAGTTTGAAGGATCGCGGGGTCCGCTGTTCTCAACCTTGGGCAATTGAACGGACAAACCGTTGGATTTGTTCAGCGAAAGGGTGAACAATACGAAGGTGGCAAGCAGAAAGAAGATAACGTCAATGAGGGGAATGATCTCAATGCGCGCTTTTTTCGGACCGTCGCCTTTATGTGAGCCGCCGCCTGCCATAGTTTTATAAGTTTTTTATTGTTATCTAGTAATGATTTTTTTGGGAACCGCCCGGGTGTTGGCGCCAGGCGGTTTCAAACGAAATCGTCGAACGAATCAGGCGTGAACTTTGTCCGCCTTGTTTACCTTGTAAATGGTCAGCGTGTTGGAGGCATCCGCCATGTCGTGTTTGACCTGCTCGATGCTCGCATTGAGAGTGTTGTAAGGAATAAGACCGAGGATGGCGATGGCGAGACCGCACATGGTGGCGATAAGGGCCTCGGCCACACCGCCGGTGATCTTGGCGGACGACTGGCTGATGTCCGCTCCGGTGCCAAGGGCGCCGAAGGTTTCCATCATGCCCGTGACCGTGCCGAGAAGGCCGAGGTAAGGGGCCGCCGTAACCACGGTGTCGAGCACCGCGCTGCCTTGTTGATAAAGGCGGAGCTGACTGTTGGCCTCGCGAGTGAAGGCGCTCATCATACCGGCAGAAGGCACGGCAAGAGCCGCCGAAATTGTCTTGGCAACAGGATCCTTGCTCTTGAGGCCGATCTGCTTGGCTCCCTCGAAATCACCGTCCTGAATCTTCTTGTAAATGGCCTCAAGGACTTGCGGCTGGCGGCTCATCGCCGAGCGGACGAGAAAGATCGTGCGTTCGACAGATACCGTGATGCCGACAAAGGCCGTGATAAGAATAGGCCACATGATTGGGCCGCCATGGAGGAAAAGCTCCATAGGGGTCTGATTCATGAGCTTGAAGAACGCGAGCGGTGAGCTGCTGAGGACTGCTGTAATCATAGTATTTGTGATTTCGTTTGGGAGTGAGAGTTAAAGGGAAATATTTTTACAAATCTACTGTTTTTTGAGGGAGCTGTATTGGATAACGTGGTTGGACGGAATTTATTAATCTTCGTTTGAAAAATATTCAGGATTCCTGTCTTGGTGCTTCCGACAGCTTGGAACTGCGCACGCGATGCGGCGGATTCACTGCCTTTGGCTTGGGAGAGGGGAAAAAGGGTGTAAGGGCGATTGGCGGGTTTGGTATTGTTGGGTGAAAATAAGGTGAAGAAATTCGGGAATTTGTCTGTCAGCGGGTTTCCTAGTCAACGCTCTTCTTTTATTTTTTTATTGAACGCAACTTAAGATGTTTTCTTTCAATATCTTGCTGGCTGCCCGACTAGGACTCGAACCTAGACAAGCAGAGTCAGAATCTGCTGTGCTACCATTACACCATCGGGCAGTGGAAAAAAAGAAAAGGAAATGAGGGCAGAGAGAATGGGGCGAAAAGGGCAAGAATCGGGCGGCGATTGGAAAAACTGGAGCCGACGACTGGATTCGAACCTGTAACCGCCTGTTTACAAAACAGGTGCTCTACCGTTGAGCTACGTCGGCAAAAAAATCTGCCCCTGCGCGAAACCTGCGCGGCGTTTCTGCGTCATTCATGGTCTGTTGGAGTGGGAAAGAACGGACTGCCTGTGCTGCATCGGCAAGGTCCGGCATTTTTTTATTTAACCCGGACAATCGCAAATCAGACATGCGGAAAAGAACTTGGTGGCTCCCCAGGGACTCGAACCCTGAACCAATTGATTAAGAGTCAACTGCTCTACCATTGAGCTAGGAAGCCAAAAAATGAGAATTGGGAAATACCTCGTGATTGAGGTTCAGTGTCAAACTCTTTTCGAGAATTGTCCCCTGTTTTCCCATAATTTCATCGTGATTGGTCTCAAAAACCCGCTTCAAAGCACATCGCGAAGGCGCGCGCCCGCTAGGAGGGCGGTCCGAAAACCGCCGTTCCTGTGCGCAAGCGCTTAGCTTTCGTTTTTGGGTTCGCCGGGATTTTCCTCCTTCGAATCCGCAACCGCTTCGGATGCTGAAGCGGCGTCCACCTCGGAAACGGACTCCGGTTCCGAAGCGATTTCAGGCTCGGGCGCGACCGAAGGCTCAACCGGTGCCTGAACATCGGTCTCCACGGGCTGTTGTTCCGCAGGCGGCTCGGATTGCCCGGACGCGCTCTCGGAAGCCGTATGCGCTTCCGCAGTTGGAAGGTCGTCGCGATCCTCATTTTCGACCTCCTTTTTGCGGGCCTCGGACATCGGCGGATAAGTGAATAGTGAACCGTCGATGTATTCGGTGACGTAACCCTCGGACACAAGCCAGCGCAGATCGCCGGTGAGCCGGTGCAGGCGAGCCTGCTCTTCGGCGGAAAGCGGTTCGGTCGGGAATGGCGCAACGGAGCCGCTGGCTGGCGGCACAATCGGCGGAGTGGTTTGCGCAGACTCGGGTGCCGCCTCGGTTTCCGGCGCGGCCTCGATAGCGGGCGCGGACGTCTCCGTCGGCACAGTTCCCACAGGTGCTTCCTCAGCAGCTGCGGACACGGTTTCTTCCGCCGCCTCCGTTGACGCGGATGCAGTCTCGGCAGCCACGACCTCCTCGACCGCGGTTTCAGCGGGTTGCGATTCGGCGGCTGGCGCGGTTTCATCCGCAACCGCTTTTTCGAGCGGCGCGGGAATCGTGGCGACTTCGGGCGCGGCGATGGCTGTGGCGGCGTGCGTTTCGAGTTGTTTGATTCCGAGGAATTTCGCGGGAAGCTCGCTGGCCTTGACCATCGGATTGGCCTCGATGAAGGCAATGAGCGCGTCAATGCTGTCGGCAAATGTCTGCCCGGGAACGCGGAACTTGCGCTTCACGGCGCAAACGTAGGAGATGCCCTTGGATCCCTTCTTGAAGATGGTGAAGCCTTCGCGGCGGAGACGTCCACGGAGCGCGTTGGCGGTGTCGAGCGGGAAGCGGCGCTGGCGCTCGAGCGTGCTTTCGACCGCGCGGCGCATTTCGCCCTGCGGCATAATTTCCAAAAGTTTGCCGTGCATGCGCGCGGTTTCGACAGTGCGGACAACTTTGTCGCGCGCATTGGCGAGCAGGTAGGCGCGCGCGTCGTCGAAGGAATCAAAACTGATTGGAGTCGCGCCTTCGGCGGGCGGGGCAAGTTTCCACGTGTAGCGGGTGGCTTTCTTCATTTTTTCAAGCCACTGATTCACGACCTCGGGATCGCGCACGGTTTCGATGCGCGAACGAAATGCGTCCATGTTCATGCGCCCCAGGCGCGAGGCGTGGTGCTGCTGGACAATCTGGTTGTAGAGGTGGTAGTTCGGCGGCCCCAAAAGCTCGCCTGTGACACCGCATTTGTTGATAACTTGATAGTTGCCCTTGGGGGGCTCGACTTCGACCTCGGAGGTGTCGAAAAATTTGTCGAGATGCTTGCTGAGAACATGCGCGATGGCGGCATCCTCGTTATCGAAGGGAAGCCCGTCCGGAATCGAGATGGCGAACGGGGCGAGTTTCGCGCGGGCGGGAATTTCCGCCGCGACCTCGCCGCTTTCATCCGTCGCGTCGGCCTGCGGACGGGAAGCGCGGGGAGCCTTGTGCGCATCGGGTTGCTTGCGCTGGATGGCGGCGACGAAGCGATCGTTTTTACCAATGACCACGCGCGCAATTTCAAAAAGTTCGTAGGTGCGGCACGAAGCGCGGATCGCTTTCACGAGCGCGGCGAAGCCGTTGTCCTCCGGATAAAACGTGACGGTGTAATACGGGCTGAAATACGGTCCGGTAAACTCGCGCGCGCCTTCGCGCTGGTAGCCGCCGGGACGGCGGTCGTCGCGGCGCGGGCCGCGGAAGTCGCGCCTCGGGCCGCGTTGGTCGCCTTCGCGCTGGTCGCGGCGGGGTGCCCGGTCATCACGGCGCGGACGGGATTGCGCATCGGCGCCGGCGGGCGAATCCGCGCCATCCGCGGGGGTCGCGGGCTTGCGAAAACCGCGACGATCCCTCCGGGCGTCGCCGCCGTTTCTGCGCTGGGGACGCTCGCCGCCCTCGCTGGATCGGCGTGAATCGCCTTGGCGTGAAGACGAGGTTTTGTCCTGCGTCCATTGGGTGCCGAAGCTGAACCCTTGGAGTTGGCTGAGATCGAGTTTGTTAAAATCCTTGGAGGGATTCTCTTTGGATGCTTGGTCGTCCATGATTAGACTTTATCGATGAAAAAAGGCCGAGGCCCGTGGAGGTAACTGCAAAAGGGTGCGGTGGTTTGTGTGTTGATTAAAGCGCAAGAGTTTTACGGCGCGACGCGCGGTGGCAAGTGCGATTTACAGGGGAAATATACGATGATTCATGCACCGGAATTGTCCGCGTTTGTCGCAATGCTCCCGCGTCAATTCGGGATATTGCTCAAAATTTGAAGGGACCTCACGCGCCCGCCCCAACGTTTTTTCACTACGCGCTTTTCAACAGGCGTTGTCCGTGCATAATGCCCTCGTTTTTTCCACAGTGTTCCGTTTGAAAAACGCAGCATCCATCATTATCTTTTTGCCATGAAAAAAATTCTCCTCATCGCCCTGACAGCCTTGTTTGCCGCCATGCCCCTTGCGCGCGCCGACGGTCGCTCCGACTACGTGAAACAAATCGAGAATTGCGAGGCCATCATCCGCGAATTCATGGCCGACAAAAACCACGCGATTCCCGACACCGTGCTGCGGGAGGCGCGCGCCATTGTCATCACAAGCCAGTTCGAAGCCGGCCTCATCTTCGGCATGAAGGGCGGCTACGGCGTGATCATGGTCAAGCGCGGCGACGGCACCTGGAGCATTCCCGTCCTCATCCGCGCCGGCGAGGCCAGCGTCGGACTTCAAGTCGGCGGAAAGTCGATCGAAACCGTTTATATCATCACCGATGACGCCACGCCAAAGGTGCTCTTCACAAAACGCCTCAACGTCGGCGCGGATGCCAAGGCGGTCGCCGGACCGAAATACGCCGAGGCCGAAAGCGTGAGCAAGGAAATCCTCGACGTGCCCGTGCTCGTTTATGTGAAGAACAAGGGTCTGATGGCGGGCGCCACCGTCAAGGCCGGCTACATGAGCCGCAACGACGACGCCAACCGCAAATTCTACAACACCGAATACACAATGCCCGAGCTGCTATACGGAAATTTCGTTCCGCCTCCCCCCGAGGTGCAGCCGCTGATGGCATTCATCAAACAAATCGTCCCCGAGGCGGAAGCCCCCGCCCAGGCGGCGGAGTGATAAACAACCGTTTTTTCGGCACTCTTTTCATTCCCCGTCGGCGCGCGTTTCCGTTTCCAAATAATCGCGCCACCCATCCTCAATCAGCACGGGCGCGCTGTAGTTGAAACGAATCAGCCCCTGCAAGCTTCCCCGCTCATCGGTCGGCAGGCGAATGTCGCGCACGCGCGAAAAATCCACCAACTCCACCACGGCGCCCGACGACACATCGAGCGGCTCGCGGGTCAAAAACACCCACATCGCGCCTTCGGTCAACTCGTTTGGATTGTCAAACGATTGCACGCCCATCGCGGACATACCGAGCGCGCGCGCGGCGGCCTTGCACAACGGCAGCAAATCCAGATGCCAGTTGCTAATGTGCATCGCCAGTATCCCGTCCGGCGCCAGGCGTTTTGCGTATAACTGAAACGCCTCCTCCGTCGCCAGGTGCAGCGGAATCGAATCGCCCGAATACGCGTCGATTATCAACACATCATAAACGGCCTCGCCCGCGGACTGCTCGCGCTCAAGCATCAGGCGCGCGTCGCCGAGGACCGTGCGCGGAGCCGCCGCCGACCGCGTCACGCAAGTGAAAAACTGCTCGTCACGCGCGACCTTGTCCACAAGCGGATTGATTTCAAAAAAACGCCACTCGTCCCCCGCCCTCGCCCATGTCGCCATTGTGCCGACGCCGAGCCCGATCACACCCACGCGCATCGGCGATCCGTTTTCGCCGGAAACCGGCTTGGTCATGTCACCCAAATTGATTTTACCGCGCGCCCCGCCCGTCCATTTTTTGTGCAGCATCACCGACAAGCCGCCGGCCAGCGACCCGTAATAGGAAGTGGGCATTTTTTCCAGTTCCGGGTTTCGTCCATGCGCCTGCTGCCCGTGCATCGTGCCGCCGTTGGTGAGCGCATAAACGCGCGCCAGGTCGCCCGCCACCATCATGTCCGACTGGCCCACTTTCAACGCGCCGTAGAAATTGCGCCCGCGCAACACGATCCCGCGCGACTCCACGGTCATCGCCGTCCACACCAGCATGCACACGCACACACTCGCCACCGCCGTCACGCCGTTAAGAAGCCGCGCGTGCCAGACCAATTCCCATGACAATACCGAGAACACCAGCGATGCCGCCGCGCACGCGATCAGCGCGACCTGATACTCCCAATATCCCGAAAACACCACCGGCGCGACAAACGACACCAGCATCCCGCCAACCGCCCCGCCCACGGCCACTCCCAGGTAAAACCGCGTCAGCCGCGCGCCCTCGGGCCGCGTTGCATAAAGCCATCCGTGCAAAAACACGCCCCCGAAAAACACCAGCGCCGCGCCCGCCAGAATGTTTGCCGTGAACGCGTCGCCACCCGATTCCTGCGCGGCGAACCCGCACGCGATCAACGCGCCCAGCGCCAGCAACCGCCACACCGGCAGCCATCGCTCGCCCGCGCGCGAAAACCCGACCGCGTAACTCAGCAAAAACGCGCCCAGCAAAATCACCCACAACAACGGCATCGGCGCCACATCCATCGACAGATGATTCGTCGTCGCCACCAGCGTGAACGAACTCAAGCCCGGAAGCACAAACCACCACGCCGCGCCAGAAAGCCCGCGCGCCAGCACCACCGGCTCCGTCTTTTTCGGCTGTCGCGAAGCCGCCAGCGCCGCGTCAAGATCGCTCAACGCCTCCGCCCCGCCCCCGCGCTTCCCCCGCGCCACGCCCGCAACCAGCGCCAGATACACCACCAATCCCGCGCACCATCCAAGCCATTGCCCGCGCAACGACACGAACGGATCCAGCAAAAACGGATAGGCGAACAATCCGAAAAACGATCCCAAGTTGGAAATCGCATACAGCCGATACACACCGCGCCCGCCATGCTCGCGCGCCGTCTCGCTTGCCCACGCCTGCAACAGCGAACTGCCCGCCGACAAAACCAGATACGGCACGCCCACACCCGCGAGCACGACAACCAAAACCCCCATCGCGGGATGCGCCCCCGCGTGCAACCCTCCGCGCACCCACGCCAGCCCCGCCATGGCCGCGGCAAACGTCCACGCCGCCGCCACGCCAAGCATCGCCACATGCGCGCGCCGCTGTTTTTGCGCGCCCAACTTGTTCAGCCCGTGCGCATACGCATAACCTCCCACGAGCAACACTTGAAACGCGGCCAGGCACACCGACCACACCGCCGCCGATCCGCCAAACGCGGGCAGCAATGTGCGCCCGACCATCGGTTGCAGGCAAAACAACAGGGCCGAACCAAGAAAAATCGCAATGGGCGTGAGCGGGGACATGGATGTGTTTTGTTTCAAAAAAGCCCCGGAATCAGAAATCAAAAAACCGGAAACTCAAAGGAAACTTTTTGCAGATTATCCGCGCGACCAACGCCGCGCGGGCGCACTAAACGACGTCCCTTATTGCGCCAGTGTTACTAAAAATGTGACTGGAATAGCGGGCAGGATGGTTTCGCGTTCCGAGCGCCGGCGACATTCCTCCAACCATCGTGTTTGTCCCTCGTAATTCCAGGCACGCCCGGCGAGCGCGCCCATCCGCAGAGACCATCTTTTCTGGCAACGATTTTAACCACACACATTGCGCCTTGTTCGCAAAACAAGGCGCCCGACACTTCGCGCGCGATCTTATTTCCCGCGGCTTCCTTTTTCGTTCCACAGCCGGACAAACTCGCCGAGATGCCGGGCGATGTCGCGCTGGTCGCTCTTGATGCTGTTTTGATCGTAGATCGAACCCTTCTCGCGCATGCCGCGCAGCACGCGGCGAATCACGATTTTTGACTCGTCGTATTCGGCGTAAAACTTGTGGTAGATTTTTTCGTAGCGCGACCCTTCGTAATCCGCGATTGCGTGCGCGCGCTGCTCGGCGGCGAGTTCGTCGAGCTCGGCGCACAACGCCTCCGCTTTTGCCGCCCATTCCTCGGCGGCCGCGATGCGCGCGCGGCGCTGCTCCGGAGTGACGCCGGTGCCGTGCGTGGGATCGGCGAATTCGGCGCGCAACAGGCACGCGGTCATGGCGCGGTATTTTTTCATGAAGCCGCGCATGTTGAGCACCCACTGGCCGACGGGAATCTTGGCCACGTTTCGCGCGTCGATTTCATCCGTGATCTCGTCAACACGCTCGCGCAGCGGGTCGCTGGCGTCACGGATCGTGGCGATCAACGCCTCCATGCGCGGCGCGGTCATGTAAACTTTCTTGAACCAGTCGTCCTTGTAGTCCTCGGCGGCGTAATACGTTTCGAGCTCGTCGATGAGCGCGATGATTTCGCGGACGGAATCGCGCACCGTCGTGATGCCGGCGTTGAAAAACTCCCTGTCCTCCGAGCTGAACGCCTCGGGCGGCTTGAGGTCGAAGCCGGGGATTTTCGGAAATCCCTTGCCGAGTCCGGAGCCGCGCAGCGAGCGCCAGCGCGTGCGATCCGAGAGGTGATCGCGATGCGCGTCGCTCACCGCCTCGGTCATTTCCTTGGAGACTTTTTCGAGCGGTTTGTTGGCGGCGGCGAGCACGCCGTAGAGGATGTTGTGAAACTCGATGGCGTCGCTCTCGGCCTTGTCCTTCGTCTTGGCGGCGGTCGGCTTCGCGGACTTTTTTGAACCCGTGGTCACCGTGTGCTTCCCGGATTTGCGCTCGGCGGTTTCGGAGCCCCTCGACCTTGCCTTGAACAACTGGTCGCAGCCGCACAAACAGGCGAGCGCCGCAACGAGGATGATGCCGGAAAAATAGCGGAGTGATTTCATAAAAATGATGCGTTGATGGTTAATCCCGCGCGCGTTTCATCGCCCGCGTGCCGCCGGCCCAGATGTTGAACATGCCGACAAATTCGTCGTGGTAATAATTGAGATTCCTCACGCGGCTTTCCACGCGCGAGTAGTCGCCAATGGCGCCTTTCTCGCGAAGCTCGGCGGAGATTTTTTCAATGTTTTCAACCAGCGCCGGAATGTCGTCGTCGTAAAACCGGCCCAGCGCGCGGAGGCTCGTTTCGACGGCGGATTTGTTTTCGTATGCGATCGCGTCCGTGCCGGTTTGTTTGTGCGCGGCCGCGAGCTCCTTCAGGCGGGCGGTGATCGTGTCGAGTTTTTCCGCGGTCCTGGTGACAAGCGCCATGCGCACGCTTTTTTCGGCGTCCGTTTCCGGCGGGCGATCTCCTCGGGAATCGCGCGGCTTGAGCGCGGGATCGCTGACGAACGGGAGCGCCGACTCGGCGACGACGAGCACTTCGCGCATGTTGGTGATGAACACGCCGCAAGGATTTTTCGCGAGCGTGCGCGCCTCGCCGGCGGTCGCGATTTTCAACGCGAGGGAATCAAGCCAGTTGGCCATGTCCCGGGTTTTGGAAACGAACTCCCCGAGCCCCGGTTTTGCGTCCGTGTATTTTTTGAAGCCCTCCGCCTTCGCGCCCTCGCCCTTGAAATACTCGACCAGCGAGTCGTTGAGCGCCGCCAGTTCGGTGAGGGAGGACATGAGATTCCCGTGCACGGAGCGAAACTCCTCGATGGTTTTTTTCTCGTAAAAGTTGGGCACGCGCAACGCGCCGCCGGCGCGCGACTCGATGCGCATGGAACGCCAGTTCGAGTAGCCTGATTTATAGCGGTCGGCGTTCGGAATGTAACGATCCGCGTCGCTTATGTTTTTCTCAACGCGTTCGAGCGACTCCAGGACACCGCGGGTGATCTCGCGCACGGAATCATAAAAGCGGACCGCGATCATTCCCTCGACATCGAGCTCGTAGTCGGATTTGCCGCCGCCGGTTTCCGCCCGCGCCGCGTTCGCCGTGAATCCGGGGGCGAGCAACAACAACAAAACAGCGACAATCGCAGGGGACAAATCGAAGGGCCGGCACATGTTTTTTCGCATGGCCGCAAAAACGCACGCCATGCAAAAAAAATGCAAGCACGCGTTGGCAAAATGGAAACGCCGCCGAATATTCCAACTGCGCCGGAGCCGCCGCCAAACGCCGCCAAGCCGTGAAAATGTGAATAAATATCCTTAAACCAAAACCCTTGCCAAGCGGCGCGCGCGGCTATTTTATCTGCGTTTCACATCACGGGATGCGCTTCCGCAAACCGCATCAGTCAAACAGTAATACAACACTCAGAAAGAAATCGGAGCTAATCATGGCAATCAAAGTTGCAATCAATGGATTCGGCCGCATCGGCCGCCTCGTCTTCCGCGCACTTGTCGAGCAGGGTCTGCTCGGCACCACACTCGACGTCGTCGCAGTCGGTGACATCGTCCCCGCCGACAACCTCGCCTACCTTTTGAAATACGACTCCACGCAGGGTCGTTTCGCCGGCACCGTTTCCTCCAAGAAATCCGCCGCCGACAAGGCCGAGGACGACGTCCTCGTTGTCAACGGCAAGGAAATCCTCGTCGTTTCCGCCCGCACTCCGGACGGCCTTCCCTGGAAGGCGCTCGGCGTTGACCTCGTCATCGAGTCGACCGGCCTCTTCACCGACGCCGAAAAAGCCAAGGGCCACATCACCGCCGGCGCGAAGAAGGTCATCATCTCCGCCCCCGCGAAGGGCGAGGACATCACCGTCGTCCTCGGCGTCAACGACGACAAGATCGACTACGCCAACCACAACATCATTTCCAACGCCTCCTGCACCACGAACTGCCTCGCGCCGATCGTGCACGTCATGCTCAAGGAAGGCTTCGGCCTCACCGAAGGTCTCATGACGACCATCCACTCCTACACCGCCACGCAAAAAACCGTGGACGGCCCCTCCAAGAAGGACTGGAAGGGTGGCCGCAGCGCCGCGATCAACATCATCCCCTCCACGACCGGCGCCGCGAAGGCCGTCGGCCTCGTGCTCCCCGAAGTCAAGGGCAAGCTCACCGGCATGTCGTTCCGCGTGCCGACCCCGACCGTGTCGGTTGTCGACCTCACCTTCAAGACCGCCAAGCCCACCTCGCTCGCCGAGATCAAGGCCGCGCTCAAGAAGGCCAGCGAGACCTACATGAAGGGCATCCTCGGCTACACCGAGGACGAAGTCGCCTCGTCGGACTTCATTCACGACAAGCTCTCGTCGATCTTCGACGCCGGCTCCTCGATCGAGCTGAACCCGCAGTTCTTCAAGCTCGTGAGCTGGTATGACAACGAGTGGGGTTATTCGAACCGCGTCGTCGAGCTCACCCAGAAGATGGCTGAGAAGCTCTGATAACGGCGGACGAAAAAACGCACACGATTCACTTCCAAGGCCGGGGCGCAAAAAGCCCCGGTCTTTTTTTGCGCGTCAAAAAATGACAACAACGCGAAAGGCGCCGGCACTGTCGAAAGTGATGCGGAAGCCAAATGGTAGGGCGAAGCCTCCGATTGAGCCGAAACTGTTCGGATATCATGGCATTTTCCGGCTGCTGGGGTGAGCAGTCTGACACCATTCTGACTATGGCACATAAAAGGCGTCAATTTTCCTAAAACGCTTACGAGTTTCTTGAAAATCACAAAACATGATTGGCGATATGCAAGGAACTATTGCCAGAAAGACACTGCTTGAGGATATCCTAACTCCGACTTGGTGAATCACCCTGCGTGGCTTTGCTGGGGGCGCGTCAAGTTGGCAAAACCACCTTGTCCCGTCAAATTGCCTCACTTCAAGCCGGCCCCGTTCATTACCTCGATTTGGAGGATCGCCGCACATTCGCCGCCTTGCAAGCCAGCCCCGGGTCGGTGTTTGAAAATCAGGAAGGGCTGGTCATCGTAGATGAGATTCAGCGGCTTCCCGTCCTTTTTGAGGCATTGCGTCCCGTGTGCGACGCGCCCGGCCACAAAGTGTCGTTTCTATTGCTCGGCAGCGCGTCATGGGACCTAGTGCGCGGTGTCTCGGAAACCCTCGCCGGACGCATTCAATTTGTCGATGTGCCCGGGGTTTTCCCTCGCGGATGCCGGAGTCGCCCGACAGCAACAGCTTTGGTTTAACGGCGGCTTCCCCATCGCGTTTCTCGCAAGTGACGAAGGTGCCAGGCAGCGCTGGCTGGAAAACTTTTTTGTCACTTTTATACAACGTGATATTTTCGAGCTCGCCAACTGGGTCGGAGGGAAGCCCGCGCCCGCGCTTCTTGAGAGGTTTTGACGGATGCTTGCGCATTGCCACGGTCAAATATGGAATGCCGCCGCCCTCGCCAGTTCGCTGGGCGTGTCGCAGCCTTCCCTTGTGCGTTATCGGGATTTGCTTGCGGGCGCCTTCATGCTGCGCGTCCTGCACCCGTGGCATGTGAATCTCGGCAAGCGGCTCGTGAAATCCCCCAAAGTCTATTTCCGCGACAGCGGACTGTGTGCATCACCTGCTCAATCTTGCCGACATGGCGGCCCTCAGGCTTCATCCCTATTGCGGCGCGAGCTGGGAAGGATTCGCGATGGAGCAAACGCTGGTCGCGCACGGCGGGCGCGAGGGCCACGCATGGCGGAGCCGAGCTTGACCTGCTCCTGCCCCGCAAGGGCAAACTCTGGGGGTTGGAATTCAAGTGCGCCGACGAGCCTTCCACAACCAAGTCAATGCGTGTCGCGCTGAAAGACTTGAATCTTGAGCACCTTTTAACCGCAGATGGACATAGATATACGCAGATACGGAAAACAATGAATTTATGAATCGATGGTTTGAAAATCTGCGTTCATCTGCGTTTATCTGCGGTTAAATTTGTCTTTGATTTTATTGGGGTGCGACATAGGAGGATCGTGCAAAAATTAGAGAACTTTCAGGCGTAATATTACGAAGACGCACGGAACCGGGAGAAAAGTTCACCAATGCGCTTTCATGAATTTCTCCGTGCCTCTCAGTGTCCTCCGTGGTTGAAAAATCAGAAAATCTTACCCCGAGATAACCTCTGAGTTTCAGCCACCGCATTTTTAGCAAACCGTAACCAATTCTTGCCAGCACCGCCATTCCCGTTCTTTTTTGGAGGTTCCTTTTCCTACCATGCCTAAATTCAAAACCATTCGTGATCTCGACCTCGCCGGAAAACGCGTTCTCATCCGCGTCGACTTTAACGTCCCGCAGGACAAGGCCACCGGCGCAATCACCAACAACCAGCGCATCGTCGCCGCGCTCCCCACGATCAAATACGCCCTCGAAAAAGGCGCGTCCGTCGTCCTCATGAGCCACCTCGGCCGCCCCAACGGCGCGCGCGTCGAGAAATACTCGCTCAAACCCGTCGCCTCCGAACTCGAAAAACTCATCGGCAAACCCGTCCTCTTTGCGGACGACTGCGTCGGCCCCGTCGTCGAGCAACAAGCCGCCGCGCTCAAGCCCGGCGACGTCATGCTCCTCGAAAACCTCCGTTTTCACATCGAGGAAGAGGGCAAGGCCAAGCAGGAGGACGGCACCTCCGTCAAGGCCGACAAGGCCGCCGTCGAAGCCTTCCGCGCCAGCCTCACCAAACTCGGCGACATCTATGTGAACGACGCCTTCGGCACCGCGCACCGCGCCCACTCCTCCATGGTCGGCGTCGCGCTCAAGGAAAAGGCCGCCGGTTTCCTCATGGAGGCCGAGCTCAACGCCTTCGCCAAGGTCCTCGACAACCCGCAGCGCCCCCTCCTCGCCATCCTCGGCGGCGCGAAAATCGCGGACAAGATTCCCCTCATCAACAACCTCCTCGACAAAGCCAACGCCATCATCATCGGCGGCGGCATGGCCTTCACCTTCAAGAAGGTCGCGCAAAACATGGAAATCGGCAACAGCCTCTTCGACGCCGAGGGCGCCAAGCTCGTCCCCGAACTCGTCGAGAAAGCCAAGGCCAAGGGCGTGCAACTCGTGCTCCCCGTTGACTACGTCTGCGGCGACAAGTTCGCCCCCGACGCCAGCGTGCAAACCGCCACCGACGAAACCGGCATCCCCGCCGGCTGGATGGGCCTCGATGTTGGTCCCAAGAGCAACGAACTCTTCACGCAAACGATCAAAGCCTCCAAGACCATCGTCTGGAACGGCCCCGCCGGCGTGTTTGAATTCGATAAATTCGCCGACGGCACCAAGGCCCAGGCAGCCGCGATCGCCGAAGCCACCGCGGCGGGGGCGACCACCGTCATCGGCGGCGGCGACACCGCCACGGCCGCGAAGAAATTCGGCGTCGCCGACAAAGTCACCCACTGCTCCACCGGCGGCGGCGCCAGCCTCGAATTTCTCGAAGGCAAGGCGCTCCCCGGAGTCGTGTTCCTCGAAAGCTGACGCTTTCGGGGAAAGGAGTCAGGATTCAGGAGACGGGAGTCAGAAGAAACCACTTCGTCATCCTAAAAACTCCGAGAATCCTGACATCCTTTCCACTTATCGCCACTCCACCATCCCCTGTTTTAATCTCCTGACTCCTGTATTCTAACTCCTGACTCCTAATTATTACACCATCATGATTCGAAAAAAACTCATCGCCGGAAATTGGAAAATGAACAAAACCGCGACCGAAGCCGCGCCCCTCGCGCAGGAAATCGTCGCCGCCGCGGGCCGCAACACGGACGTGGACATCGTCGTGTGCCCGCCCTTCACCGCGCTTGAAACCGTCGGCAAAATCGTCGACGGCTCCAGCGTCAAACTCGGTGCGCAAAACATGCACCACGAAGCCGGCGGAGCCTACACGGGCGAAATTTCCGCCGCCATGCTCCGCGACCTCTTCGCCTCCTACGTCCTCCTCGGCCACAGCGAGCGCCGCAGCTACTTCGGCGAAACCGACGCCTTCATTAACAAGAAGGTCACCGCATCGCTGAAGAACCAGCTCAAGCCCATCCTCTGCGTTGGCGAAACCCTCGCCGAGCGCGAAGCCGGCACCACGCTCAAAGTCGTGCAGACGCAAGTCGAAGTTGGGCTCGAGGGCGTGTCCAATGACGACATCACAAACGTCGTCATTGCCTACGAACCCGTCTGGGCGATCGGCACCGGCAAAGTCGCCACCACCGAGCAGGCTCAGGAAGTCCACGCCTTCATCCGCGAACTCCTCACCAAACTCTACGGCGAGGCCCTCGCGCAAAAAATCCGCATCCTCTACGGCGGCTCGATGAAACCCGCCAACGCGCCCGAGCTCCTCGCGCAAAAGGACATCGACGGCGGCCTGATCGGCGGCGCCGCGCTCGAATCGCGCAGCTTCCTCGAACTCATCAACGCCGCAGCCGCGGCAAAGTGAGCCGGCCACGCTGAGCACCAGCTCGGCCCCCTCCCTTTCCCAAACGCGAACCCGCAACGGTTCGCGTTTTTTTATCTGTAAAGATCCCCGGAGCAATCTCCGGGCGTTGGATGGACCGGCGCTGTCCGGCCCGCGAACAACAAAAGACCTTTGCTTCCAAACCCGGACGACACGAAGGTCGTCCCACCAGCCAAGCCGAAGCGAGCTTCGGAGTATTGAACCCAGGCAAATAAAAACCCGGAGCCCGCAACTTCGATCCCTGGCGTTGTTTTGACCGCGGCACGTTTGTGTGATTTTTTCTTGCACATACTGTCCCATCTGTTCTACTTCAAGTAGAACAGTTGACAACCAACCCGTTTTTTCAAAAAACAATCCCATGCTCCCCTTCCCCGTGGAAATCAAACCCGGCCTGCCCATCGCGGAACAAGTTGTGTTCGCGGTAAAAAAGGCCGTTGCCACCGGCCGGCTCGCTGCGGGCGATCCGTTCCCGTCGGTCAGGCAGCTGAGCATGGAGCTCAAAATAAACCCGAACACCGCGCACAAAATCGTCGCTGCGCTCGTCTCCGAGGGCACACTCATCGCGACGCCCGCCGTCGGAACCACAGTCGCCGCGCAGCCCGGCGGCAGCCGCCGGGAAAAGACGGCATTTCTCAACGCCGAGATCGAGCGCCTCGTCGTCGAGGCCTCGGCTCTCGGCATCACATCCGCCGAGTTGAAGGCCGCCATCGACAAGCACTGGAAAAAAATCGGCGGCGCGTGATCCCATAATTCCCCTCCACATGAATATAATCGAAACCCATAACCTGTCCCATAACTACGGCAAAACGGAGGCGGTGCGCTCGCTCACGGTCTCCGTTTCTCCAAGCGGCGCGTGCGCGCTTCTCGGCCCGAACGGCGCGGGCAAGACAACCACGCTCAAAATACTCATGAACCTGTTGCGCCCGTCCGGAGGCAGCGCCACCGTGCTCGGCACGGACTCGCGCAAACTCAGTCCGGCGGAGTTTCAGCAAATCGGCTATGTTTCCGAAAACCAAAAGCTCCCCGCCGGAATGACCGTGCGCGGTCTTCTTGATTTCTGCCGCAAACTTTACCCGAAGTGGGACGTTGATCTTGAAACCCGCCTGCTCGCGCGCTTCGAACTGCCGCCGGAGCGCAAGCTCGCGCACCTCTCGCGCGGCATGCGCATGAAGGCGATGCTGCTCTCCTCGCTCGCCTACCGGCCCAAGCTGATCGTGCTCGACGAGCCTTTCAGCGGACTCGATCCCGTAGTGCGCGACGAGCTCACGCACGGTATCCTCGAACTCGCCGGCACAGGCGAATGGGCGCTACTCGTTTCGTCGCACGATATTGACGACGTGGAACGGCTTGTTGAAACGGCAGTAATTATAGAATCGGGCGCGCTGTTGATAAACGAGCAGGTGGATTCGCTAAGATCGAGATTCCGACGCGTGGAAGCGTCAACCTTCACCGGCGCACCTTCTGATCTACCGCGCACATGCATCGGATTCGAGCGCGCCGGAACGCAGGCTCGGTGGATCGAAACTGATTTCTCGCCGCAAACGGAGTCCGACTATCGCACTGCGTGGCCATCGGGTTCTTTCATACTGCAACCCATGTCATTGAAGGAAATTTATATGGTGGTGGTAAAAAACGCCGCTCCAAGGAAAGGAACCAAAACATTATGAATGTCATTCGAGCTTTTGTTTATAGGGACCTGCGCCGGTTTGCCTTGTTGATCCTGTTGTGGATGGTGGCGGCATTTATATATTTTGCACACGATTTTCTAGATGGCGCGGGGATGCACATGGTGTTCTTGGGATCCCTGACATGGGTGATGTGGGTGAGTTTTGTGTCACTCATCGTTCACGACGCGCCTCCGTCCGGCACATCGGAATTTTGGATGACCCGACCGGTGTCCGGGGCGCAGTTGTTTTTATCAAAATTTATAGTAGTTGTCCTGTTCTGCGCAATCGCCCCAATTTTGTCGCTATCGATGGCAAAAATATGCGGATTGGTGGGAAACGGGTGGTTTCAGGATACAAAAAACGCGCAGGCAATTGTTTTGCTTTTCCCTCGGCTGCTTGTGATTGCCCTCGCGCTGATGCTGGTCGCCTCCCTAACCCGCAACACGTTGCAGTATATTGTTAGTTTATTCCTCACGGGCTTCGGCGTCACATTGTTATCAGTGCTCGCGCCGAGACAAACCGCGCTGTCCAGTATGTCCCGGCTGCAATATAGCGACTTGCTCAAATGGTTGCTCGCGGCTATGGCGACAGCGGGATTGGTCGCGATAATATACAACCAATACAAACACCGAAATAGGCTCGCCACAATCGGCCTCGCTATATTGCTTGGATTAACACTAATCGGAATCTGGCAATCTTGGCCAAGTAATTCTCGTGGGTGAATTTATTTTTTCGCCGGAAACGCCCCTTCAGCAAACGGTTAATTTCCTCGACTTCCGACTTAGGGATTTACGTGAAGGCGATTCGCATCGGTGCCTCCGACGACGCGGCGAAGCACCCCGGGAACGCTGAGCACCAGCTCGGCCCCCACCCTTTCCCAAACGCGAACCCGCAACGGTTCGCGTTTTTTATTCATTCGCTCTTCACCTTCTCGCGAAGACTGTCGATTGCCTGAGTAAACTCGTCTTGCTGCCTTGCCACGCCGCCGGGCACCATGGTTTGCGCCTTGGAGAAATATTCGAACTGGGTGTCGTCCAAAAATGCCCGCGCCTTCGCGTCCACACTCTCCCAGTCAATTTTATGCGCCAACATCTTGTCGCCGTTTCGATAAGGTTCGCTACCTTCCGCAATCGCCGACGCCAAATTCGCGGCCTGCTCCAAACTCAAGGGTGATGTTGTTAAAGCCAGCTCCGTCGCAAGCAGATTCACAGAATTCCACGCAGGCCGCGCCCGTTCGTAGCGGTCAAAGGCCTGCGCCGTGTCCTCGCCGGCAATCGCCGCGACGCTCTCGCGCAACTCATTGTTGGCAGTCTCCCTTGCCTCTCGAGAAGCTGCGCCATCAGGAACCACCTCGCCGACGCGCACTCGACCCATCAGCAAATCAATGCGCATGTCGCGCGCAAACAAAGCCTCGGCAATCGCGTCGCGCTGCGCGGCGGTCACCCGAATACTGTGAAGAAACGGTCCGTAGTTGATATCAACATCCGCGCGTTTTTCCGCGTAATAATTGATCGCAAACACCCTGTCGTTTTCCAGCCGTTCGTTGAGTGCCTTGACCCGCGATTGGGCGCTCTCGCGCAATTTCCGACGTCGTTCCTCCCGAGCATTGCGCACTTCATCCGATTGCGCCGGATCCGCACCCAAAGCGGTAGCCGTCCGAACAACCCCGATCTGCCGGATTTGCTCGATGAGCGCGAGATTCTTTGCCTCCAAATCTTTGCGCGCCGCGTTATGTGCAAGCCCGGCGTGCAGCGCGCGCTTTGTCCACACGCTCGCGACTGCAATCGCGACAACAGCGAATACTACAAAAACGGCGTTTCTTATTTGAGCGCGTCTTTTCATTTTATCCGGTTCTTCCGCCGTTTCGATTGCTCTTCCTGTCGCAACTGCCCCTCATAATTTGACTGAAGGCGTTCTTTCATTTTGCGCAAAGCGACCATCTGCGCCTCCGATAAAAACGACTGTGACTGCCACTCCAAGGCATCCCACCAAACCGCCTTGTCAACGGGGTCGGCCTGCGCCTCCCGCAGGTCGGAACAAACCCGCTCCAGCGCCCGCGCTTGCTCGCCCGCCAAAGGCATCTCCGTGAAATAAAGCGCCGACGCCATCGTGCGCGAATATCTCGCATATTTAAAATGCCGATCCGCTATCTCATTGTATTTCTCAAAACCTTCGATCCCCAACAAATCGCGAATCCTGCCAGCCATTTCCTCCCCCGATTTTCCTGAATCGCTAGAATTTCTACCTCCAATTATAACCGCCCCATATCCCGGCACATCACGCAACGACATGCTAAGTCCTGGGGTGCAGGCATCAATCAGCGCGGCACGCTGCCCGGCGGTCAATCCCAGCTCATCCGCCACGCGATACGTTTTGGCATAATTCGATGATCTTCCCACTGCATCCAATTTCATCCTGATCTCTGGATGCTCGGCCAAAAGTTTCTCCCCGGCGATGCGCGCGGCCTCGGCGTATTCAGGCGAGTCCCACGGCGGTGGTCGAACATCGGCGGGCGCGCGATTTTTTTGAAGATTTACCTTTCGTTTGGCTGCGGCCAGTTGTTCGACCAGTTTGCTGTTTTTATCCTTTGCCTGCCGCAGTCTCGCCCCGGCTGCGCGCTCTTGGTGTGTCACGCAAAATGCCGTGCCACCTGCAACACACAACACGGCCAAGGTGATCATTGTTATTTTTGCGGAGCCCATAAAAGACAGGATGCCTCCCCATACGGCGGCAACCGCAAGGCTCGCGCCTGTTGCCGCAACCGCGCCCGCTGACACCGTCACCGCGAGGCCCGCAGGCGCGCCTGCCGCCGCCTCCGCCGTCATCAGCGTCCCCACCGCCGCGGCCGAGGATGTCACGCCGCGCTTCGCAAACACAGTGCGCATTTTTTCGACCGCCCTCGACACGCGCATCCGCGCGGCGTCCTCCGACATTTTCAGTTTTGCGCCGATTTCGCCAAAACTGCATTTGTCGAAAAAACGCAACAATACCGCCTCGCGCTCGCCGTCCCGCAATGCGCCGAGCGCATCATCGAGCAGTGGACGCAACTTCGCAAACTCAGCCTCCGGCATGGTCGGCTCGCTTTTTTGGATCTCGCTCATGATAACCGCCTCCTGCTCGCGTTTTTGCCGGCTTCGCGCATCGCGCAGTGCGCGCCGGGCCACATGCGTTGTCGTCGTGTAAAGCCAGCCGGACAAACACTCGTGACACGCAAGCGCCGCCGCCTTTCTGGCGACAAGCGAAAAAACGATTTGCGTCACATCATGCGCCATGTGCGCATCGCCCGCCAGCTGGCGCAGCGCCGCGTTATAAACAAAGCCGACGCGCCGCTCCACCAATTCGGTAAAAGCCGCCTCGGAATGTTTTCCGGCATACGCACAAAGAAGTTCAGCATCAGTCGGCATGTTCTTTTGCCCATATAATCCCAAAGCTTAGCAAAACCGAACAAGTTTTTTGCGCTACACTGTCAAAAAACACGCGCGCGTTGCAGATATCTCACACAATTCATCGGCGGCATTTTTTGGCAAATGGAGCGCCGTTTTTCGGGCGGCGCTTAATTTTCTTTCAAACACACAATATCTGTGACATTGATGCCGTTGCTTCAGTCAACCCATTACCCACCATGAAACTCCTCATCAAGCTCGCCTCGATCTGCTTTGCATTTGCCTTGGTTGCCACGCCGGTCGTGGTCAATGCGCAAAATGCCGCGCCCGCAAAAACCGAAAAGAAATCCAGCAAGGCCAAGGGGCCCGCTAAAATCGACATCAACCGTGCCTCCGCAGAACAACTGGCCTCGCTGCCCGGAATCGATGCCGCCACCGCGAACAAAATTATCGCAGGCCGTCCCTACAACAACAAGACCCAGCTCAAGAGCAAAAATATCATCACCAATGAGGCCTATGAGGCGATCAAGGATCGGATCGTCGCCAAGCAGGAAAAGAAAGGCGGCAAAGCGTCGAAGGGGGATAAAAAGAACAGGGCAAATTAGATAAATTCTTAAATCCATCCGCCTGCTTTTCCACGCCGCCGACCGCAAGTCGGCGGCGTTTTTTTGCCGCGCATGAACAATGCGCACTTTTGCGGTGTTTGCATGTCTGTGCGACAACGCACGATTCGCGCGCGCGGTTTGTTTTGTGTGGATTGGGCGCGCGCGATCACTAACCTGCCGCCTCAGTTCACTTAACTTCACCAGACGCCGGAATGCAGACAAACGCACAACGCAAAAACTCTTCGCGCGCGACGGGCCAGTCCGCCGCGTCCAAGCGCCGCAAGCGCAAATCGACCGGGCGCAAACGCACGACCCGGCGCGGCGCGTATTTCAACCGCGAGCTCTCATGGCTCGCCTTCAACCGCCGCGTGCTCGACCAGGCGCGCAACGCGAAAAATCCGCTTCTCGAACGAGTGAAGTTTCTCGCCATCGTCAGCTCCAACCTCGACGAGTTTTTTGAGATTCGCGTCTCCGGCCTCATCCAACAAGTCGAGTCCGGCATCACCGAGCCGACGGCCGACGGCCTTTCGCCGAAGGAGCAGTTGCGCCGCATCCACGCGCTCGTGGCCGCGCTCGTCGAGGACCAATACCGCTGCTGGCGCCGCGAACTCGTCCCCGCGCTCGCAAAAAACGGCATCGTCATAAAAACCGCGCGCGACCTACGCCCCGCCGAGCTCGCGTGGATACAGGCGTATTTCTACGAGCAGGTTTTGCCCGTTGTCACGCCGCTCGCCATCGACCAGGCGCATCCATTTCCGCAGCTCGGCAACAAGACGCTCAACGTCCTCGTCACGCTCGCCGGGGAATCCAGCGGCGGGGAGCCCGACGACAACGAACCGCGCATCGCAATCCTTCCCGTGCCGCGCATTCTGCCCAGGCTCGTGCCCATCACGCTCGCCGACGATGAGTCGCCGAATTACATTTTCCTGAGCGAAATCATCAAGCTGTGCGCGTCCTCGTTTTTCCCCGGTTACGAAATCAGCGACACATGCGCCTTTCGCGTCACGCGCAACAGCGACCTCTACATCGACGACGAAGAGTCGGACAACCTGCTCAAGCACATCGAGGAACAGCTCCGCAATCTGCGGCGAGGCGCCGCCGTGCGCCTTGAGATCGAGGACCACGCGCCCGGCTTCATCTACCGCACCCTTTGCTCGCACCTGAAAATCGCGCCCGAATACGTTTTCCGCCTGCGCGGCCCGCTCAACCTTTTCCGCCTGATGAGCCTCACCGCCATCGACAGGCCCGAGCTCAAGTATCCCTCCTTCACACCGGTGAATTGCTCGCCGCTCGCGCTCGCAAACCCGGACATCCCCGCCGCCGGAAACACGAGGGCCAATCACACCGACAGCAAAAACATTTTCGAAATCCTGCGCGAGCAGGACGTGATGCTGCATCATCCGTATGACAGCTTCGCGCCGGTCGTCGACTTTGTTTCGTATGCCGCGCGCGATCCGCAGGTGTTCGCCATCAAGCAAACCCTGTATCGCACCAGCGGCGACTCGCCCATTGTGCGCGCGCTCATCGAGGCCTCGCGCAACGGCAAGCAAGTCGCCGCGCTCGTCGAGCTCAAGGCGCGCTTTGACGAGGCCAACAACATCCAGTGGGCGCGCCAGCTTGAGGACGCCGGCGTGCACGTCGTGTATGGCCTGGTCGGGCACAAGACGCATTGCAAATGCTCGCTCGTCGTCCGGCGCGAGGGCGACGCGCTCCGCCGCTACGTCCACCTCGGCACCGGCAATTACAACCCGAACACCGCGCGCCTCTACACCGACCTCAGCCTTTTCACCGCGCGCGAAACCATCACCGCGGATGCCGCAAACCTGTTCAACACGCTCACCGGCTTCAGCCGCTCGCCCGCGTTTGACCGGTTGATCGTCGCGCCCTTCGGAATGCACGAGCGCATGCAGGAACTCATTCTCCAGGAGGCGGCCAACGCCGCCGCCGGCCGCCCCGCGCGCATCATGGCCAAGATGAACTCGCTCGTTGACCAGGAGACGATCGACAACCTCTACACCGCCTCGCGCGCGGGCGTGAAGATCGACCTCATCGTGCGCGGCATCTGCTGCCTCGTGCCCGGCATCCGCGGACGCAGCGAAAACATCCGCGTGCGCAGCATCGTGGGCCGTTTCCTCGAGCACGCCCGCGTGTTTTATTTCGAGAACAACAACGGCGACGACATCGATTCCGCGCCGCTCATCTACGCCGGCAGCGCCGACTGGATGCCGCGCAACTTTTTCCGCCGCGTCGAGGTGCTTTATCCGATCGACGCGCCCGCGATTCGCGAATGGATAACCAGCCGCTTTTTCCCGACCGAGATGGCCGACAACGAAAACGCGCGCGAATTGCGCTCAAATGGAAACTACGCGCCCGTCGCGCACGCGCCAAACGCCGCGCTCGTTTCCGCGCAGAAAAAGTTCATGGCGGATGCGATTGCGCGCGCCGCCGACACCGCTCCAAGCCGGAGCGCGTAGGAAAAACAAACCGGCAAACGAGCCAAAACGTAGCGCGAACCACCAAGTCTGCCTTCCGTCAATCGTGCATTTTTTCCGAGGCAGGCTTGCCAGCCCGCGCCACGAACAGCGAAACCGCCCTACCGTTTGCGCGCACCGAGGCCGTGCTTGTCGAGTCGCTCGACAAGCGCGCGGTTGGCCGGGTCGGCAAGCCATGCGGCGACGCTGGCGGCGGACTTTTTGTTGACGCCCGAAATCGCGGCAAGCGAGGCCTCGTCCGCCGCGATGAACGCCGCGAGTGAATCGTATTTTTTTGCAAGCGCCCGCGCCGTCGCCGCGCCCGCGTCGGGGATGCCGAGCCCGGCGATCACGCGCCACAAATCCGCGCGGCGGCTGGCGGCGATGGAGGCGTGCAAACGCGCGGCGGTTTTTTCGCTCCTGATTGTTTTTGCAATTTGCGACGCCTCCAATTCGTAAAGGCCGGCGGCGTCGCGCACGAGGCCGCCGTCCACAAGTTTTCCAACCGTCGCCTCGCCAAGTCCGCTGATGTTGACGCATTGTTTGGACGCGAAATGCGCGATGCGGCGCTTCACCTGCCCGGCGCATTGTGTGTTGGGGCAGCGGTTCGCAATTTCATCACCGGCGTCGCCCGAGCCGACAAGAGGCGTGCCGCATTCGGGGCAATTTTTTGGAAACGAAAACGGTGCGATGGGATTCTCCGGCGAGCGCGCCTCGGTTTTCACGCGCACAATTTCGGGGATGATTTCGCCCGCCTTCTCGATCACCACAATGTCTCCGACACCGATGCCCTTGCGCACCATTTCGCGCGGATTGTGGAGCGAGGCGCGCGTGATTTTTGTGCCCGCGAGCATCACGGGCTCCAGCTCCGCGACGGGAGTGATCGCGCCGGTGCGTCCGACTTGGAGCGTGATGGCGCGCACGCGCGTCTCGACACTGCGCGGCGAGTATTTGTAGGCGATCGCCCAATTCGGCGCGGTGGAGCCCGAGCCGAGCCGGTTTTGCGCCGCAAAACCGTCAACCTTGATGACCGCTCCGTCGATCAGATACGCGAGTTGCGGACGCATGGCGGAAAGCTCGTTAATTGCCGCGAGCAGTTTTTCCGGGGAGTCGGCAACCCAGGTTTTTTCCATAACGGGCAAACCCCACGCGCGAAAGCGCGCGTGCAATTCGCCCTGGCTGGCAATGGGCTTGCGCATCCCGGCGCCGGGTTCGCACGCTCCGATGCCATAGACAAAAACACGCAGGCCGCGTCGCGCCACCTCGGCGGGATCGTGCAGCTTCATGCTTCCGGCGGCGAGATTGCGCGCGTTGGCATAAAGCGGGCGGCCCCCGGCGGCGCGTTGCGCGTTGATGCGGTTGAAATCGGCGAGCGGCATGTAGATTTCACCGCGTATTTCGATGAATGAGGGCAGGCCGTTGCCGTCGTCAACGAGCTGCTCGGGCAGCGCGCGCGCGGCCCGCACATTGGCGACAATGTTATCCCCTTCCGCGCCGTCGCCGCGCGTGACCACCTGGGTGAGTTTTCCGTTTTCATAAACGATGTTGATGCCCGCGCCGTCGATTTTTGGCTCGACGACATATTGAAGCGTGGCGACCGCACCGGGCGGGGACGCGAGCTGCTTGCGGATTTTCCGGTCGAAGGCGCGAACGGCATTCTCGTCATAGGTGTTTTCAAGGCTGAGCATGGGCGCGATGTGCGAACGGCGCTTGAAAAAACTGTCGTGCCCGTCGCCTGCGACACGGCGCGTGGGCGATTGCCTGGAGGCGAGCGCGGGATTGGCGGCCTCGAGTTCGCGCAGCTCGCGTTTGAGCGCGTCGTATTCGGTGTCGGAAATTTCCGGCGTGGCGGATTTGTAATAAAGGTCGTCGTGGCGCGCGATCTCGGCACGGAGTTGCTCGATGCGCGCGGCGTCATCGCTGGCGATGAGCGCGACCGGTGCGAGCAAGAAAACAAACAACAGCAGCGACAATTTGGACGCAAGCAGGCGAAGCGGGGGGATGTGCATGGGGAGGACGGGGGTTAACCCCGAGAATGGAAAGGGTTGCCGCGAAGTCGAGCCGTTTCGCCAAGCGCGCCGGGAATCGCGGGTGCCGGTGAAAAAAGTGCAAAACGCGGCGATTGGCGGACTGTCGCTATCGCTTGAAACGGCGAAACCGCCCTGCCCGCAAGCCCGCAAAGGATGGGCGAGCCAACCCCGCAAAATAAAAAAACGCAGCCCTCGGGCTGCGTTTGAAATGGGTTGCGCGTGTTGCGCGGATGCTTCGCGTTTACGTCTTATTCGACGGAGACCTTGCGGTGCGGCTTGTCGTAAACGACCTTGCCGTCCTTGAGGGCGAAGAGCGTCCAGTCGCGGCCGGTGCCGACATTGCGGCCGGCGTGGAGCTTGGTGCCGCGCTGCCGGACGATGATGTTTCCGGCAATAACGGACTCGCCGCCGAATTTCTTCACGCCGAGTCGTTTCGAATGGCTCTCGCGTCCGTTGGAGGATGTTCCCTGACCTTTTTTGTGCGCCATGACTGTTCCTTATGCTTTGATTGATTCGATTTTGATCACGGAGAGTTCCTGGCGGTGGCCTTGTTTGCGCTCCATGCCTTTGCGTTTCTTTTTCTTGAAGACGACGATTTTATCGCCGCGCTTGTTTTCAAGGATTTTGGCGGTGACGGTTGCGCCTTCAATGAGAGGCGTGCCAACGCGGAAAGAATCGCCTTCGCCGACGGAGAGCACCTCTTTGATCTCAACCGTGTTACCGGCTTCTGTCTTGGGATAGCGGTTGACGACGAGGATGTCGCCTTCGGTCACGGCGAACTGCTGTCCTTGCGTTTTAATAATGGCTTTCATGTGAAAATAAAAGGTCGGAATAAGAAGCCCGGCGCAAACGGTAGCAAGGATTATTTGCCAAAAACATCAGAAAAGCCGTCCGCCGCCCCTTTTTGAGGGACGCGCGGCGGCGTTTTGGGCATTTTTGGATCCCCGCCGGTTTCGCACCGGTTGCGTTTGCGGGTTATTGGCCTTCCGTCTCGGCGTTTTTCATTTCAACGCTGAGGTTGTAGTGCGAACGGCGCTTGTAGTCGGTGTTGTAAACGGCGCGATCCTCGTATTCGGCCCGGGTCTTGGCGACCACGGTTTGGGCCTGTTCGCGCTCGACGGCCTGCTGCGTCTGAAGCGCGGCGAGACGGGCGGCCTCGCGGTCAGCGGCGGCGCGCTGGGCGGCCTCGGCGGCGGCAAGTTTTTCGAGGGTGGCCTTGCGGGCGGCCTCGGCGGCGGCGGCTTCCCTCTCGCGCTGCTCGGCAATGCGGCGGGCTTCGCCGATGGCCTGCTCCTTTTCCTTGGCGAGGCGGGCGCGCTCGGCGGCGGCGAGGCGGACTTGTTCCTCGGCGTTGCGGCGGGCGGCCTCGGCGGCGGCCTGTTCGGCGCGCAAGCGGGCGATTTCACGCTGGGCGGCCTCGGCTTCCTGCTTGGCCTTGAGGTCGTTGAGGCGGGCGGCCTCGGCGGCGGCTTCCGCGTTTTTCTTGGCCTCGGCGAGGGCGCGCTCATGGGCGGCCTGTTCGTCCGCGATGCGTTGTTCAATAAGTGCTTTCTCCTTTTTTGTCTGATGGCTTTGGTAACCAAAGTAGCCTCCGACAAGCAGGGCGATGATGATGACGGCTGCGATTACGGCTTTGTTCATGGCTGTTTTTTAACGGTTGAGTGTTGGTTGTTGGTGAGAATTTAAAGTTTGCCCGATTTTTGTGTCAGACCGGAAAGTCGGCGGTTGGTTCAGTCCTGTTTTTCGTTTATCTCTGCAAGGGTTGAGGTTGAGGCGTTGGCCGAGGCGTAAGGTATGGCGTTTGCAACCGCGTCTGCGAGTGAAAAATGACGGTTTTTGAGATTATGCAGCAACACGGCAAAGAGCACGTCGCCGGAACCGGTCGCCGAAACTTCGCGGATTGCCGGCGGTTGATGCGAACCGGGGACGGGGGCGCGTCCGTCCGCCGGGGTTCCGGCATGCCACACCGGACCGGGTCCGTCGGTAATCACCCAGGCGCGAACGGGCCAGTTGCGGCACGCGGCGGCAAGCCGGTCAGGCATCGGGCTGGACGGAGAAAGCGCGCGCGCCAGCTCCGGGTTTTTCACGGAGGCGCATAGCTGGTCGAATTCGTTGCGATTGATTTTCACGAGCGCGACCGGCTCATTGACGAGCCACGCGAGCGGCGGCCCGTAGGTATCGACAAAGACATTGCCGTGCGCAACGCGCCGGACAATCGCCTCGCGCAAAAGCGCGCCCGCGGGCGCGAGCAAACCGGGAAAACTGCCGCAAATGGCGAGCGAGTGCGAGGGCGGTTGCGCGTCGAGCCACGCGGCGCATTCGGCAAACGCGGCCTCGCCGGGCTCGACATCGACGCCGAGAAAAGTCGTCTCGGCGCGATCGGGCGCGCGCACCACCGTGCCGCTGCGCGTCGGAGCGCCCGCGCGAAACGCATGATGCGGAAGGCCGCGCGCCTCCAGCCAGCGCAGGCATTCATCACCCGTTTCGCCGCCGGCGAAACAGACGGCGAGCGTGGGCGCGCCGAGGTTCGCGAGCATTTTCGAGACATTGATGCCCTTCCCTCCGACTTGAAACGACTCCGCCGTGGCACGCTGCGTCCCGCCCGGTTGCCACGAGGCAAATTCGAAAGTGCGTTCAGCAAGGAGGTTTCCGGTAAGCGTGATGATCATTGGGAATTATTGCGCGGCGCGGCGCCGATTTTTGCGGGCAATACAAGACATGCTTCACGAGGAAGCCAAGCCCGGGCATCGCGTCGGTGTTGAAACACGGACGCGTTTTGACATGAAGGATGCGTTGACGCAAAAATGTGACTGAATCAGTGGACTGAACGCGCATGGGCAAATCAATCAAAGCGAAACCAAACCGGGCAGGCAACGTGATGTCTCCCGAGGCATTGCGTTGCAAGAACACCGTCTCCCTAGCCCGCCGACTCATTGGCAAAACACTCGCCCGTCGCCTGCCCGGCGGCGAAACTCAACGCGCCATCATCACCGAGACCGAGGCCTACCACGGCGAAACCGACCTCGCCTGCCACGCATCGAAAGGCCGCACCGCGCGCACCGATGTCATGTATCGCGCCGGCGGCGTCTGGTATGTTTATCTCTGCTACGGCGTGCACGAAATGCTCAACCTCGTAACCGGCCCCGAAGATTTCCCGAGCGCAATTCTCATCCGCGCCGCGGGCGGAGTCACCGGCCCCGGACGCCTGACCAAGGCCCTCAAAATCAACCGCGCGCTCAACGGCGCCTGCGCCTGCGATCCCGCCAGCGGCCTCTGGATCGAGGACACACCGGCGCCGGTTCGCGCATCCCAAAAACAAATACTCATCACCCCGCGCATCGGCATCGACTACGCCGGTCCCGTCTGGTCGGCCAAGCCGTGGCGGTTCGTCCTCAAGGGCAATCAGCCCGAAAAGTAAGCCAAAAGGCGCGTTTTTTGCCTGCAAGATTTGTTTGACAAACATGTTTGACACAGGTGTCAAAATACGTCTCCTTCGCCACCTCTTTACAAAAGCACCGGATGACCGAACAGACCATACTTCACGCCGCAAAGACCGTTTTTCTCCGCAAGGGACTCGGCGCCACCACCATGCAGGATATCGCCGCCGAGGCGAAAATCTCGCGCACACTCCTGCACTATTACTACCGCAACAAGGACACCCTTTTCCGCGCCATCCTCGACAGCGCCGTCGGCGAGTTCATCCCCAAGGTCGCCATGCTCATCGAGCTCGACATCCCGCTCATCGAAAAAGCCGGCCTGCTCGTGGACGGCTACCTCGCGCTCCTGCTCGAGGACCCGCTCCTGCCGCATTTCATGGTGATGGAAATCCAGCGCGACCCGCGCGTGCTCGTGCAGCTCTTCCGCGACAAGCGCGGCGAGTTCGGCGAGGTCTCGCGCCTCAAGGCCCAGATCGGCAAGGAGCTTTGCATCGAGGGCGACACCGACGCCGCGCTCGCGCATATTTTCACGAGCCTCTACGGCATGCTCATTTTCCCATTCCTCGCCAAGCCCGCGCTCGACGAGGTTTTCTTCGACAACAACCCCGACGCCTTCCGCGCGTTCATGATGGAGCGCAAGCCCTACATCGTTTCCATGATGCAAACCCTGTTTGCGTCGATGAAACGCGCCGCGGCCACATCCGCCGTGCCGGCGTCTTCCTCCGTAAAAAACAAAACCGCGCGCGCAAAAACGAAGGTGGCGGTTTCCGGACGCAAGGCCGCCCGCGCCGCCGCCTGACCCCCAACTCAACCACATCTGCATCCACAAGCCATGAGCACGGCTAACACAGTTGCACCCGCGGACAAACCAGCACCCTCGCTTTTCGCCGGCCTCGACGTCGGCTCGACCACGCTTAAAATCGTCATCACCGATTCCGAGGGCGAAATCCTCTTCACCGATTACCGGCGCCACAACGCCGACGTGCCCGCCGCGTTGCGCGCGGCTTTCGCGCAGGCGCGCGACACGCGCATCGGCAACGCCCCTGTCTCGCTCACCGTCACCGGCTCGGCGGGCATGGGACTCTCGGAAACCTACCGCATCCCGTTCATCCAAGAGGTCGTCGCCGCGGGCGAGGTTGCCCAGCGCCGTTATCCCGACATCCGCACGCTCGTCGACATCGGCGGCGAGGACGCGAAAATGATTTTCTTCTCGCCCGGCCGCGCGCCCGACATCCGCATGAACGGCTCCTGCGCCGGCGGCACCGGCGCGTTCATCGACCAGGTGGCCACGCTCCTCGGCTGCGAAGTTTCCGAGCTCAACGAACTCGCCAAAAACTCAACCGCCCTGCATCCCATCGCCTCGCGCTGCGGCGTGTTTGCCAAGACCGACATCCAAAATCTTCTCGCGCGCAACGTCTCCAAGGCCGACATCGCCGCGTCCGTGTTTCACGCCGTCGCGCTGCAACTCGTCACCTCGCTCGCGCGCGGACGCGAAATCGCGCCGCTCACGCTCCTGTGCGGCGGCCCGCTCGCGTTCATCCCCGAGCTGCGCAAGGCCTGCCTCAAGGTCATGGGCCTCACCGACGACGATTGCGTCGTGCCCGACGCCGCCGCGCTCATCCCCGCGCTCGGTTGCGCGCTCGCGACCGACACCCCGCGCCTCGCAATCACCATCGACGAACTCCTCGCGCGCTTCGCCAACACCACGCGCGCCGGACGCCCGCTCCTCAACGGCCAGCCGCTCCGCGTGCTCTTCGACAGCGCCGCCGAACACGAAGCCTGGAAAATCGAAAAGCAACGCTACGCGCTTCCGCGCGCACACTTTGCCGACCTGCCCGAGAACGGGGAAATCTACCTCGGCATCGACTCCGGCTCCACGACGACAAAAATCGTCGCCACCGACGCGCGCGAAAACGTCCTCCACACCTTCTACGAAAAAAACTCCGGCGATCCGCTCGCCGTCGTCGCCAAGGGCCTCGCCGGGCTCAACGCCGCCGCCATCGCCGCCGGACGCCCCGCGCTCCGCCTCGCCCGCGCCGCCGTCACCGGTTACGGCGAGGACCTCATCAAGGCCGCGTTCAATTTCGACAGCGGCCTCGTCGAGACCATCGCGCACTACCTCGCCGCGCACAAACTCAACCCCGAAGTCACCTTCATCCTCGACATCGGCGGTCAGGACATGAAAGCCACGTTCATCGAAAACGGCTCCATCGTCCGCCTCGACATCAACGAAGCCTGCTCCTCCGGCTGCGGCTCCTTCATCGAAAGTTTCGCCAACACCCTCGGCCAGACCGCCGCGCAATTCGCCACCTCCGCCTGCACCGCCGAGTATCCCTGCGACCTCGGCACGCGCTGCACGGTGTTCATGAACTCGAAGGTCAAGCAATCGCTCCGCGAAGGCTCCACGTTGCCCGACATCGCCGCGGGCATTGCCTACTCCGTCGTCAAAAACTGCCTCTACAAAGTTCTCAAATTAAAAAACGTGGACGACCTCGGCGCGCACATCGTCGTCCAAGGCGGCACCATGCGCAACCACGCCGTCGTCCGCGCGCTCGAGCACCTCACCGACCGCGACGTCGCCTTCGCCGACATGCCCGAACTCATGGGCGCGTATGGCGCCGCCATACACGCTTCGCGTGCAAATCCCAAATCCCAAGTTCCAAATTCCAAAGGATCGGATTTTCACCCTTCACCCTTCACTCTTCTCTCTTCTTTAGCCCATCCCGCCACCTCCACCACCGAGGAAACCACCTGCCCCGGTTGTGAAAACAAATGCGTTGTCCGCAAATACACCTTCGCAAACGCGAACACATTTTTCTCGGGCAACAAGTGCGAAAAAATCTTCACCAACCGCGGAGCCGACACCCGCAAAGGCGAAAACATCTACGCCTTCAAATACAGCAAACTCTTCGGACGAACCGCGCCGTCACCCGCGGCCGGAGCAATCGAAAATCGAGAATCGAAAATCGAAAATCCCATCACCATCGGCATCCCGCGCGCGCTCAATTATTACGAAAACTACCCCTTCTGGCACGCGCTCCTCACGCACGCCGGAATGAAAGTCACGCTCTCCTCGCGCTCGACCTTCGAGCTCTACGGCAAAGGCGTGCACACCGTCATGTCGGACAACATCTGTTTCCCCGCGAAACTCGTCCACGGACACATCTACGACCTCATCGCGCGCAAAGTTGACCGCATCCTCATGCCCTTCGTCGTCTACGAGGAGCAGGAGGACAAGAACGCCGTCAACACCTACAACTGCCCCATCGTCACCGGCTACTCCGACGTCATCCGCAGCGCCATCAACCCCGAGGGCAAGCACGGCATCCCGCTCGACGCGCCCACGCTCAGCTTCCGCGACCGCAAACTCCTCGAACGCGCCTGCCGCGACTACATGACCAAGACGCTCGGCGTCGCCCCGCGCGTCTTTGAGCGCGCCTTTGCCGCCGCGCTCGCCGCGCAAACCGAACACTTCCGCACCCTCGCCGAAAAAGCCCGCGCCATCGCCGCGCGCGCCGCCTCCGAAAACCGCGTCACCATCCTCCTCGCCGGACGCCCCTACCACGCCGACCCGCTCATCCAGCACAAAGTCGCCGACATGATCGCCGGCTTCGGCGTCGATGTGATTTCGGAAGACCTCGTGCGCCTCGACGACGACACCGACGCCGGCGGCCCCGGCAGTGTCCGCCAATGGGCCTACACCAACCGCATCCTCAAATCCGCTCGCTGGGTTGCCGAGGCGCCCTCGAACGTGCACTTCGTGCAACTCACCTCCTTCGGCTGCGGCCCCGACGCGTTCATCATCGACGAGGCGGGTGACATCCTCCGCCGAAACGGCAAGAGCCACACCATTCTAAAAATCGACGACATCAGCAACCTCGGCTCGCTCCGCCTGCGCATCCGCTCTCTCGTCGAAAGCCTCGCGTATCGCGGCGAATCCCCTCGGGGAGCACACGCGTCTCGCGTGTCGTGTTTGGCGTCTCGCCAAACACCATCCGGCGACGAGGGCGGGCCGCCCTCGCCAGCACGCGAGACGCGTGCGCTCCCCACGCAATCCACCCAACCCCTCACCACGCCCATCTTCACCGAGGCCGACCGGCATCGCACGATCCTCCTGCCGTTTTTCTCGGAAGTCTATTCGCCCTTCATCCCGATGCTTCTCGGGCTCATGGGATACAAATGCGAAGTCATGCCGCCGAGCGACGCCGCCTCGATCGACTTCGGCCTCAAATACGCCAACAACGAAGTCTGCTACCCAGCCACGCTCGTCGTCGGCGACATCGTCCGCGCGCTCAACAGCGGCAAATACAAACCCGACGAAATCGCCATCGGCATTAGCCAGACCGGCGGACAATGCCGCGCGTCAAACTACATCGCCCTCATCAAAAAAGCGATGATCGCCACCGGTCACGGCAACATCCCCGTCGTCTCGCTCGGCACATCGAGCGGCGCGGTCTCGAACACCCAGCCCGGTTTCAAACTCAAGCTCCTCGGCAACCTTAGCGAAATCATCGGCTCGGTTTTCTACGCCGACCGCATCTCGCAGATGTATTACGCCTCCGTGCCCCGCGAACGCGAACCCGGCTCCGCCGCGCGCCTCCGCGACGAATACATCCAGGCCGCCATCGCCCGCGTGGCGGTGCGCGACACCAAGGCGCTCTACCGCCTTCTCGCCGAGGCCGCAGCCGACTTCAACGCCATCTGCGACCACGACCGCCGCGTCCCCCGCATCGGCATTGTCGGCGAGATATACGTTAAGTATAATTCCATCGGAAACAAAAACGTCGTCCAATGGCTCATCGACCAGGGCGCCGAGGCGGTGGTGCCCTCCGTCGCCACGTTCTTCCTCCAGGAATTCCCGAATCACCGCACCAACATCGAGCAGCACCTCAAGCACAAGCCGCGCATCCCGTTTTTGGACACGGCGGCCTTCGCGCTCATCCGCCGCGTCGAGAAAAAGTTCGACCGCGCCGCCTCGTCCTTCGCGTATTTCCACCCCTCGCACAACCCCTACGAGCAGGCCAAGTCGGCCTCGCGCGTGCTTAACCTCGCCTCGCAATACGGCGAAGGCTGGCTGATCCCCGCCGAGCTGGCCGGCTTCGCCGAGCGCGGCGTGATGAACGCCGTGAGCCTGCAACCCTTCGGCTGCATAGCGAACCACCTCGTGTCAAAAGGAATAGAAAAACGAATCCGCGACCTCTATCCCGACATGAGCCTCCTCTTCCTGGATTTGGACAGCGGCGCCAGCGAGGCGAACATGATGAACCGCCTCCACTTCATGCTCCAAAACGCCCGCAACCAAGTCGAGCAGGCCGCCGCAGTTTCTGTGTGATGTGCCGTAAGGCGTAATGAGAAGAATCAACACCGATCTCCTTAGGTTTTATTTTTCTACAATTTAATATCGCCAGTTGTGATTAGCACATCTTTAATATTAAAAAATATATGCCCGGTATATTCAGCAAGAATTTTTTTATATACGAGGAACTCGAAGTTTTAGTTAAAACGAGGGTAAGCCAACATATTATTTTTGATGAGTTTATTGATTCGCTGAAAAGTCTTGGGGTTTTTGTAAAATATGTGTCAAGTGTCGCGCAAGCCGACTCTCAGGCCGTCAGTAAGACATCAGGGCAATGCGAGCCCTGCCTTAAACTTTATGTTTCCACACATGAGGCATTCGTATCGCTGTCCGTAAGTGAACATGATAGCAATTGGAATGGATCCTTCCCTTTAACAGCGGAGATTCAATCATTATGGACACGCTGTTGCGTTCGCAACGGCATCGACGAAAAATATTTTTCTCCAAACATGTATGTTTTCATATACAACCTCGGAGCTCACTTACTAAATAGATTAATAAGGGCATGCGAAAAAGAACTAATCAATCGCTTGTCTATCAAAATATTTGAGGGTTACATCCCGCCAAAATATGTTTTTGTAGGCTCAGTGCCGGGTGTGTATGTTTTATATTCTACGAAGCGGGAAGTTGATCTTATAAAAAAACACGGTGCTTTGTTACACTTGCGAGAAGTTGTGTTTGACGTCTTGAAAACAAATGACCTGCATGACTGCTTCCGACACGAGCTTGTAGAGATAAATTTTTTCGACGTGGAAACATACCAAGGAAGTTTATACGGGCTGTCGCGTGAAGATTGAAGGATTGAGAAGATTATTTTTTTGAAAAGTGAAAAAGGGGACGAGCCGAGTTTTGTTGATTTTCCATTTGGACTCAACGGGAACAGATGCCGTTCACACGTCCGCAAGCCACCGCTCGGCAATGTCGGAGATCGAAACCTTTTCGCGTTTCGCAGCTGCGCGCAATTTGCGCGCTACAACCGGGCGCAGCCGCAGCGTGATCGGTTCGCGTCCGGATGGTTTGCGACCCGCGCCCGGCCTCGCCCCGCCGTGAAGCGGACGCCACGCCGCGCCATCAAGCGCGGGCAGCGCCTCGTTGTTCAGCGTGTTCATGCCGGTCTGATAGCCATCCGCATCGAATGCGGGCTTAGAGTGAATTCGTTTTCCAGTAGTTTTCATAATAATCCTTTCCTTTTCGCCAGTATCCCGCGCCGATGATGCGAACGATTCCCGGCGTGCGATGGGTGTGGCGCACGAGCATAACCCGTGCGCCGACCATGCCGAGAAGCCACCAGCGCAGCTCCGTTTTGCCGCCATGGGCCTCGTCGAAAACGACAAGGGCGCGCGGGTCGTCAAACGCCTTTTGCGCTTCGGAAAAGTCAACACCGTGCGAGGCGATGTTGTCCTGCTCCTTTTGCGTGTCCCATGTGAAGCGCACGTCAGAAAACGTGGGGTATTTGATTTGATTGTCAACATTGAGTTTCAAGGCAACGGACAAATGCGATGGGGCGATGCTTGCTGATTTTACCCTGCGAAAAACATCAACCGCCGCTTTATGCGCAGTCGCGAACACCTTGTCGCCGATTACCCGCCCCTCGCCACGCGTTGGGTGATTTGGGACAATGCCCGCATCCCCGCAAAACAACTCGCCTCATCCGAATCTTCGGACATAAACGCAGCCGTTGAATTGCTGAAATAATGAAAACCAAAACAAGCAACGCGTCCGCGAAGAAAAAACAACCGACACCCGAGTTCATTCTTCGTGCCGAGCGAGCTTTCAAAAAAGTAGGACGCCAAATCCGAGCCAAAGCCAAGCGCGACGGGGTAAAGCCCTTGGTTTGGAAGTCGTGATGAGCCATAGGAAGTAATCCTAAAAGCAACAAAACTCGGCCCGTTCTCATCTTCTCGACCTCGACGGCGGCGTGAGCGGGGCCAACATGATGAACCGCCTCCGCATCATGCTTCAAAACGCCGGCAAACAAGTCGGGGATTTCATCGTGGCGGCGTGAATGTGAAACACAAACGTTGCCGCATCACTCCACTTCGTCGCTGCGCGGGGTTTCGCTGGGAATGGGGGCGGCGACATTGAGGCGGATGGAGGTGAGGTTTTCGATGACGAGCTCGCCCATCGTGTTGCAGTGCAAATAGGACGGCCGGCCGTAATGCGCGGCCAAACCTTCGCGCAACTCGACGACGTGCGAATGCGGCGCGATTTCGGCTTGCGACATGGCGCTGAGCAGGGCGTTGAGGCGCTCCTCTCCGGTGTCGGCACGCTGGAGCATGAGCGCCTGCTCCTCGCGTTGATACTGGCGCGCGCTGGCCACATTGAGGTGCTTCATGCAGTAGAGCGCGAGCGACTGGTTTTCCTTGAAGAACTGCGGACGGTAGAGGTTCATGCGGCCCTCGTAGGATTGCTGGTCGAAATCCATCGCGCGGATGCGGATTTGCGCGCCCTCAAAATCGGGCGTGATGACGACGACAAAATTATAACTGCGCATGTCGCCGAGGAGGCGCACGAAGCAGCGTTCGTTGAACTTGACGAGTTCCTTGGCGAGGCGGATGGGCTTGATTTCGGAGCGCTGGTCGAGCCAGCGTTCGACAAAGATGTCGCCCGGAATGCCCGCGACGTGCTCCTCGACGAGCGTGTTGCCACAGGTCATGAAGTGCATGCGGTTGGGTGAAAGGAGATGCTCGAGCTCGAGGCCGTAAACGCGCGAGGCGTCGCCCTTCTTGACGTAGAAGTGGTCGGGGTTGTCGTTGTAGGCGTTGACGATTCGCACGCGGAAGGGCGCGGAGTTGCCGAACGCGCAAAAGTCGATGCGGTCCACGTAGAGATGCTGCATGACGGACATGTCGCCGTCGGTGCGCAGGAGCGCGTAAATGTGTTTCAGCCCCTCGTGGATGGACTCCATTTCCATGTGGTCATAGACGACGGTTTCCCAGAGCGTCATGTTGCCCTCGGGGTCGGTGTAGGGCGCGCACTCGGTGAAGCGGCGGAGGCGCTCGTAGGTGACGGGCAGCTCGCGCTCGCGGCGGTAACGCTTGAGGTAGTGGCGCAGGTTTTCGCCGATGGGGAAGCTGGGCTTTTTGTGCTGCGTGCGGCGCGCGGCGGCCGGGTTGGTGCTCATGACGGGAAGATGGCGCGGAGGTTTTCTGTTCGCAATGTCTTGTTTCAACGGACCCTTTGCGCAATGTATGCGGGCTTTCACTTCGCGCACGTTTCAATTTTGCACAAACCATGTCCGAAACCGTCAAACATGTTTTCCAAACCTTCATGGAAATGCCGGTGGATTTTTGGGTAAAAACACTCATCGCGGCGGGCGTGCTGTTTCTGTTGTTCACGGTGGTCAAAAAAGCGGCGCGCCTCGGGCAGATCGCCACGCTGCTGCTGGTTTTGTTCATTCTGGGCGTGATCGGCTACAAGTGGGTGCGCCAAAGAAATGAGCCGGCGTTCATGACGCCGATCGTGGATTTCGTGGCGCGTTTTTTTCCGCAGCCCTCGTCCCCCGCTCCCCCGCCCGCGCAGCCGGGAAAGTAATTGCCAAAAATCACAAAACGCCGCGGCAAAAAACGGAATCCGGGGTATTTTAAGATTCAGTTTTCCCATAAAATCATAAATATTCGCACACCTGTTCACTTTTTTTAATTATGCCTAAAGAATACTCGGACATCGGACTCATCGGACTCGCCGTCATGGGTCAAAACCTCGCCCTCAACATAGCCGACCACGGCTTCCAGATTTCGGTTTACAACCGCACCACCGAAAAGGTGGACAAGTTTGTCGCCGAAAATCCCGCCACGCCCGGCGGCATCGTCGGCACAAAAACGCTCGAGGACTTCGTCAAGTCCCTCGCCAGGCCGCGCAAGATGATCATCCTCGTGCAAGCCGGCAAGGGCACCGACGCGGTGATCGACGGCCTCGTGCCGTTCCTCGACCGGGGCGACATCGTCATCGACGGCGGCAACGCCCTCTGGACGGACACCATCCGCCGCGAAAAGGCGCTCAAGGAAAAAGGCCTGCGCTTCATCGGCTCCGGCGTTTCCGGCGGCGAGGAAGGCGCGCGCTTCGGCCCCGCCCTCATGCCCGGCGGCGACAAGGCCGCCTACAAGGAACTCGAAAAAATCTGGAACGCCATCGCCGCCAAGGTGGATAAAAAAACCGGCAAGCCCCTCCTCGGCGCGACCGCCGGCAAACCCGTCAAGGGCGGCGTGCCCTGCGCCACCTACATCGGCGAAAACGGCGCCGGCCATTACGTAAAAATGGTCCACAACGGAATCGAATACGGCGACATGCAGATGATCTGCGAGGCCTACGCCATCATGAAGGGCGTGCTCGGCATGAAAGCCCCCGAAATGGGCGAGGTCTTTTCGCAATGGAACAAGGGCGCGCTCGACAGCTTCCTCATCGAAATCACCGCCGACATCCTCAAGCAAAAGGACCCCGTCACAAAAAAACCCCTCGTTGACATCATCCTCGACACGGCGGGCCAGAAAGGCACCGGCAAATGGACCTCGGTCAACGCGCTCGACATGGGCGTGCCCGCGCCGACCATCGCCGAGTCCGTCTTCGCGCGCTGCCTCTCCGCGGTGAAGGACGAGCGTGTCGCCGCCTCGAAAATCCTCAAGGGCCCGAAGGCGAAAAAATACACCGGATCGAAAAAAGCCCTTCTCGAAGCCATCCACGACGCGCTCTACTGCTCGAAAATCTGCTCCTACGCGCAAGGCTTCCAGCTCATGCGCGAGGCGCAAAAAGAGTATGGCTGGAAACTCAACTTCGGCCAGATCGCGCAAATCTGGCGCGGCGGCTGCATCATCCGCGCCGCGTTCCTGCAAAAGATCACCGAGGCGTTCCGCGGAAACCCGAAACTCGCGAACCTGCTCCTCGATCCGTATTTCAACAAGACGATCCGGAAGGCGCAGGACAACTGGCGCAAAGTCGTCGCGCTCGCGGTCGAGCACGGCATCAGCGTGCCGACCTTCAGCTCGGCGCTCGCCTACTACGACGGCTACCGCGCCGAGCGCACCCCGGCCAACCTGCTCCAGGGCCAGCGCGATTATTTCGGCGCGCACACCTACGAGCGCGTTGACCGGAAGCGCGGCAAGTTCTTCCACATCGACTGGCCGAAGGCTGACCGCCCGCAGATCGCGATGTAAGCGCAACCGCGCATAGTTTTGTTTTTACCAGACCACGGAGCCCAACCGCTCCGTGGTTTTTTCAGGGCGAAGCCCCCGGCTGATTCAAAATCATCCAAACGACTTGCCTCATTGCCGCACCCGCACATTTGGAAGCTGTGTGCGTCCGGCAAGCCCGCGCACCAATCCCAAAACTTTTGGAACCCGGCGAATTCGCGACCGTCTGACAGGAATTTTGACCGCCCGCCCCGGTTTAATAACATTTGCCCGGCGCGTCGTGTTACCGTTGATTCGTTTTCTGTCCGACCTTCTGAAGCCTACTTTCCGCATCCGCACCATCACCAATATGCAGCCTCGGCGCGCAACCGCCCTCGTTTTTTTTGCAGTCCTCGCGGGACTGGGCATTCGCGCGTCCGGACAAACGGCGGCCACGGCTCAGCCGGAGGCTTCGCCGCCGCCCGCCGCATCCCGGCCTTTTGTCTTCGGAGCTGAAAACAACCTCGCGCCTTTCTGGGTTGGCCGCGCCGAACCGGGCAATCCGCTTTCCCGCGCCAACGCCCCCGCCGCCTCGTGGAACGCGATCGGGCCGCTGATTTTTCGCCAGCCGCTTGTCGCGCGTCCGCGTTACGACGACGGTGCGGTTGTCGCGCGCGGGTTTCGTCCCCTTTATGTCGAGAAGCGCGACGCCTCCGGGCAGCTCCTCCAGTTTCACGTTCTCTATCCGCTCTTCAACTGGCGCAAAGTGAAGGACGACGGTTACCGCTGGGACATTTTTAACCTCATCAATCACGAGCACGGCCCCGCCACGCGCAAAACCGCCGCCCACGATGCCGACAACCAATTCGACGTCTGGCCGTTTTATTTTTCCAACAACACCGGCGATCCGGCGACGAGTTACCGCGCCGTGTTTCCGGTCTACGGCAATGTCAGCGGACGTCTTTTGCAGGATCGCCTCGGCTGGTTTTTGTTTCCCATCTACGGCTGGTCCGAGCGCAACGGCACCACGTCGCGCGCCGTTCTCTGGCCGATTTTTCGCCGCACCACGGGCGGCGGCGCGGACGGCTGGAAAGTGTGGCCGCTCTTCGGGCGCGACACAAAAACCGACATCGAGACCGGCGCGCCCCTCTACAAAAACACCTTCGTCCTCTGGCCGTTTTATTTTAACAACACCACCTGGAATCGCGACAATCCCGCCGCCGATCCCGCACGCGCCCTCGCCGTGCTTCCCTTTTATTATCGCGAAACCGCGCCCGGTTTTCGCTCCGACAGCTACATGCTTTTTTGGGGACGCTCGCGCCGCGTCGAGCCCTATGTGTATTCAGAAAACCGATACTTCTGGCCGCTCTTCGTCCAGGGCCGCGGCCCCGAACATCGCGTGAACCGCTGGGCGCCGTTCTACACCTATTCGAATCACAAGGGACGCGAAAAAACCTGGGTCATGTGGCCGCTCTGGAACCACAAGCGCACCGACGACACGGTCAACAGCCACGTGCGAAAACGCTTCTTCTATTTTCTCTACAACAGCGTATCGCAAAAACCCCTCGTCCCGCCCGGCGCCACGCCCGCGCAAAAAGCCGCCATCGACGCCATCAAGCCCGCGCGCAAAATTTCCCTCTGGCCGTTCTACACCTACTGGACCGACGGACGCGGCCGCAAACAACTCCAGGCACTCAGCCCGTTCGAGGTCTTTCTCCCGCAAAACGAACCCACGCGCCTGATCTACACGCCGCTCTTCGCGCTCTATCGTTACGAGCAGGAAGCGCCCGGCCGCACGCGCCACAGCTTTCTCTGGAACGTCATCACGCACCGCCGCGAACCCGGCCTGCGCGAGTTTCACGTCGGCCCGATTTACAGCGGCGAGCGCGTGGGCGGGCACAAGCGCCGCGCGCTTTTCCGCGGTGTCGTCGGCGCGCAAAAAACACCCGGCATCGGCTGGCGCCCCTTCGCATTCCGCTTCAAAAGCCTCCAGCGCCAGCTCGCCGAGGCCTCCAACCCCGCCGCCGCCGCGCCCGCAAAACCCGCGCGCGTTTCCACCACGCCCCCGATGGAAACCTACCCCAAGGTCCGCACCCGCCGCTAACCCCGTCTCCGAAATTCCGCATTCCGCACTCCGAACTCCGCATTTCCAATGAACCGCATCATCACAATTTTCGACTGGCTCGGCGGCGCCGTTATCATGGCGCTGCGCGCCTTTCGAATGCTGCCCCAGGCGCCGCGCATCCTCAAACGCACCTTCGAGCACGTGCTCCAAGGCGGCTACGCGTCGCTGCCCATCGTGTCGATCCTCAGCTTCTTCATCGGCGCGGTGCTCGCGCTCCAGGCCGGCCTCACCTTGCAGGACTTCGGCGCGAAACAACTCATCGGCACGCTCGTCGGCGAGGCGCTCGTGCGCGAACTCGGGCCCGTGTTTGTCGCCATCCTCGTCGCGGGCCGCGTCGCCTCCGCCACCACCGCCGAGCTCGCCTCGATGCGCGTTTACCAGGAAGTGGACGCGCTCGTCACCATGAACATCCCGCCCGAGCGATTCCTCGTGCTGCCGCGCCTGCTCGCGGTGCTCGGCTACATGCCGATACTCACGATGGTCGGCATCGTCATCGGCTGGATCGGCGGCGCGGTCGTTTGCAAATACGTCGGCGTGATCGGCGTCGAGCCCGCGGAATATTTTCAAAGCGTGAGCGCCTTCCTCACCACGCAAAAGATGGTCGACAGCCTCCTCAAGGCCGAGATTTTCGGCTTCGTCATCATCCTCATCGCGTGCAACACCGGCCTGCGCACCAAGGGCGGCCCGCGCGAAATCGGCTTCGCCGTCACCAACTCGGTCGTCTATTCGCTCATCGCGATCCTCGGCCTAGACTACTTCATCACCAAGGCCCTCGGCGCCTCCTGACAACCACGCACCCGCACGATGAAAAAAGAAATCCAAAAGGAACGCTTCCAATCCGAGCCGCGCCAGCCCGCGAGCATCGGCCAGGCGCGCGCGCCCGTGGGCGTCGAAGTCTCCAACGTCTTTAAAAAATACGGCCCGCAAACCGTGCTCACCGACATCTCGCTGAAAGTCGAGCCCGGCGAAATTTTCACCATCATGGGTCCCTCCGGCTCCGGAAAAAGCGTGCTCCTGCGCCAGATCGCCGGACTCGAGCAGCCCACCTCCGGCGCCATCCGAATCAACGGCCGCGACCCCCACGACCCCGACACGCGCGACCGCTTCGCCATCGCGCTCGTCTTCCAGGCCGGCGCGCTCTTCAACTCGCTCTCCGTTTACGACAACCTCGCCCTCTACCCGCTCGAGCACCGCATCGGCACGCACGCGCAAATACGCGACCGCGTCATGCGCGCCCTCAAAATTCTCTCGCTCGAAAACGCCGTCAACAAATCCCCCGCCGAACTCTCCGGCGGCATGAAAAAGCGCGTCGCCATCGCCCGCGCCCTCGTCATGGAACCGCAACTCCTCCTCTACGACGAACCCACCTCCGAGCTCGACCCGGTGATGAGCGCCACCATCAGCGAAATCATCGCCACGCTCAAGGAGCAGTATCAAGTCACGAGCATCGTCGTCTCGCACGACCGCGAACTCGCGCTCACCATCTCGAACCGCGTTGCGATCCTCATGCGCGGCGAACTCCTCTCGCTCACCACGCCCGGCGAACTCCAGCACACCGACAACCCGGAAATCGCCGACTTCATGCACCCGAAAATCGACCTCAAAAACCCGCGCTACAAAACCATGGGCGCGTGACGCGACCCGCCACTTTTCCACAACTCTAAACACCAAACGCAAACCAACTCACCATGAACCAAGCTCAAACAAACGCCCGCGTGGGCATCTTTTTTGTCCTCGGCATCGCGCTGCTCTGGATCACATTCCAGGCGCTGCACACCGGCAGCTTCAACGTGAAGGACGGCTACGAAGTCACCGCCCCCTTCAAATCAGTCCGCGAACTCAAAGTCGGCAACGAAGTGCGCATGGCCGGCGTGACCATCGGCGCCGTCACCGCGGTGCGCATCAACAACGGACGCGCCGAGGCCGTCCTCAGCATCAAGAAGGAAGTCCCCATCCACAAGGACTGCGTCGCCACCATCGCCACCTCCGGCCTCATCGGCTCGAACTACATCTCGCTCGACCTCGGCACCCCCGCCTCCGGCACCGTCGCGCCCGGCGACAGCCTCCGCACGCACGAAGTCCCCGACTTCAACAAAATCATGTCCGACCTCGGCGAACTCGGGGCCGACATCAAGGTCGCCGTCGGCAAAATCGGCGCCGCCTTCAGCGACAACCCCGACGGCTCCCCCGGCCTCATCACCAACGTCAACAACCTCGTCAACGAAAACCGCGCCAACCTCAACGCCTCCATCGCGAACCTCAACGAAATCACCGAGAAAATCCGCGCCGGCGACGGCACCCTCGCCAAGCTCATCAACGACCCGGCGGCCTACGACCAGCTCCTCGCCGCGGTCACCGAAATCAAAAACGCCGCCACCGAGGCGAAGGGCTTCATCGGCGAAACGCAGACAATCATAGCCGACGTGAAAAGCGGCCGCGGCGCCATCGGCACGCTCATCTACGACGAGGCCACCGCGCAAAACCTGAAAGTCGCCGTCAAGAACATCAGCGACATCACGAACAAAATGAACAGCGACGAAAGCAGCTTCGGCCAGCTCATCACGAACGACAACCTCGTGCGCGACGCCAAGGCGACGTTGCGCAAAGTCGATCGCGCCATGGACGGCTTCGCCGACTCCGGCCCCATCACCGCCGTCGGCGTCGTCGCCAACGGCCTGTTCTAAAAAACCCGCGCCAAATCTTTTTTGCGAAACCCCGCGCGCCGGCTTGCCGTGGGATCGGGCGCCTGGGCGCGCCCGCGCGAAGCAACAACCCTTCCAAAATGGTGCCCGAGGCGGGACTCGAACCCGCACACCTTTTCAGGCAAGGGATTTTAAGTCCCCAGCGTCTACCATTCCGCCACTCGGGCAGCAGATGAAAAAAGCAGTAGCAGGATTGCTCCCGTTTTTGCCAGCATGAATGTTTGCGCGATACCCGGCAGCCGTTCGCTTTCGCGACAGGCCGGGAAGATTTTCATGGCAACAACGCATGAGAGGTGATTCCTTGCCTCCAACACCAATCTTTTGGAAACCCAAACGACATCTTCATCATGCGCCGCCCGTGGCGGGCCAACCCCTCCCCATCCATTCGGGAGTGTTGGGCCGGAAAAAATTTGCCGGTGAATAACTGAACCATTCGCCCCCTCTTTTTCGCACTCCGCTTACGAAGCAGCCTGAAAATCCACATTCCGCATTTATATGAAACTTCGCGACCGCATACTCGCACATCTGCGCCAACGCCATTACAGGCCGCAGGACATCAAGGCGCTCGGGCACTCGCTCGCGCTCAATAAAAAGGAGCGCAACTCGCTCAAGTTTGAAATCCGCCAGCTCCTCTCCAAGGGCGGCATCGTTTACGTGCAGGGCGACCGCCTCGCGCTCGCGGGCGAGGACGACACGCGCACGGGCAAAATCATGTTCCGCCAGGGCGGCTCGGCGTTTGTCATCCTCGATCCGATGCCCGGCCGCGCCGGCGCAAACACTCTCGACGAACCCGCCATCCAAATCGCGCCCGAGGACACCGGCGTCGCGCTCCACGGCGACAAGGTGCTCGTAAAAATCTCCCCGCGAATGTCGCGCGCGCGCAACGGCCGCCCGCCCGAGCCGCAGGGCCGCGTCGCGTCGATCGTCGAGCGCGCCAGCAACACCGTCGTCGGCAACCTCGTGCGCATCCGCAACAAATTCTACGTCAACGTGGACGACCCGCGTTTCGTGCAGGACATCGCCGTCGGTGATCCCGCCGCGAGCCGCATCAAGCCCGTGCCCGGCCCCGGTGACAAGGTCGTCGTCGCACTCTCCGAATGGACCGCGCGCCACAAACCGCTCGAGGGCAAAATCACGCAATGCCTCGGAAAAACCTTCGAGCCGGGCGCGGAGCTCGCGGGCATTCTCATAAAACACCACCTCGACCCGAAGTTCCCCGCCGACGTCGAGCGCGAAGTCGCCGCGCTTCCCTCCGAGGTCGTCGCGACGCAACTTCCCGGACGCCTCGACTACCGCGACACGCCGACGTTCACCATCGACCCCGACGACGCGAAGGATTTCGACGACGCGCTCTCCATCGAGACGCTCGACAACGACGAGACGCGCGTCGGCATCCACATCGCCGACGTTTCCAACTACGTGCGCCCCGGCACCGCGCTCGATCGCGAGGCGCGGGGCCGGGGCAACTCCACCTACCTCGTCGGCACCGTCATTCCGATGCTGCCCCAAAAACTCTCCAACGGACTTTGCTCGCTCGTCGAGGGGCAGGACCGTCTCTGCAAGGCGGTCTTCCTCACCTTCGACAAAAAACTCCGCGTCACCAACACCACCTTTGCCAGCACAGTCATCCGCTCGCGCAAGCGCCTCACCTACAAACAGGCCTACGCGTTCATGTTTGAAAACAGCATTGCGAAAATCCGCGCGCTTCCCGTTCCGCCCGCGCACCAAACCGGCTCGACCGGGCGCGCGCTCAAGGAACTGACCGACCTCGAGCTCGTGGACTTGCAGCACTGGTTGCGCAGCCTCTGGAAAATCGCCGCCAAGCTCCGCCGCGAACGCATGGCGCGCGGTTCGCTCGACCTAGACATGCCCGAAACGAAAATTTTCGTTGATGAGAAAGGCTACGCCGACCGGCTCGAGCGCATCGAAAACGACGAAAGCCACCAGCTCATCGAGGAGTTCATGCTCGCCGCCAACGAGGCCGTCGCGCGCCTCACGCGCGCGCACAAGCTCGTTTCGCTCTACCGCGTGCACGACGAACCCGACGAGGACAAGCTCATCGAATACCAAAAGGTTCTCGCCACCGCCGGCGTCGAGGCCGGCGACCTCACGCAGCGCAAGGAAATCGTCAAGGTGCTCGCCGCCCTCGAAAAACACCCGCAGGGCTACGTGCTCCGCAGCCAGCTCTTGCGCAGCTTGAAAAAAGCCTGCTACCGCGCCACGCCCGACGGCCACTACGGGCTCGCGAAAAAGGACTACACGCACTTCACCTCGCCCATCCGCCGCTACTCCGACCTCGTCGTGCACCGCGTCCTCGCGTATTACCTCATCAAGCACGCCGGGCACCCCGTTCCCGCCGATTACAAATTCGGCTACAGCGCCGGCAGCATGGCCTCGCTCGGCGAGCACCTCAGCCTCACCGAAACCAACAGCGCCGAGGCCGAGCGTGAGAGCGTGAAGATCAAAACACTCGAATTTTTCGAGCGCGAACTCTCCAAGAAAAAGAAAACCAAGTTCGACGCGGTCATCACCGATGTGCGCGGCGCGGGTATCTTCATCGAGCTGACCGAGTCGATGAGCTTCGGCTTCATCAACAAGGACAGTTTTACGGGCGACGTTTATTTCCCGAACGCGAGCAACACGGCTTTCGTCGGGCGCAAAACCAAGAAACACCTCAAGGTTGGCGAGCACATCACCGTCGTTGTGAAAAAAGTGGACCGCACCAAACGCCAGATGGATTTCGCGATGGCGTAGAAACCCCGGGCGCTGATCGGGGCATGCTCCGGCACGCCCGGCCAAAAAATTCCCCCCCGGCGCAATCCGCCGGCGTTTTGCGGCATCACTCTTGCGGATAGATGAGCAGGCGGTCGTGAACGAGGAGGAGGATTGATTTTTTGCCGTCGCCGGTGATGTCGGCGATCACGGTTTCGCGCGGCTCTAACTGCCCGCCGCGACGGCCCTGATAGTGCTGGTCGATTTCGAAAACCTTGAAGTGCATGACGCTGTCCCAGCGCATGCCGCCGGCGTCGCGGCGCAGGATTTCGAGAAGGTTTTTCGCGGGATCAACGCAAATGATTTCGGGCCGGCCGTCGCCAACGAGATCGCCGGCGATGATGTCGGCATAACTGATGCCGGGAAGGTCGGTGGTGTGCGTGGAAAGCGTGGAGGCGGCGAAGTCGCGCCGTCCCAGCGGGAGCCACCAGAAGCGGTCGCGCCCGAAAATGAACGCCTCGTTGGTGGAGGGAAGAACCTCGGCCCCCGTGACCTCGATTTTTCCGGCGGGGATCGTATCCACTATTTGATACAACCCGCCGTCGTCGGGACGCAGGATTTGGAATTGCTCGGATTTGCGATCGTAGAGAACCACTGTGATCCTGGATTTTGGATTCCGGGTTTTGGATTTGGACGCCGTCGCGCCAAGGCCGGGTTTTTGCCAGTCGGAGGCGGTGACGGGCGAGGGCTCCTCGGGAATGACAAGGACTGCGGCGACCTCGGTGTTGGGATCGCGGGCATTGAATTGCTCGATGACTTGAAGGCCGCCGGAGGCGTCGAGCCGGAGTGCGCGGGCAAATCCGGAATGAGCGGTGACTAGCACGTGTTTGCCGTCGCCGTCGATATCGCCAAGCATGAGCGCGGAGGATTCGAGTTTGTCCACAAGGCTGCGGCGGAACCCGGCGTCAGCGCTGGCCTCGGTGAATTCGAGGCCGTCTCCCTGCACGTAGAGGCGCATGGCGTCGAGCGGGGTGAATACGGCGATGTCGAGCTTGCCGTCCTGGTTGGCGTCGAGGAGGCGGAGCGCGCGCGGGTCGGTCTTGAGGTTGGTGATCGGGATGGTGTGCTCGAGTTTGGCTGTGTCGCCGTCGCGCGACCAGAGTTCGATGGAACGCTTGCCTTTGTTCTCAAGAAGAACGGCTAGAAGTTTTTGCCCAAGACCGTCGAAATCACCGTAGGCAACGTCGAGGGGGCGCCCGGTAACGGGAAGCGGCTTGGGATACTCGAAGCGTCCGTCAATGTGGCGGGAAACGCCGACGGCCTGTTCCTTGGGACTGCCGATGAAGAGCGCATCGCGGCCTTCGTCATACCAATCGCCCGCGGCGAGGGCGCGCGCGTCGGAAAACACGGGTGATTTTTTTGCCGTGGTGAAACCGCCGTCGGGCTGGCGCGCATAGAGATAAATTTGCGCGGCGTCGGGATCGGAAACGACGATGTCGGGGCCGGGAAAACGCGAGGATGTTTTTTGGGGAAGCGAGGCGCGGGGTTTGGGCTCGGCGGTGAAATTGCCGATGGCGTAGGCGGCGGGGGTTTTTGCGCCGGGACGGGGGCTGAAGATGCGGGGATTGAGGGAAGGAAGCGGCGTGGCGCCCGGCTGGAACCCGACGGTCCCGGAGGAGGCGTCGCCAGGCTTGAGGGTGAATTCCTCCAGCTGGCCGGTGCCGTCTTGCGCAAAGGCAAAGATGGCGTGGCGGCCGGTTTTGGCGTCGGCTTGTTGCAGGATTTGCAGCGTGCAGCGGGAGTGCTTGATTTCGTAGGAAAGCTCGGGGCCGAACTGGCGAGACGGGGTTTGGAGGCGGACGCGAACTGTCTGGCGCGCGCCGTTGCAGAGGTAAACAAGGTCCGCGAGCCCGTCGCCATCGACATCGCAAACCTCGAGGCCGTAGCAGTTGTTGTCGGGAAGCGTGTAGCGTTCGGGCGCGGCGAGGGTGCCGCCGTCCGTTTGATAAAAAACGGCGAGTTCGTTTTTGCCGAGCATGGCGAGATCGGCGCGACCGTCGCCGTCGAGGTCGGCGATTTTGAGCGAACCGACAAGCTGGTTGGGCGCGGGGGCCTCGGGGATTTTTTTCTCAACCCACGAGCCATCGGTTTGCTGGAGGCGGAGCGTAAGCGCCTGGGGCGAGCCGGTGTGAACGAGGTCGGGAAGTTTGTCGCCGTTGAGGTCGCCGGCGCAGAGGTCGAACATGACGACACCGGTGGTGATGGTGGCCTTGCGGAAGCGGGCGTCCTCGACAACGGGCTCCCAGCGATTGGGGCTGAGCGAGGCGGGAACGCGGGGAGGCGGCTCGCCGGGCTTGAGCTGGTAAAGGAGTTCGATGGTGGAGCGGTCGTTGTTCGCGACGGCGATGTCGGGCAGGCCGTCGCCGTTGAGGTCGGCGACTTGAAGCGAGCGCGTGCCCCAGTCGAGTTTCACAACCTCGGGGCCGGTGAGCGCGAGCGGAGATTGCGCTGAAAGGGCTGAAGGACTGAAGGGCTGAAGGACTGAAAGGAGAAGGCCGGAATGCCAAAGAGCCAGGGCGCGGAGCGTCGGCGACACCGGTTTTGCGGGTGGCGGCAGGCTGGTGTTTTGCTTGAAGCCGCGGCGCCGCGTCACGCTGCCACCGCACCCCAAAAGGTCTCTCATAATCTTCATATTTCTTACTTTTTATAAAACATCTTTGACGTGAAGTAGAGTCCGTCGGATTCGGAGGTCATCCAGCCGTAACTGTTACCGAAATGTTTTTCAAAAAACTCGACGCCGGGTGTGGCGGAGGAATCCAAGTATTCGCTCAACTGCGGCAGCGCCGCGAAGGCGTCACAAAGCAGGCGGAAGGTGAAGGCGGTGTTTTGCACGCTGAAGGAGACCGTGTCGGCGGGCGCGGCGGCGAAGTTTTCGCGCACGTCGTTTCGCTCGGCGAGGGGCGCGGTGGTGCCGTTGACGAGGTTTTGCACAAGGAACTCAACAATCGTGGGCGAGCCGATTCCGACGACGAGCTGGTTTCGCGCAATCGTGTAGCTGACTTGCTTGGCGCCCGTGTTGATCGTGGTGATTGTGTTGCCGAGGTATTCGCGCTGGACGAGCATGGGATGGTTTTCGAGGCCGGTGGAGCGCTTGAGGGTTTCGATCGCGTTCTGGAATGTGCGCGCGTCCTTGAGCGAGATCACATAGAGGAGGCCGATTTTTTCGCTGAAGCCGGTGTCGTTGGCCGTCACGCCGGCGGGGAGAATGTTGGCGCTCACAATTTGCTCGCCGAGGGTTTCGATGAGGTCGCGCTTGATGTCGATGCCGAGGCGTTGCTTGGCGCTTTCGAGCTGGCCCTGAATCATCATCGAGACGCCGGGGTTGACGGCCTCGAGGAGTTGCTCAAGCGCGGTGAACGCCCGCGGGATGCTGTAGTTGACAACACTGACCGTCGGCCAGTCGGCGGAGGCGTATTCGGGGATTTTCACGGCACCGTCGCCGAATGTGAGCAGGCTCAGAAGGCCACGGCGCTCGGTGTAAGTGATGGCACCGCTCGCGGTGACGTTGTCGGTGCCGTAATTGGCCCCGAAATAAATATCCTTGAGCGCATTGAAGCCGAGAACGGACGCGAGGGTTGTGTAATCAACATAAGCGGCGTCGCGACCGCCGGAGGCCGCTTTTTTTGCAAAGGCGGCGTTGATCGCGGGGTAGATCGCCTGGAAGTTCACCGCATACATGACTTGCGCGTCGCCGGTTCTCTGACGCATGCGCAGGTAGCGCTCGGATTTGCCGAAGGCGTTTTCCGCGCCGCCGTTTTTAATGGCCTCGATGGTCGAGATGATCGCGGCCTTCGAGGGGCTGAGCAGGAATGTCTTGTCGACAATGGCCCAGGCGGTGTTTTCGGCGCCGTCGGCTTTGCCGGTGTTTTTGATGATGTTGATGGTGACGCCCGCGTAGTCCTCGGAGTCTGTTGTGCGCGACGCGCTTTTTTCGGAAACAAGAGTGGCAATGAGTTTTTCGACCCTGGCTTTGTTGTCGCCGATTTCCGCGGCGATGATCAGGGGCATGTCTTCACTGGAAACCTTGTCGATGTTTGCGGGCATGCTTTTGAGCGCGATGAGATAGTCGCCCTGAACAAGGCCCAAAAGCTCCTCAATCGTGAGGCCGGTTTTGGCTTTCACTTTTTCATCCCATTCCTCGCTTTTCAATTTGGCGTGGAGCGGCGCGAGAAAGCGCTTGATTTGATCGTCGTTCCACATTTCGAGCCACGGACCGTCCTTGTAGGATTTCACTATTTTAGGGGCGTCGTGCGCGATCATGACAAAGGCCGCGTCCTCGCCCACAAGGTTGATGAGCGGCGTGGATGCGACCGCCGTCACGCGAAAGGCGGAGAGAACAAAACCGCAGGCGACGAGAAGGACGATGCGGAAGGCGGAGGTGGATGTTTTTTTCATGCGGTTTGGATTTGGAATGGTGCTCACTGTTCAGAGTTGGCGGTGCCGCTGGTCTTGAGGATGCGCGGGGGCTCCAGGTAGCGATAACCGGAGTTGGGGTTGCGGGCGTCGAAGGCGTAGGCGTCGCGGTTGCGGAGGAAGTTTTTGAGGACGGCGGCGGGAATCGAGAAGCCGAGCCCCTCGACACCGGTGATCATGGGTTTCATGTTGTTCACGCCAACCACTTCGCCTTGGAGGTTGAAGAGCGGGCCGCCGGAATTGCCGGGATTAATTTGCGTGGTGGTCTGGATGTAGAGCTGACCGCCGAGGGGGCGGTTGCGGCTGCTGACGATGCCCTGCGAGACGGTGCGGTCGAGTCCGAGCGGGCTGCCGATGGCGAAGACGGTCTGGCCTTCATTGAGGGTGTTGGAATCGCCGAGGGGAAGCGTGGGGAGCGTCACGGCGGCGGGGAGGTCCTCTATTTTGAGAAGGGCGAGGTCGAGTCGCGGGTCGAGCGCGACGATGCGGATTTTATGATAAACGACTTTTTCGAGTTCGTTGCGTCCGCTGCGAAAGAGTGTGACGGAGATATTGTATTCGCCGGCGATGACGTGCTGGTTGGTGACAATGTAGCCGGCGGGATCGATGATGAAGCCGGAGCCGAGCCCCGTGGGCGTGCGGATTTGCACAACGGCTTCGCCGACGCGGGAGACGTTTTCCTTGACGGTGAGGGCGGGCTGGTTGGGCGCGGTGCGGAAAAGCGCGGAGTCGCCGGTTTCGGTTTCTGCGTTGTCGGAAAAATCCCCCGCGGCCTCGGTGGTGACGCTGTCAATGTCGTCCCGGGGAATCGCGACAACATCAAATCCGAGATCGACGATGACCCGGTCCGCGCGCTCGGCAATAATGTCGCCCTGGATGGCGGAGCCGTTCTTGAGCCTGACGCGCCCTAGCGAAAAAGCTGACGGACGCGGCGGCGCAAAAACCGCCTTGCTTGAAGTGGCGGCCCGGGGCGCCGATTCCGCCGCGCTTTCCTCCAAGGCAACAGGAGCGCAAAAGCCGGCTGGCTGGAGCGCGGAAACGGCGAGTGCCGCGAGGACGGGCGCGGAGAGTTTTCGGAAAATCATAAAGATCGGTCGGGCCCGGTTGATCAAACTGACCGGCCGGATTGGGCGTGTTTTTTTATTTTGCTGATGAAATCCCCTCGGGCGCGTGAGCGCGGGCTTCGCGGCGCGCGGCCCAAAGCTGGCGGGCCTCGCGGATGGTGTAAGCGAGCACTTCCGGCGTGAGCGCCTGCTTGGGATCGTCGCCTATGCCCTTGCTGGGCGAGACGTGCGATTCGATGCAAAGCCCGTCGGCCCCATAGGCGACGGCGGCGAGCGCGCAGGCGGGCACATAGGCGGCCTTGCCGACGGAATGCGAGGGATCGACCACGACGGGCGCCCAGGTTTTCTCCTTGAGCAGGGGCGTGATGGATTCGTCGGGATGATTGCGGTAGCCGTCGATGGCGGGCGAGGTGCCGCGCGGGCAAAGCAGGATGTTGGGGTTGCCAAAGGCGGCAATATACTCGGCGGCGGAAATGAACTCGTTGAGCGGCCCCATGTGGATGGAGCGCTTGAGGAGCACGACGGTCGAGGGGCGGCTGGCAACGGCGCCGCCGATGGCGCGGAGGAGCGAGTAGTTGAGGGCGTTGCGCGCGCCGACTTGGAGCATGTGCACGCCGGCCTCAATGGCCAGGTGGAGCTGGTGTTCGTCCATCACCTCGGCATCGACGGGAAGTCCGGTGCGACGGTGCGCCTCCATGAGAATGTCGAGCGACTTGTTGTCGCCTTGAAACGAATAGGGATTGGTGCGCGGTTTCCAAACGCCGCCGCGGATGGAGTTGGCGCCGGCTTCCTTCACGGCGTGGGCGGTTTCGTAAAAGTAATTCGGATTCTTGGGATCGATGGTGCACTGGCCCGCGATGACGAGCAGATCCTCGCCGATGGTGAGGTTGCCGATTTTGATCTTGTTGCCCGAAAGCGAGGAGCGCCGGTCCATGAGCTTGTAGGGCGACTGCATCTTGTCCACGCGCTCAATGTAGGGAAGCCCCTCGAGGCGGTTGGTCATGAGCTCGTCGCGCTCATCCCCCACGATGGCATAAATATTGCGCACGGCTCCTATGATGGGCTGAATGCGGCAGCCAAAGGGCTCGACGATTGCGGATATCTCGGCGAGTTGTTCGGGCGACAGACGTGCGGGTTTCGGAATAATCATGGTTGTAAAATAAATGTGCAGCGTAGGCGGGCGGGGCGCGTGCGTAAAGCTGGAGTTGCGATTAATGGGCAAAAAGGTTCAATCGGGCGCAATCCAACAAACAAACCCGCTTTTCCCATTTCCCATGAGCCTGACTCCCGCCGAATTTGCCGCCACGCTCGACTCCACCAACCTTCGCCTCGACGCCACCGAGGCCGACATCGAGGCGCTTTGCCGAGAGGCCGTCGAGGGCGGGTTTGCCTGCGTGATGATTTACCCGACAAGCGTGCCGCTCGCGGCGCGCGTGCTCGCGGGCTCCAAAATGCGAATCGGCACGGTGGTCGGTTTTCCGAGCGGACGCTTCACCACGGCCGCAAAGGAGGCCGAAATCAACGCAATGGCGCGGGCGGGCGCGCACGAGGTGGACATCGTGATGGACTACGCGGCATTGCGCGCGGGCCGCGGCGCGGACGTGCTGGCGGAGCTGGTCGAGCTGACGCGCGTCGCGCATGCCAACGGACAATTAATCAAGGTGATCACGGAAAACTGCTTCCTCACGGAAACACAAATGCTCGATGCGCTGAAAATGTGCGAGGACGCCGGCGCGGACTTCATCAAAACATCCACCGGATTCGGCTCCGCGGGCGCGAAACGCGAACAAATCGAACTATGGGCAAAAAACCGCCGCGACCTGAACAACTGGCGAATCAAATTGAAGGCGGCGGGCGGCATCAAAACGCTCACGGACGCCCTCGCCCTGATCGAAGCGGGCGCGTCACGGCTCGGCACCTCAAACGCGGGCGCGCTTCTTGCCGAGTTCAAGGGCGGCCCGGCGGCAAAGGCGCCGGGCGCGTATTGATCGTGAACGCCACGGGCATGGCTTCGGCGGAAAAAGGCGCGGGCGCAGGCAACACACACACGCGCGGCCTCGGAATTTTTGCGCGCGCGATGTGCGTATCCATTTTGTTGATACACGCCGGCTGCTCGCGCGCGCCGGCTCCGGCCGCGGCTGCCGCGGGCGGCCAGTTCGCATCCGCGGAGGTCGTGCGCGCCGGCAAACTCGCCAACCCGAAAATCAACGAGGCAAGCGGGCTGGCGGCGTCGCGAAAAACAAACGGCGTGCTCTGGACGCATAACGACAGCGGCAACGATCCCGTGCTCTATGCGATCGGAACCGACGGCCGTTTTCTCGGCTCGGTCTGGCTCGCGGGCGCGGACAACATCGACTGGGAGGACATGGCCTCGTTCACAATTGGCGGACGCGCGCACCTGCTCGTGGCCGACACGGGCGACAACAACGCGAGGCGAAAAAATTGCAGCCTCTACGTGATCGAGGAACCGGACATCGCGCAACTTTCCCCTGCAAAAGAACTCGTGGTGCAAGTGGCGTGGAACGTGCCGATCTCGTATCCCGACAAACCGCACGACTGCGAGGCGGTGGCGGTCGATCCGGGCGCAAAAGGCGACGGAAACGACGGAAAAATCTACCTGCTGACAAAACGCGAAACACCGAACCGCCTGTTCTCCGTGCCGCTAAAACCGGAGGCCGCAGGCGTGCCGCAAATTGCTTGGGAGTTGGGAAAAATCGCCCTGTTGCCCCAAACATCGTCCGTGCAAAACCTGCTGCCCGTGCCGACGGGACGCTTCCGCGGACAACCGACCGGAATGGATTTTTCGCCCGACGGACGCTCGGCGGTCGTGCTGACCTACGGCAACGTGCTTTTATATGCGCGACGCGAAGGCGAAAGCTGGTTCTCCGCGCTCGTGCGCAACCCGCTCGTGCTGCCCCCGCACAAACTCGGCCAGGCCGAGGCCGTGTGTTTTTCGAGCGACGGAAAAACCATTTTCGTAACTGAGGAGAACAAAAACGCGGCGCTTCTTCGGTATGATTTAAAATAAGCTGGCCGAGAAACCAGTAACCGGCCGACCGACCGCGCTATTCGCCCTCCGTCGCGACGAACCCCGAGCGCCCGTCGATCTCTGCCATGACGATGTCGCGCACGGGAATTGTCCCGCGGGATTTGAGCAACTCGCGCGCGCAATCGTCGAGGCGGACAAACTCCACGCCCGCCTCGCGACAGGCCTCGAGCAGCGCGCGAAAAAGCGGCGCCTTCATCATGCCCTCGATCTCGGCGTGCAGCGTGAACACATTCAACGCATCCTCGCGCAACAAGCTCATGTAGTGCGCCACGATCTTGTCGTCGGGAAACTCGGGACGGCCCAGCAACTCGTCGAACGTCGGCAGCGTGCTCGGGATTTCGAGCGTGTTAAAAACACGCCCGTCGATGCGCGGGAAAAACGGCGCGCGCCCGCGCGTGTCGCTTGAGTAAAGCAAGTCCGCCTCGTCGTAAACCTGGCGCGCGTTTACGCAAGTCTGCCAGCCCGGCGCGCCCGCGGTAAGCGCGCGCGTGCCAAAAATGCGCTCGTATTCCGCAAGCGCGGCGCCGAACTCCGCGCGCACCTTTTCGATCGGCATGGTGCGCACGTAATCCTGCCAGCGAAAATGGTCGTTGCAATGGATGCCCGTCTCGAACCCCGCCTCGCGCACCGCGCGCATGACGCCCGCGTGTTTGCGCCCGATATGCGGCGCGGGCAGCAACGTGCCGTTGAGCAGCGTCCGCACGCCATACATGCTCACGACGGACGTGCGGCTGACCTTCTTAAAAAACCCCGGGCGAAACACCCGCCTGATCGCCTTGCCCGTGTTGTCCGGCCCGAGCGAAAACAAAAAACACGCCGGAATCGAAAATTCGCGCAACAGCGCCACCAGCGCCGGCACGCCGACACGCGTGCCGCGTTCCGTATCGATGTCAATTTTCAGAGCGAGTTTCATGGTGACTGACGTTCGAGCTCCATTTGAATCAACGAATAGTCGAAACAAAAGGATTTATCACGCGGACATCACCGTAACATTGTCCGTGGTTGAGGTCTTCGGTGTATAACTCTTGCGCGCCGCTCATTTGCGCAGCCGCCACGATCATGGCATCCCAAAGCGAAAGCTGCCATTGTTTTTGCACGGAAAGGCCAAGCCGAAAGAGCGCAAGGGAATTGTCCGTCACCGGCCACTTGCAAAAATCGTTGATGAGTGTGGCCGCCTCGGCAGCCTTGTGGCCGCAACGCACAAAATTGACATAAAACTCCTGCAGCACTTGCACGCTGATCGCCGTGCTGCCCGGCTCAAGCCACGCGCGCTCCAAAAGGGCTTGTGCGACTGTCCGCTTGGCGGGCGAGTCCAAGTCGTAGCCATAGAGGAGGATGTTGGTGTCGAGAAAACGCTCAGCGGGCATGGGTTTCGTCGCGGGTCAAGGGTTTGCCGCCGAGGTGATAGCCCCGGCGAAGGCGGGCAAGCGCGCTAGCGGGAGGCTTGGCCTTCTCCTCATCCCTGAGAACGTGTTCCAAGCCTTGGATGACAATATCCTTAATGGTCGTGCGACGTTTCACAGCGGCGATTTTCGTTTGCTCAAAAAGATCGTCGGGGAGGTCAATGGTTGTCTTCATTGCGAGACATAAATATGGGAATATGGGTTTATGTCAATTCTCGGATAACACGACCGTGCAGGGAAGCAAGTCAGCCGACTGCCAAGTGTTTGTCGCGGATGAAGTTGGCGAGGGTGATGCGGTGGACTTTTAGGCGACGGGCGATACGGGTCTTGGATTGGCCGCGCTTGAGCAGGCGGAGGATGTCGTCTTCGCGTCCGGTGAGCTTCACGCGGGAGCTTCTGCGTCCCTTGGGACGGCCCAGGATGACTCCCTCGGCCCGACGGCGGGCAAGCGCTTCCCTGGTGCGCTGGGAGATGAGGTTGCGCTCGATTTCGGCGGAGAGGCCGAAGGCAAAGGCGAGGACTTTGGAACTGATGTCCGTGCCGAGGCGATAGTTATCCTTGATTGTCCAAATGTGGACTTCACGTTTGAGGCACTGATTGAGGATGTCCATGATCATGAGCAGGCTGCGGCCGAGTCGGGAAAGTTCGGCGCAGATGAGGATATCACTTTTTTGGAGCTTGGAGAGCACGGGGCCGAGTTTGCGTTTTTCGGGTTCCTTGGAACCGGAAATTGTTTCCTCAATCCAGTGGTCGATGACGATATTTTCCCGCTCACAAAAGCGGTTGATTTCGTAGCGTTGATTTTCAACGGTTTGTTTGTCGGTGCTGACGCGGATGTAGCCGTAGTTCATAGGGCGCGCGATCATTGGCTTTCACAGAATTAACAGCAAAGATACAAAGCGGCGTGTCGAAAGGATACGACCCATTCTTCGCGGCAGGGACATCAAACGGTATTCATACACATGGGCAAGTCTCTATATCATTGCAACATTCCCCGCTCTGAAGATAGACATCGAGAGATATCCTGCTGTAAAAGCTCATCTTCTTTCTTTTGGAATGGAGCGCGTCGAGCAAACGGGTAAATCTTACATCATCGATGGAAAAAGAATCACTGCACGAAAAAAGACCGGCAATAAGTGGTTTGAAACCCAAGATCAGATAGGTTATTGGGAGGATTTTTCTAAACCGAAAATCATATGGGCGGAGCTTGCTAGAACTGGCAATGCTTTTACTTTCGATTGTGGCAACTATTGTGTCAGTAATACTGGCTACATTTTGATATTGAATAAAAAAGCGGAAAGTGTAATCGGTTATGAACTATTACTTGCGTTTCTGAACAGCAAGGCAATTTTATTTTATCTTGATACGATTTGCTCGCGCCTTGACCAAACCGGTTGGCGATGGCTTCGACAGTTTGTAGAGGTGCTCCCTGTGCCACAAATTGAAAAGTCAAAGCACGGTCAACTCGCAAAACTTATTATGAGCGAATTGCAGACAAAAACAACCTTTGGGCAAATACAGATTGAGAAATCTATTGAAGATTGTTTTGGATTCAATGAATTGGAACGCAATTATTTACAAACTCACGTTCTTCCTTTGTGAGATCGGATAAAGCGAAAATTTGTTTGTCGATTTCAGCTGATAAATTCACCTTTTCCTCAGAAGTTACCTTACCAATATCCATGGCGAGTTGTTGAATTCGTCTTTCTGTTTCAGGCTTTGGAAAAGGTATCCGAATTTGTTCAATATATTGCTTTATCCAACGTCGTGTTCCTGTTCCGGATGTTGCACAAATTTTTCCAAATTGCCAATCACAAAGTGCTGAATTTAGATAAGCTAAAATGGTAGTGTCCGTCAAGTTTCGCACATTTTAAAAAGCATATAGCCGGCGGAGGAAGGTTATGTGTTGTTTTGTTGTTGGTTCTTTCGTGAGGGTTG
>NZ_JAQFIT010000016.1:0-90689 GCF_029504805.1 Ereboglobus sp. PH5-5 | reverse complement strand
TTGCCCAGGATTGTGAGCAGGCCCGGGCTCGCGCCGGGCGAGAGATGGCCATGGGAGAGGATCGTCACGTTGCCCGCCGCCGTGCCGGTGCCGCCCAGGGTGGAGTTGGCTGCGACGATTGTGTGCGCGCTCGCCAGGTAACCGCGAAGGCTCAGCAGGCCGGCGTTCACGAATGTCGTGCCCGTGTAGGTGTTGTATGCCCAGAGCGCGAGGGTGCCGGCTCCGGTTTTGGTGAGGCTAACGCTAGCGCCGCCGGAAATGCTGTCGGCTGTCGCGGCGATTGAGTTGGCGTCGCCGATTTGCGCGGTGGCGTTTGCACCGATGTCGAAGGTCATGCCGCCGCTGTTTGCGTAAAGGAAGCCACCCGAAGCGTCGTCGGCAGCGGTGTTGTTGGTGGCGGTGAAGACTCCGCCGGCGGCGAGTTCGAGCGTGAAGCTGGTGCCGCTATAGATCGCACCGCCGGAGGCGACGGCCTGATTGCCGCTCATGGACATCGCGCTGACTTCAAGCGCGAGCGGGGCGTTGGTGTCCGAGTAAATCGCGCCACCGGAATTTCCGGCGTAGTTGTTTTCAAAGGTTCCCGAGGTGATGTTGATGATGCCCGATGACACGTTGTAGATCGCGCCGCCGTCGCCGGTGAGCGCGGTGTTGCTGGTGAAGACGAGATTGGTGCCGGTGACGGTGCCGGTCGTGTTGTAGATCGCGCCGCCAGAGCTTTCGGCATAATTGTCCGCAAAGGTGCCCGTGGTGATGTTCACGCTGGCGGCGCCGCTATGGTAAATCGCGCCGCCCCCGACAACCGCGGTGTTGCTGGTGAAGACGAGATTGGTGCCGCCGAAAATGCCTTGGCTCGCGACAGCCCCGCCGGCGGAGCCGGCGTAATTGCCGGAGAAGGTTGCCGAGGTTAGGATGATGCTTCCTGTGCTTCCATAATAGTAATCGAAAATGGCGCCGCCATCCGCCACGGCGGTGTTGCTTGCGAAGAGCAGATTCGTGCCGGAAACCGGGCTGTTGTAATTGAAGATGACGCCGCCGTATTCGCCAGCATGGTTGCCCTCGAACGTGCTCGAATTCAGGACGATGACGCTTGAAAGATTCGCCAGAATGGCGCCGCCATACCTTGCGGCGGTGTTGCTATCAAAGAAGAGCCCGGCGCCGGCAAAGGTGCCGGAGGCATAGACGGCGCCGCCAAACTGGGCGGCATAATTTCCCGTGAATGTGCTGGATTCGATGAGGAGCGCGCTGTTGGAACGGATGGCGCCGCCGTAGGTGCCGGAGTAGTTGTCGGTGAACACGAGATTGGAGCCTGTTAGGGTGCCGCCGGCAAGAATGGCACCGCCATGCTTCGTGGCGTAATTACCCGTGAACGTGCTCGACTCAAGGACGAGCAGGCGATCCGAGTTGTTAATCGCCCCGCCGTCGGTGCCGGCCGTGTTGCTTGTGAAAACAAGCGCCGTGCCGGTGAGCACCTTGGATGTGCGAATGGCGCCGCCGCCCTGGGAGGCATAATTGTCGATAAAGGTGCTGGAAACTAGGGTGTCGGCTTGGGTGGTTGACGCGTCACTATAAAGCGCGCCGCCGCTGTATGCGGTGTTGCTGGAGAAATAAAGGCTGGTGCCCGTGATTGTCGCCCTGGTGCGGATGGCTCCGCCGCGTTGAGTTGTCGTGCTCGTGCGATTGCCGGTGAAAGTGCTCGAAACCAAAACCAATGCGGCACCTCCGTTGTCATTGTTGATCGCACCGCCGTATTGCCCGCCGCGGTTGTTGACAAAGACGAGGTTCGAACCACGAAGCGCGCCTCCGGTGCTTTCGTTGTGAATGGCTCCGCCGCCGCTGGACGCGATATTGCCGGAAAACGTGCCGCCGTTCAGCACGAGGGTGCCGCCATCTTGGTTGTAGATGGCACCGCCGGCGCTGGCGGTGTTGTCAGTGAAGACGACATCCGTGCCGGTAAAGGTGCCGCCACCGGTGTTGGCCATGGCGCCGCCGTTGGACTGGGAGACATTGCCTGTGAAGGTGCTCGATAGCAGCGTCACGGAGCCTTTGTTGTAAACGGCCCCGGCATAAATGCCGCCGCCGGGGCCGGCAGTATTGCTGGACAAAAGCAGGGCGGAGCCGGTGAACACGCCGGTGTTGTAAATCGCGCCGCCGGAGAGGCCCGAGCGGTTGTTCTCAATGGTGCCCGATGCGAGGGCCATGGTGCCGGTGTTGTAGATGGCTCCGGCATAACCAATGGTGGTATTGCTGGCAAAAACCGCGCCGGTGGCTTCGAGTGAGCCGGCGTTGTAGATGACGGCGCCGGTGGCGCTGGTGGAGGTGCCGTAGTTGCCTTTGAAGGTAATGTCGCCGGTGATGCCAAAGGTGCCGCCGGCATCCACGTAAACCGCGACGCCGTTGGTGGCAAGAGGCGGAGTCGTCACGGTGAGGCTCACGCCGGGGGCCGCCTCAAGCGTGGCGTTGGCTCCGGGGGAAACGACCTGGCGCTGCGTCATGGTGCCGCTGGAAGTGAAGAGGAGGGTCGCGTCCGAGCCTGCGGCGCCGTCGTAATAAACGGTGTTCGCGCCGGAGCCGAGCGCCCAGCCGGCGTTTGTGCCGGTGGCGGCGGCGAGCACGCCATTGCGAATATAAACGCCGCCCGTGTAGCTGTTGCTCGCGCTGAGGATGAGCGTGCCGCTGTTGGCGGCGGTGACTGTCAGCGACTTGCCGTCCCATGCGGGGGCGTTGGCGCCGGCGGCGTGCCCGGTGGCGTTGCCGAGGGCCACGTCCACGTTAAACACTTCGTCCGCGTCCAGGGTGAAGTTGCCGTGCGACTGAAGCGTGCCGCTGAGCCAGGCGAGTCGCGAGGCAAGGATGTAGTCGTTGTTGTTCTTGTAGGCGTCGAACACCAGGAAGTCGTGCGTGCTCGCGCCATCGGTGATTATCCTTTCCGAAAAATCACCGGTGATGCCGCCGGTGGTGTGGATGAGCACTTGGTGGTTGGCGGCGAGCTCGCTCGCCATTGTCCCGCTGGCGGTGCTTGTGGTGGCGACGCTCAGCGTGCCGCCAACCCATGCGGTTGGGGCCGTGATAAACGCGCCGCGTTGACCAAGGGTGCCGCTGAGCGCGAGGTTCAGCGTGGAATTGGCATTTTGCACATACGTGGTGCCAACGCCAACGGTGCCGCTGTCGCTGATTGACAGGGTGCCGGCGCCGTTGTTGCCGTTGCGCAGAAGTCTAACCGCCGTGACGACGGCGGTGCCGCCGACCGCGAGGCTGCCGCTGGCGCCGCTGTTTCTGGCGATGACAATGTCGCGCCCCGCTTCCAGCCGTCCCGTGCCTGTGACGGCGACGATGCCGGTGCCGCTGTTGCCGACAATAAAATCGGTGCCGGTCTTCCACAGGCCGGCGATGTTGCCGATGCCCGTGTTGGACGCCGTGTCGCCAAAGGTCGCGTTCGCGGAGCCGTCGAACGTGCCGGTTTCCGCGATGTTGATAACGCCGGTGCTTTGGTTTGACTCGAAACCGATGGCGATGCTGCTGATGGTTGCGCTGAAGTAGCCGCCCACGTTCACGGTGCCGTTGGCGCGCAACCGTTCGCCAGTGTAGGTGCCGCCAGCCAGCACGTTGAGCACGCCGCCGGCCCACACGTCCAGATGATTGCGGTTTCGCAACCAACCACCGTCCTCGATGGTGAGGACGCCCCGTTGGTTGACCCGGATGGCCTGGGTGCGATTGTTATAGAAATAGCCGTCCTGCTCGATGACCAATGTGCCGGCGCCGTCGCCTTCGTCCGCGCCCACTTTCACGGCGTCGACGGTGGAAGTCTGGTTGCCGACCCATGTGCCGCTGACGTTGACCGTGCCGCTCGTGCCGGCCGCCGTGCCGATGCGCAAGACTCCGGTATTGTTGACGACTCCGGTCACATCGAGCAGGCCGCCGTTGACGGTGGTCGTGCCGGTGTAGGTGTTGCTCGCGCTGAGGATGAGGGCGCCCTCGCCGAGCTTGATGAGCGATTTGCCGTCCCAGCCGGTCGCGTCGCTGGCGGTCCGGTCAACCAAGCCCACGCCGGCGGTGCCGCTAAAGTCGGGCAGCGCGTCGATTTCAAATGTCCCGGAGTCGACGGTGAAGGTGCCGGACGCGCTGGCGGTGCCGGTATACCAACGCAGGAAGTAGCCGACGTAATAGTCTTTCTTGTCGTCCGTGATGAACCTCCCGCCGTAGAGGTAATCGGCCAGGCCGGCGGTGTCGAAGCCGGAGCCGTCGATGGTGACATCGGCGAAATCGCCCAGAATCGTGCCGTTGGTGGCGTGCAGGATGAGTTTTTGGGTGGCACCCAATTCGCTCGCCTTGACGGTGTCGGCGATGTCGCCCGCGAGGATGTAATCGCTCACAGTGAGCGAACCGTTGCCGCCGCCTATGCCCGGCAACAACAGATAGCTATCCGCAATCACATACGCGGTGTCGCGATCCATGTCGAGATTCACGGTCAGCATTTGGTTGCCGGCGTTGTTTACGCGGAAATACGCGTCGGTGATGATGGTGCCGGTCGAGGCGATGTTGATCGCGCCGGAGTCGTTCAGCCAAATCTCGCTTCCGTCGCGCCACAGGCCGGCTATGTTGGCGGTGCCGCCAACATAGGTTTGCGTGTTGTTGCTCAAGAACGTGCCTGTCCGCTCGACAGTCAGCACGCCGGAGCCCGCGATTCCAATATTAACAATCGACGCGGATGCGCCGGCATCCAGCAAACCCGCGACAGTCACACTGCCGGAGGAGTTGGCGGCATGGCCGATGTTAAGACCGGCACCTTTGACCGTGCCGGACTCGGCGATGTTCAGCACGCCGGAACCGCTGTCTCCTACAAGGATGCTCGTGGCCGAAATCAAGACGCCGGTGCCGCTGACATTGAGCGTGCCGCTCGTGTTTGCCGAGCCGCCGATGACGACTTGCGCCGTGCTGCCCGTCCAGCCGGTGACGGCGAGCACGCCGCCGTTGACGAAGGTCGTGCCCGTGTAACTGTTGCTCGCGCTGAGGATGAGCGTGCCGCTGTTGCTGGCGGTCACCGTCAACGATTTGCCGTCCCAGCCGCTGGTGGTGTAGGGACCGTTGTTCTGGTCGGCGAGGGGCACGTCCATGTTGAAGCTCGTGCCAGTGTCGATGGTGAAGTTGCCGTGGCCGCGGATCGCGTTGCCAAACCACGAGAGGTCGATGCCGGCGAGGTATTGTTTTGAGTCGGCGCTCTTGTAGATGCCGCCGTAAAGATAATCGGGCAGGCTTTCGTGGTCGAAGCCGACGAGGGTGCTGCTGGCAAACACTCCACTGATGCCGCCGGTTGTTTGGATGAGCACTTGCGTGTCGTGGTCGAGCACCTTCTGTGCGGTGTCAAAATCCGTGCCCACGCCGAAGCCGGTCACGGTGATCGTGCCGCCGACGGTCGCGCTGTTCGCGGTGATGAAGGCGTCGTTCCGTCCGCGATGGTCTTCCACGGTGAGTTCCAGCGTGGAGTTGGCGTTTTGGAAGTAGGTGCCGCCGACGGTGACGAGGCCGTGGTCGCTGATGGCGAGCATGGCTCCGGAAGCTTGGTGATAGTTGCCGGCGATGCCTGCATTGCCGGTTCCATCAATGGTGAGATTGCCGGTGTTGTATAGATAGCCGCCGCCCAGCCAGCCCTGGCCGGCAATGGCGACGTGGTTGTTGGCGTGGATATAAATTTCGCCGGAAGTGACCGTGCCGCTGCCGGCAATGGCGAGCGTGCCACTGCCGCCATAGGCGCCGACATCAATCGTGTCGGCCACAACCACGCGCCCGGTGCCGCTGACGCGCACCAAGCCGGTCGCGCCGCTTTCCCGGGCAATGCCCATGTAATCGGTGTCAACTTTGCCGGTGACTTCCAACACGCCGTCGCCGTCCGCGCCGACACGCAAATCACCGAGCACACCCCAATAACCGGTGTCGCTGACGATGGCGGTGCCGTTCATGCCGGCTTGGCCGATGTAACCGGCGGCGTTGCCGCCGGTCCAGCCGGTGATGGCCAACGTGCCGCCGTTGACGATGGTCGTGCCGCTGTAGTTGTTGCTCGCGCTGAGGGTGAGCGTGCCGTCGCCGAGTTTGGTGAGCGATTTGCCGTCCCAGCCGGAGGTGATCGACTCGGCGCGGTCGTTGAGCGCAACGTCCACCAGAAAGCCCGTGCCCGAGGCGATGTTGAAGGCGCCGTGCGCGACGGCAAGATCGGGGTCATACCACGCAAGGCCATAGCGAAGCTGATAGTCCTTGGTGTCGGCTGACACTCCGTGCTGAAGCGTGATGTAGTTAACACCCGGCTGAAACCCGCCCGGTATCATTTCGGAAAAGCGTCCGGTTATGCCGTTTTCGGTGCGGATGATTGTTGAAATGCTCGCCGCCAGGCCGCTCGCGGAGCCGGAGGTGGCACCCCAATAATCGGAAACTTTCAGCGTGCCCGAAAGGGTGGCCGTCGTCGCGGTGATGATCGGGTTGGAGGATGTTATTGTCAGGTCGAGCGTCGAGCCGGCGGCTTGCCGGAACGCGCCGGTGGCGAGCTTCGAGGAACCGCTGATGCGCGTAGCGGCGCCGGCATACGTGTCGTATGAGGTGATGGCGTTGAACGCGCCGTTTTGGGCAAACTGCATGGCGCCGTTGTAGACATTGACAACGCCCACGGCCGAACCGGCGCGGGTGAGCGTGAACGCCCCCGATCCGTCTTGCGTGAGTTGCGACAAGCTGCCCGCGCCACTGATGCCGCCATTATAGATGTAATTGTCGGAGCGCTTGATCACGAGGTTGCTCCCATCGTATATCTGGATGTCGCCGTTGACCGAGCCGGTCGCGCCGCCGTTGCCGAGTTGCAACGCGCCGCCGCCGATTATCGTGTTGCCGGTGTAGGTGTTGCTGCCGGTAAGCATGACCAAGCCCTCGCCGCCCTTGTAAAGCGGCGCGGCGCCATTGCTGCTGATAACGCCGCTGAGCTCGGTGGTGCTGTTCTGCACACCCTCGATTCCCAGCGCAGCCGAAACGATGTTGATCCTGTTTGTGATTGTCTGCTTCGCGACGGTGTTGTTGTTGATGATGCCCTCGTCGAGGCTATACTGGCCGCCGCCCCCGAGGATGAACGCCCCGGCCGTCGAGTCGAAGGCGATGCTCGTGAAACGCATGTCTGAGTCCATGATGGGATTGAGACGGTTGCCGCCCGCGAAAGTGAGTTCAATCTGGGCATTGGAGATGGGCGAGATATCGTCGTCCCAGTTTTTAGCCGTGGCCAGTATGTTGTTCGCCCCGGTGCCGGTCCATTTGAACTTGTATTTGTAGTCGATTTCGACGACCCAATCTTGAAGGGAGCCGAGAGACGTGTTGTTTACAGTATCAACAACATATAGATTCCATGTGTTATTTGTGGCAAACCCTCGAAAAACCGACAACATCGTGCCGTAAGAAGCTGCGGAAGTGGGCGCAGGGGCATAAAAACTGTAATCGTTGCCTATTTGCGTAGGCTTATAAGTTCCCGAAGTGATTTGGGCTTCGGGCCAAGTGCCTCTGTAGGATAATGTGCCCGAAGCACTGTCACTAAAGGTCAATGTGGCATTCTTAAAGCCTGCATTCTGCCCCGTTACGTTGTCGCTCCCCCCAAGTAGGCGAACCGACGAGCCAGAATTATTAGTCATGAGCATTTGGACGTTAGTAGCTATGCCGGATTGCAGGCCGGTTAAAATCACTCGAGTATCCAGAATAACGCCCTTGCCCGTGCTGGTAGTGGTTAGCGGATAGATGCTGGCGATCCCAGAGACATCCCCTCCAGTAATTCCTCTATTAAAAGAAATCGACGTGCCATTATTAAACATCACCGTGCCATCGGCGCCGGCGCGAATCTCTTGCACGGATAGGACAGAAGCCAGAAAAACCGCAAACGTGCGGATGGTGCGCGGGCAATCGCGCGCTTGCAATGATGGGCGGGTGTTATGCATGAGGTGGTGGCGGTTGGGTGTTTGCGCAGGCTTGCTCGTGCCGGGAAAAATGTCGGCAAGGCTGCGGGCGAGTTGGGCTAAACCGTTTTTTGCATTCATTAAAATTGGTGTGGGGTTAAATCGAAATCACCGCCAGTTGGCACAACAGCCAGGGCTCTATCGGCAATGCAAATGTCACTGTCACAGGCTTCACTAAAATGATAAAAAAAGAGAAAAAATTGGATAATTTTTTTACGGGAAAATTACCTTTTCCTTAAAAAAGCACCTTTTGCAATAAATTATTAAAAAGAGTCAACTTTATGATTTCCAATAAAATATATTTTACAGCAGACAAAACATAAATGCATGCAAACACAATACAGGCATATGGCGGCACACAACTTATCCGTTCGCAAAAAAAGCCGGACCTGAATCAGGTCCGGCTTTTCGCGGATGAGTGATTGAACAGCCAGTTTACTTTATTTCGCCGGCTGTCCCTGTTGTTGGCGGCTCGCCTTACAGCGTGCCGGCGTAGATCGCCTTGGAGCCGAGCTCCTGTTCGATGCGGAGGAGCTGGTTGTATTTGGCGATGCGGTCCGTGCGGCTCGCGCTGCCGGTCTTGATCTGTCCGGCGTTGGTCGCGACGGCGATGTCCGCGATCGTCGCGTCCTCGGTTTCGCCGGAGCGGTGCGAGATGACGGCGGTGTAGGCGGCCTTGTGCGCCATTTCAACGGCGTCGAAGGTTTCCGTGAGCGAACCGATTTGGTTGACCTTGACGAGGATCGAGTTGGCAACGCCCTGCTCGATGCCCTTGCGGAGGAAGTCCACGTTGGTGACGAAGAGGTCGTCGCCGACGAGCTGCACCTTGTCGCCGATGGCGTCGGTGAGTTTTTTCCAGGTCTTCCAGTCGTTCTCGGCGCAGCCGTCCTCGATGGAGTCGATCGGATACTTGGAGGTGAGCTCCTTGTAGTATTGCACGAACTCGTCGCCGGTGAACTGCTGGCCGGTGCTCTTTTTGAAGACGTATTTGCCGGTCTTCTTGTCGATGAACTCGGAGGAGGCGACGTCGAGCGCGAGCATGATGTCCTTGCCGAGCTTGTAGCCGGCGGCCTTGACGGCGGCGGCGATGGCGTCGAGCGCGTCGGTCGTGGAGGCGAGGTTCGGGGCGAAGCCGCCCTCGTCGCCGACGGCGGTGGAGAGGCCCTTGCTCTTGAGAACTTTCTTGAGCGCGTGGAAGACTTCGCAACCGGCGCGGAGCGCCTCGGAGAAGGTCGGGAAATTGACCGGGCGGATCATGAATTCCTGGAAGTCGATCGGGGCGTCGGAGTGCGCGCCGCCGTTCATGATGTTCATCATCGGAACGGGGAGAACTTTTGCGTTCACGCCGCCGAGGTAGCGGTAGAGGGGGAGGCCGACGGCGGCGGCGCCCGCGTGGGCGGCTGCCATCGAGACGCCGAGGATGGCGTTGGCGCCGAGCTTCGACTTGGTCTTGGTGCCGTCGAGCTTGAGCATGGCGCGGTCGAGGCCGACCTGGTCGGTCACGTCGTAGCCGACGAGCGCGGGGGCGATGATGCCCTTGACGTTGCCGACGGCGGCGAGCACGCCCTTGCCGCCGAAGCGGGTCTTGCCATTGACGCCCTTGGGGAGCGACTTGGCGGGAGCGGAGGCGTCGCGAAGTTCGAGCGCCTCGTGTTCGCCGGTGGAGGCCCCGGAGGGAACGGCGGCGCGTCCGACGATGCCGGAGGCGAGTTCGACATCAACTTCAACCGTGGGGTTGCCACGGGAGTCGATAATTTCACGAGCATTGATAGCGGTGATGGTTGTGTTCATATGGTGGAAAAAATACGGAATGGACACTGTATGAGTGAAAAGTGCGCGAGGTAAAATGTTTTATTGCGATCAAATTTCCCAAGGGGGTATCCAAAAAATTTGACCGAACTACGCATGCGCCCGGGAACGCGGGCATCTTGCCCGCAGGTTTGGATGCTTGGGTGGCGCGCTTGCCCCAATCAATCCCGCGCCGGGGCCGGTTGAAGCTTCCGCACCAGCCCCGGCATGCTTGCCCCGATGGGCGATCCGGCGAGGAATTGCGCGGCGCGGGTTTTGTGTCCGCGCGCGAGCAGGCTCGCGTAGACGTGCATTTCAAATTGCCCGCGGATCGTGTCGCTCTCGTTCGCGCAATCAAGCGCGTTGAGCAAGGCGATCAGCGCCTCGATGGTCGAAAAATGCCCCGCGCTGTGCTGCACGCGCAACCAGTAACGGCTTTCGCCGCGCAACGCCGACACCGGCAGGCGCACCTTCCGCCCCCATCCATCAACGTGGCGAAGCATTTCGTTGGACTGCGACCAGGTGCCGTCGATCAGAAGCACCTGCAAATTTTTCAGCGCCCCGGCGCCGGCCTGCGGTTGTTCAAGTCCGTCAAGCCCGTCGCGCAACACATCCTCAAGCGCCTCTCCGCGCGGGTGCAAAATCCACAGCGCGTCCGCCCCGCCGTTCCCAACCACATCCTCGCGGCGCGGCAGGCACTGGTTGTGCCAAACGATCCGGCGCGACGCCGGCACGACGCGGCGAATGAGGTTTCCCGTGCTCGTCGGTTTCCACACCTCGCCGTTGTGCATCAGCACATCGAGCGCGAACGGCAGCGCGACCGCGCGCGCGCCCTCGCAGACGCACCAGCGCGGCGCAATCTGGCAATGCGGACAGCGGGGCACCCCGCGCAACACGACACTTCGAGCCATAAATTAAAAAAGTTAAAAAAACCAAATGACCCAATTTCAGGGAATATCCAAATCCCAATATTCGCCCGCATGTGAATCCTTGCCGCGCAGGACACACTTTGCAATTTTCCCGCGCCATGAGCCGCCCGCCCGACATACTCTGGATCGTAACCACGCAATGGCGCGCGCAGGCATTTGCTTTCGCGGGCGACCCGAATCTCCGCGCGCCATCGCGCACGCCCCGCCTCGACGCCCTCGCGCGCGAACCGGGCACAATCAACTTCGCGCAAGCCGTGACGCCCCACCCTTTCGGCCCCTTCGCGCGCGCCGCGATGCTCACCGGCATTCCATCGCCCGAAAACGGCGTTCGCGATTATTACGATCCGCTGCCCGCGAACAGCCGCACCATCGCGCACGCGCTGCGCGAACGCGGTTACGCCACGGCATTCTTTGGAAAATGGCACTTGTCGAAACGCGACCCGCGCGCGCCGCTCGTCGGCGAGACCCACGCGCGCGCCATCGTGCCGCCCGGCGCGCGCGGCGGCTTCGATTTTTGGGAGGGTTTTGAAAGCGGCTTTTTGCTAAACGACCCCTGGCTGCACGGCACGCGCCTGCCGGAGCCGCGACAATTTCGCGGTTACCAAGGCGGCGTGCTTTGCGAACGCGCGCTGGAATACTTTTGCGGGCGCGAAACCGCACGCGAAAACCCGGCGCGCGCGCCGATGTTTTGCATCGTGAGCCTCGAGACGCCCCACCCGCCCTACGACGCGCCGGCGGCAAACGCCGTCGCGCCGAATCCGGAGCAGCTCATCCTGCCCGCAAACGTGCCGGCCGGGAGCGAAGCCGAATCAAAAGCGCGTCGCGAACTCGCCGGTTATTACGCGCACATCGAGGCGACTGACACGGCGGTCGGCCGCCTCATCGCCGGGGCGCGCGCGAAAAATCCCGGCGCGTTGATCGTGTTCACCTCGGCGCATGGCGACATGCACGGCGCGCACGGCCTGTTCCGCAAAGGCTGGCCGCACGAGGAAAGCGTGCGCGTGCCGCTGCTGGTGAATCACCCGACCCTCGCGCCGGAATCGATTTTGAGCAACGCCGCCGTCTCGCTCATCGACCTGCCGGCGATGACGCTTTCCCTCGCGGAGGAAACTACCCGGTCCGCCTTCGGGAAAAACAGCCCAGGCAGTCCGCGCCTCGATTTCACGCACGCGCTCATCTCGATGCCGAGCGTGGTGCGCCTGCCGCACCAATGCGAGCGCGCGTGGCGCGGCGTGCGCACGCCGGCGCGCAAACTCATTCTCAACGAGGACGGCTCGCCGTGGCTGTTTTTCGATTTGGAAAACGACCCGCTCGAAATGCGCAACCTCGTTGGCGAGCCGTCGCGCATGAATGAAATCGCGGCGCTCACACCCCTGATATCAGGATAGCGCAATCAAACCGCGGACGCGTGTGAAATGATTGCGAAACAAGCTGTGCAACGCGCGAAGAGACCGCGCGCAATCCGACCGCCGCCTGAAACTTGTTGCACAAAACAATCCCTTTCCCGCATTTTAAAAACCTTTCCCATGAAAAAACACTTGTTTCCAACCCTGCTCCTTTTAATCGCACTCACACCCTGGCTTTCGGGCCAGCCCGGCGCGACCGGCAAAAAGAATTATTACACCGGCACCGCCGAGGACCTGCTTTCACTGGTTCCGCCGCCCCCCGCCGATGATTCGCCCGCGGGCATGGCCGACCTTGAAACAATCCTCCAATTGCAGCGCGACCGCACCCCCGAGCAAATTGCCCGCGCAAAACGCATCGACAACCACTCCGCCACGCAAATGGGTGCGGTGGCTTTCGGCCCGAGCTTCACCAAGGAAAATTTCCCGCGCACCACGGCGCTCATGCAGGAACTGCGCGCCACCCGCAGCAGGATGATCGGCAACGGCAAGGAAATCTGGAAACGCCCGCGCCCCTACCAACGTAGCAAGGAAGTTGTCATTTGTGTGAAAAAACCGAGGGACCTCTCCTATCCCAGCGGACACTCAGCGACCGGCGCGTTCAGGGGCGCTCTCTTTTCCGCGGCATTCCCCGAATACAAACCGATTTTTGACGCCCAAGTCCGCGAAACCATGTGGTGCCGCGTGCTCGGCGGCGTGCATTACCCAACCGACGTCATGGCGGGCCGCGACCTCGGCATACGCACAGCCGAGGCCATGCTCAAGAACCCCGACACACAGGCGGCGATCAAGGAAATCCGCGACGAAATCACCGCCTACATGAAGGATCACCCCGAGGTCGAGGCCCACGCCAAACAACGCCTCGCGGAGGTCACGGAAAAACCGTAAAGAGCGCCTCGCTCATGATGGAGCCGGGTTGCCACTCTGATCAAAGCCTACTGGAAAAATCACGAACGTCCGTCATTGACCGTAAAAACATAGATGTTAAGAAACAGAAGACAAACCACCAACAGTGGGGTTCAACCAAACTTAAAAATCAGTATCACAACAAAAAAACGATGAAAACCACCCGCATCCTTCTCCTCGCCTTCATAGGCGCCCTCTCAATCAGCTTTTCCGGCTGCTGCAAAACGGAGAAAGGTGAATTTAAAATCATTGCCACGCTCGTCGCCAAGGAGGCCAACAAGGACGAAGTCCGCAACGCCCTCACCGCCGTGGTTGACGGCACCCGAAAGGAAGCGGGCAACATCTCCTACGTTCTCCATCAGGACACCACCAACCCGCTCAAATACACCATTATTGAAGTCTGGAAAAACCAGGAGGCCATCGACCTTCACAACAAATCCGCGCACTTCCTCGCCTTCGCCGGGACAATCAAGGACAAGGTCGACTCCCTCTCCATAGACACCATTCGCGAGATCTATTAGGAAAAATCCACACGCCCGGCGACGGTGGGGACGCTGCGTCGCCCACCGCGCACAATATCCTCGAAGGCTACACAACGCTCGAGCAGTTGATCAACGACATCAGCTGCTAAACGCTATCGGATACTCCCCGTCGTTTCCCCAGGGGTGTCGTTTGCGCTCTTTTGTTTTTTGGAAAAACACGACGGCAAAGTGACCAAACACGCCCCACCCCGTCCGGCTATTTCGTGACACGCCGGGCAGCCACGATTTTTTTAGCCTCCTCGGCGAGCTCCCCGATGCTGTCACGGAGCTTCGATCCGATTTCCTTGACAACTGGAATCAACTCCTCGCGGGGTTCCGCTGTCTCGAGGATCTCCGCCTCTTGTGTGGCGGTTGAAGGCTCATTCTCGGAGATAGCTGTAATTAAATAGCTGCAATCCTTCGCAAACGCTATCGTGAAGATTACTGTGCCCTCACGGCCATCAGCGACCGCGCGACCTCGCATGGACAAGGCCGGCAGGCCTGCGAACGAGGTTTCCCCTGCGCGTTGAGGGATAAAGTATCCGCTGTTAAGCGCTCCTTCAATAAAACCGCCCGCTTGATTGCGCATGGTCTCCGAATCAGGGGCTGCTGGCAGACGAAGAATCGCTACTTTGTCGCCCGTTTTTTCATCGGTCCAAACGTGGGGGAGCGGAGTGGGCACCTCGGAGGCCTTCGCCGCTTGTTGCCGATAGCGCAGAAGGACGGCCTCAGCTTTTTTTCCAGCCCATTCCCTCGCCGCATAGAATTCCCTCTCGCCGACTTCACTGACTTTCCTTGCGTAGCTTCGCCCTAGGTCGCTTTCATAAAACGCATTTGCCGCCTTAATCTCTTCAAGCGTGAGCGCCTCGTCATATAGCTTTGCGCATATTTTCCTGATCTCATCGGAACGCAGCTCGCGTTCGATATCATCCCAAACTTCGGAAGGCAGATTTGCCTGTGCGTAGGCATGCCGTTGGATCCGCACAACGCTCGCACTCAATCGTGAAAACGACTCGCCATAGCCCAAATGATCCAGCAGTTTGTTTAGTTCCCGCGCCTTGTCAGATGTTGTCCCAGCCTTACAAAGGCCGCAGGCCAATGAGAGCATAATGATAGCAAGCAAGTATTTCATAAGTTTTTGGGGGACGTTAAACACGAGGCCGCTCACATGGATGATTGCGTATTACCTGTCAACGGCGCCGTGTCGATTGGCGCGCGTCGCACCCTTGGCCACCCTTGCAAAAAATGCGTTTCCGCATCCGCCCGAAAACTATGTTGCGCGGGGACCACTTATTTTCCGCATTTTCAAACTCGATCCATGCCCCCCCCGCGTCGATGCGCTGGCCCCTGGTTTTAGCTGGGTCTTTTTTGGTAAAAAAATTATCTTCTCAGCTGGTATGATCCGGAAAGACAGGTGACACTTTAGAGCATAACTATGCCGTGGGATGCCGACCAGAAAACACCTCGGTCCTTGCCTTTTGACGTAACACTAGAAGTAACGCGAACGCTGCGCCAAATCGTCCTCGCAGGGGCGCACTTTTGGCGCACGGCGGCACACACCAAATTAACGTCTCCCTCCGAAGCCCCGCCCATTTGTGTTGGCACGCATAATGCGTTATTGTGCGCATTATGGATTTTCAAAAACTCACCGCAATGTCGCGCCAGGCGGTCACTGACGCGCAAAACGAAGCCCGCAACCGCAGCCACAACGAAGTCGATTCGTGGCACCTCCTCTACGCCCTGCTCCAACAGGAAAACGGCCTTGTGCCCGCGCTCGTCGAAAAACTCGGCCTCACCACCAGCGCCCTCACGCTCGCCGCCGGGCGCGAGCTCGACCGCCTCCCGCGCGTCACCGGCAACATCGACGTCTCCAAAATCTACATCACCCAGGCCGTCAACGAAGTCTTCATCGCCGCCGAAAAGGAGGCGAAAAAACTCAAGGACGAATACATCAGCGTCGAGCACCTCTTCCTCGGCCTCATCGAAGTCGGCAAGCCGCCCGCGCTCGCGAAATATTTCAAGTCCTTCGGACTCGACCGCGACACCGTCCTGAAAACACTCCGCGACATTCGCGGCAACCAGCGCGTCACCACCGACAACCCCGAGTCCACCTACCAGGCGCTCGAAAAATACGGCATCGACCTCGTCGCCCAGGCCCGCAAGGGCAAAATGGATCCCGTCATCGGTCGCGACGACGAAATCCGCCGCGCCATCCGCATCCTCTCGCGCAAAACCAAAAACAACCCCGTGCTCATCGGCGAACCCGGCGTCGGCAAAACCGCCATCGTCGAGGGACTCGCGCAACGCATCGTGCGCGGCGACGTCCCCGAGGGCCTCAAGGACAAAACCCTTTTCGCGCTCGACATGGGCGCGCTCATCGCCGGCGCGAAATACCGCGGCGAATTCGAGGAACGCCTCAAAGCCGTCCTCAACGAAATCAAAAAGTCCGAGGGCCGCACGCTCCTCTTCATCGACGAGCTCCACACCATCGTCGGCGCCGGAAAAACCGAGGGCGCCATGGACGCCGGCAACCTCCTCAAGCCCATGCTCGCGCGCGGCGAGTTGCACTGCATCGGCGCCACCACGCTCGACGAATACCGCAAGCACATCGAAAAAGACGCCGCCCTCGAGCGCCGCTTCCAGCCCGTGCTCGTCGAGCCGCCCTCCGTCGAGGACGCCATCTCCATTCTCCGCGGCCTGAAGGAACGCTTCGAACTCCACCACGGCGTCCGCATCCAGGACAACGCCCTCGTCTCCGCCGTCACCCTTTCCAACCGCTACATCTCCGACCGTTTCCTCCCCGACAAGGCCATCGACCTCATCGACGAGGCCTGCGCCATGATCCGCACCGAAATGGACAGCGCCCCGCAGGAACTCGACGCCCTCCAGCGCCGCGTCCTCCAGCTCGAAATCGAGGAAGCCGCCCTCAAGCTCGAAAAAGACGAGGCCAGCAAACGCCGCCTCGAAACACTCCGCAAGGAACTCGCCGACACGCGCACCGAAACCGCCGCGTTGAAAGCGAAATGGGACAAGGAAAAAGCCGCCGTCGCCCGCGTGAGCAAAGTCCGCGAGGAACTCGACGCCGCGCGCGTGGCCATGGAAAAAGCCGAGCGCACCTACGACCTCAACAAACTCGCCGAACTCCAGCACGGCAAAATTCCGCAACTCGAAAACGAACTCAAGAAACTCGAAAAAGCCGAGGCCAGGACCGAGCTCTTCAAGCAGGAAGTCTCCGCCGAGGAGGTCGCCGAAATCGTCGCCAAGTGGAGCGGCATCCCCGTCACGCGCCTCGTCGAAAGCGAGCGCGAAAAACTCCTCCGCCTCGCCGACACGCTCCACCGGCGCGTCATCGGCCAGAACGAGGCCGTTGACCTTGTCAGCGACGCCATCCTCCGCGCCCGCGCCGGCATCAAGGACCCGCGCCGCCCCGTCGGCAGCTTCCTCTTCCTCGGCCCCACCGGCGTCGGCAAAACCGAACTCGCCAAAACACTCGCCGCCACCCTCTTCGACACCGAGGACGCCGTCATCCGCATCGACATGTCCGAATACATGGAAAAGCACAGCGTCTCGCGCCTCATCGGCGCGCCCCCGGGCTACGTCGGTTACGACGAAGGCGGCCAGCTCACCGAGGCCGTGCGCCGCAAGCCCTACGCCGTCGTGCTCTTTGACGAAATCGAAAAAGCGCACCCCGACGTCTTCAACGTCCTCCTTCAAGTCCTCGACGACGGCCGCGTGACCGACAGCCAGGGCCGCACCGTGGATTTCAAGAACACGATCATCATCATGACCTCGAACCTCGGCAGCCGCCACCTGCTCGAAGGCGTCACGGGCGACACCATCCCGGAATCCGTCCGCGAAAGCGTGATGACCGAGCTGCGCAAAAGTTTCCGTCCCGAGTTCCTGAACCGCATCGACGAAACCATCCTCTTCAAGCCGCTCACGCTCGACGAAATCACGGCCATCGTTGACCTCCTCCTGGCCGACCTGAACAAGCGCCTCACCGACCGCCGCGTCACCGTGACGATGGACAAGCGGACAAAAGAATGGATCGGCGAGCGCGGTTACGACCCGGTCTTCGGCGCGCGCCCGCTCAAGCGTTATCTCCAGCGCGAAATCGAAACCAAACTCGCGCGCGCCCTGGTCGCCGGCGAAATCACCGAAGGCGCCGAAGTGAAGTTCAGCGTGAAAGACGACAAGCTGGTGATGAAAACGTAACAGCGCGCGAGAGTGTTTTGGGTAGGGCGGTTTCGCCGAAACCGCCGTCTGCACCATATTCCGCCATCATCCGGCCAAAAACCTTTTGCCATCATTGGCAAAACCACATGCTTTGGCGGCTGGCAAAGACCGGCGCATCATGCACACGCAAAACCCCACTCCTCCCGACGGCGCGCTCGGCGAGCGCGCCCTACCCTATGCGTCGCTCCCAAAACGCAAAAAACTCCCGCACGCCATCCCCTCATGGGTCAAGGACGGGGAAACTTACTTCATCACAATCAACTGCACCCCGCGCGGACTGAACCAGCTTGCCACCCCCGACATCGCGCAAACCGTGGAAAACAGTTTCATTCATCGCCAGCGCATCTGCCAATGGTGGATACAACTTCTCGTGCTCATGCCGGATCACTTGCACGGACTGGTTTCATTCAGCAGGACGGTCTCCATGCGTCGCACGGTTTTCGACTGGAAACGCTATCTTGCCCGGCACAAAAACATCCAGTGGCAGCGGGATTTTTTCGATCACCGCATACGCGATCATGCTTCACTGGCTGAAAAATGGCACTACATCCGAAACAATCCCTTGCGCAAAAACCTCTGCGCGACACCCGGCGAGTGGCCGTATCAATGGCACAATGGACAGCCTCGCGCGGCAGTTTCGGAAGCGGCGGTTTCGGCGAAACCGCCCTACCTTCGTTAACCAACACGGCAGAAGCTCAGCCTTGCGCGAAGCGCGGGGCGAGCGCGGCGTGAAGTTCGCGCACTAGCGACTCGGTCGTTTCCCAATCGATGCAACCGTCGGTGATCGAAACGCCGTATTTCAGCTTTTCCCGCGGCTGGGGAAAGGGCTGGTTGCCGGCGAGCAAATTGCTTTCGAGCATCGCGCCAATGATCGAGGTGTTGCCTTCGTTGATCTGGCGCACCACCTCGCGCAACACCTCGGGCTGTCGCCCGGGTTGCTTGGCGGAGTTGTCGTGGCTGCAATCGATAAGGATGGAACGCGGGAGGTTTGCCTTCGCCAGCACGCGCTCGGCCTCGGCGATGTGCTCGGACGAATAGTTCGGGCCGTGCGAACCGCCGCGCAGCACAATGTGGCACCACGGATTGCCGCGGGTGACAACCGCGGAAGCATGGCCGTCGAAATTGACGCCGAGGAAAGTCTGGGGCTGCGAACCGGCCTTGATCGCGTTGATGGCGGCGGAGAGCGAGCCGTCGGTGCCGTTTTTGAAACCGAGCGGCATGGAAAGACCGGAGGCCATTTGGCGGTGTGTTTGCGATTCGGTCGTGCGCGCGCCGATGGCCGACCAGCAGATGAGGTCGGCGATGTATTGCGGCGTCACCGGGTCGAGCAACTCGGTGGCGGTGGGCAGGCCGAGGTCGAGTATTTCGCGCAGAAACGCGCGCGCCATGCGGAGTCCGGCGGCGATGTCGTGCGAGCCGTCGAGCCGCGGATCCATGATGAGCCCCTTCCAGCCAATCGTGGTGCGCGGCTTCTCGAAATAAACACGCATGACAATGAGCACGCGGTCGGAAACCTCGCGGGCGAGCGCGGCAAGCCGGCGGGCGTAATCGGCGCTGGCCGCGGTGTCATGAATCGAGCACGGGCCGACGACGAGGAGGAATCGTTTGTCGTCGGCGAAAATGATTTTCTGGATTTGCTCGCGGGCGCTGGCGATGAAGGCGGACTGCGTATCGGTGCGCGGCTCGGCCGCCATAAGCTGGGCGGGCGACGGAAGCGCTCTTATTTCGATGATATTGATGTCGGACGTTTTATGCATGGACAAGGTCGCAACCTGAAACGCCGGGCGTTTGCCAGCAAGTTAAACCTTTCAAATGCGGCGAACAGGCCCCCGGCATGGCAATGCGTGACACGCGGGCGAATGCCCGAAAATCCAACCCTCGCATTTTTTCCTTTGCGCCTTTTGCGCCTCTTTGCGGCTATAGCGTTTGTGCAGCCCGACGAACTCCAGATCACGCTCCAGACGACTTTCGGTTATCCCGATTTTCGTCCGCTCCAGCGCGAAATCATCGAGGCGTCGCTCGCGGGTCGCGACGTGTTTGCGCTGCTCCCCACCGGCGGCGGCAAATCCATGTGCTACCAGCTGCCCGCGCTGCATCGCACCGGCCTGACGGTCGTCGTCTCGCCGCTCATCGCGTTGATGAAGGACCAGGTTGACCAGCTCCAGTCGGCGGGTGTGGCGGCCACGTTCTTGAATTCCTCGCTCGGCGAACGCGAATCGCGCGCGCGCCTCGCCGGCCTGCACCGCGGCGAATGGCGGCTGCTCTACGTCGCGCCCGAGCGCCTCATGCTCGACAGTTGGGCGGAAAATCTCCGCGCGTGGAACGTCGCCGCGCTCGCCATCGACGAGGCGCATTGCATCTCCGAATGGGGGCACGACTTCCGCCCCGAATACCGCCAGCTCGCGCAACTCCGCGAGCTGCTGCCCGACATCCCCGTGATGGCGCTCACCGCCACCGCCACCGAGCGCGTGCGCGCCGACATCGTCAGGCACCTCAAGCTCCGCGACCCGCAAATCTACGTCGCCAGTTTCAACCGCCCCAATCTCACCTACCGCGTCCTGCCCAAGGACGGCCCGCTCGCGCAAATCATCGCCTTCGTGAAAAAGCGCGAGGACGAAAGCGGCATCGTTTACTGCGCCACGCGCGCCACCGCCGAGCGTGTCGCCGAGTCGCTCTCCGCGCGCGGCTACTCCGCCCGTCCCTACCACGCCGGGCTCACCAACAAGGAGCGCGCCGAAAACCAGGAGCTTTTCCTCCGCGACGAAACCAAGATCATTTGCGCCACCATCGCCTTCGGCATGGGCATCAACAAACCCAACGTCCGCTGGGTCATCCACTACGACCTCCCGAAAAACATCGAGGGTTATTACCAGGAAACGGGCCGCGCCGGGCGCGACGGGCTCCCCGGCGACTGCCTCCTGCTCTTCAGCGGGGGCGACGCCGCGAAGCAAACGCACTTCATCGACGAGATGACCGACGAGCACGAGCGCAACGTCGCGCGCACGCAACTGCGCCTCATGCTCCACTACGCGGAAAACGCCTCGTGCCGCCGCCGCGAACTCCTCGGCTACTTCGGCGAAACCTTCCCGATAGACAACTGCGGCGCGTGCGACAACTGCCTCGAGCCGCGCGAAACATTCGACGGCACCATCGCCGCGCAAAAATTCCTCTCCTGCGTCTATCGCGTGCGCCAGGCCAGCCGCTTCGGCGTCGGCCTCAACCACATCGTCGAAGTGCTCACCGGAGCCGACACCGACAAAATCCGCCGCTGGGGCCACGACAAGGTCAGCACCTACGGCATCGGCTCCGAAATGACGCGCCCGCAATGGGCCGCCGTCGGACGCGAACTCATGCGCATGGGCTGCCTCGCGCAAGCCGAGGGCGAGTTCCCCACGCTCGAACTCACCGCCGAGGGCGTTGACCTGCTCCGCTCGCGCCGCCCCGTGATGCTCACCAAGCCGATCGCGCTCCCGAAGGTGAAAAAAGTCATCCCGCGCCAGGGCAGCATCGAGTGCGACGAAATCCTCTTCGCCCGCCTGCGCGAACTCCGCAAAAAACTCGCCGACGAACGCCGCGTGCCCGCCTATGTCATCTTCGGCGACGCCACGCTCCGCCAGCTCGCCCGAGAATACCCGACGCGCCTCGCCGACATGCACGACATCTTCGGCATGGGCGAAAAAAAGCGCGCCGAATTCGGCGAAACCTTCGCAGCTACCATCGCGGAATTTTTGGAAAACAACCCGCGCATGAAGTTTGATAATAACTCGTAGGGGCGCACCTTGCGTGCGCCCTCGTGCTCGAGGACTTTGTGGATGCGCTCGCAAACAGTTCTACGAACACCAGGGCGCACGCAAGGTGCGCCCCTACGAATCGCGGTCGGCGACTTTTTCCAAATCACCGAGCCACTCAACGGGCGGCGAACCGGACGGGCCGAGGTGCTCCACAAAATCGAAACACCTCGGCTCTGGCATCCATGTGCCATCCCATCCGCCATCGCCGCATTCAATCAAGCCCGCACGATATGGATTCATATAAATGTATCGGGCATAGTCCTCGTTCATCTCATCCGGGCGCAAACGATGTTCCCAAAAATCGCGCTGCCAGCCATCACCACGCGTCGCGTTGGCTCGCGACAGGTTTTTCCATCGCGCCACACAACGCCCGACATTCGCATACACGCCGACATCCACTCCAAGCTCGAACAGCACATGCACATGATCAGGCATGCAAGTGACCGCCAGCAGCATCCACCTGCGCGCATTATGTCCGCTTTTCAAAACCTCGATCATGTGTGCACGGCACAAAGCATCATTGAGCCATGGTCGGCGACCTTCGGTCGCAAATGTCACAAAATAGCGCGCGCCGGAAATTGATATTCGCCCGACATGCAGTTGCGAGGTTCGACGCGAGTAGAACGGCATGACGCCACATAATCACTGTCGAAGTTTGCAATCAAGGCCGTAGGGGCGCACCTCGCGTGCGCCCTAGTGCTCGAGGACTTTGTGGATACGCTCGCAAACAGTTCTACGAACACCAGGGCGCACGCAAGGTGCGCCCCTACACATCACAGTCCGCAAGCCTCGCGCGCTTTTTTCAGGATGGGTGCCGCGACCTCCCTCGCTCGCGCGGCGCCGTCGGCCAGAACCTTGTTCACATAGTCCATGTTCGCGGCAAGCTCGGCGCGCTTGGCGCGGGCCTCTGCGAAATAGTTCCAGTAGTGCTCGAACAGGCTTTTTTTCAGGTCGCCGTAGCCGAGCCCGCCCGCGCGCAGGCGCTCCTCGGTTTCCTTCGCGATATCGGCGGGCGCAACGAGTTTGAGTAGCTGAATTGCGAGGTTTTGGTCCGCGTCGGGTTTCGGCTCCGCGGGCGTGCGGCTGTCCATCACGATACCCATGATTTTTTTGCGCACGGCCTTTTCGTCGCCGAAAATGTCGATCGTGTTGTTGTAGCTCTTGCTCATTTTCTGGCCGTCGAGGCCGGGAACGGTGGCGACTTCCTCGCGGATTTCCGGCTCGGGAACCGTGAACACATCGCCGTAGGCCAGGTTGAATTTGATCGCGATGTCGCGGGTGATCTCCAGGTGTTGCTTCTGGTCCTTGCCCACGGGCACGAGATCGGAGTTGAACAGCAAAATATCAGCGGCCATGAGCACGGGATAGGAGAACAGTCCGAAGCTCGGCGAGAAGCCGTGCGCGAGCTTGTCCTTGTAGCTGTGCGCGCGCTCGATGAGCCCCATCGGGGCGACGGTGCCGAGAATCCACGTCAGTTCGCACACCTCGGACACATCGCTTTGCCTCCAGAAAACGCTGCGCGACGGATCGAGTCCGCACGCGAGAAAATCGAGCGCCACGTTGAGCACGTTTTTGCGCCGCTGCTCCGGGTCGGTGAGCGTGGTCATCGAGTGGTAGTCGGCGATGAAATAAAACGCGTCGCCGCGCGCCTGCAATTCGACGGCGGGTTTGATGGCGCCAAAGTAGTTGCCGATGTGGAGCGTGCCCGAGGGCTGGATGCCTGTGAGAATGCGCATGGGAAGAATAAAAGGGAGCAGGATGAAAGGAGTCTGGAGTCAGGAGAAGAAGAAAAATGCTCCCCGCGCAACTCAATCGCAAAACATCCGCGCGCGGCCCGAGGGGTGCAATTGCAATTGGTAGCAGTTTGATGAAATATGCGACGAAGCGGAGTTATTTTGGAGTGCGGTGGCAAAGGGAGCGCAAGCGACCGGCGACACCGCTTTGAACAGCGTAAGATTTTCACCGGGCGCAACTCGCTCAAAGCGGTGTCGTCGCTTCGCTTTGCCACCGCACTCCAAAGGATTGCATCTTTGCGTTTTGCTACCATTCGCAATTACACCCCGGCCCGAGCTAATTTCTTGCTAGATGCCGCCCGCGTGGCGACAAATGCGGGCGTGTCGAGGAACCTCAAAAACATAGGCTTGGTGTCGGGCGCGACGATGGTGTCGCGCGTGCTGGGCCTTGTGCGCGACATGCAGACCGCGGCGGTCTTCGGTTTGAGCGGGATTTCGTCGGCTTTTTTCACCGCCTACCAGCTGCCCAATTTGTTCCGGCGGCTGCTCGGCGAGGGTTCGCTCACGGCGGCGTTTGTGCCGACGCTCAACATCGAGCTCGAACAACGCCGGCGCGAGGGCGCGTTCGCGCTGGTCAACCAAGTCGCGAGCTGGCTCGCGGTCGTGGCGGGCGCGGTCGTTGTGGCGGCGATGATTTTTTTCAGCCAGCCGCCGTGGATCGAGGCGGCCGCGCGCGTGTTCACAGGCGACAACGCCACCGTGCAACGCTGGCTGTTGAGCGGCAACATGACCGTGGTGCTGTTTCCCTACCTGCTCTTTGTGTGCCTGGCGTCCGTGTTCAGCTCGGCGCTGCAGTCGCTCGGACGCTTTCTCGAGCCGGCCCTGTCGCCAATCTGGCTCAACCTCGCCATGATCGGAATGCTCTGGCTCGGCACGCGGCTCTGGCCGGACGCAAAAATGACGCAGGTTTACATGCTGTGCGCCGGCGTGCTCGCCGGCGGACTCGGGCAAATGTGCGTGCCCGGGTGGGCGTTGCTGCGCGAGGGCTGGCGTCCGCGCTTCACGCTTGAGCTCAGCGAGCCGGTGCGCGCGATCTTCCGGCTCATGGCGCCGACGGTGCTCGGCTCGGCGGTTTACCTGATCAACATGACCGTGTCGCGCTACATCGCCCTGTCGCTCAACGACGGCGCGGTCGCGCTTCTCAATTTTGCCCAGCGCCTGATGGAGCTGCCCATCGGCGTGTTCGCCGTGGCGGTCTCGACGGTGGTGTTTCCGCTCATCTCGCGCTTCGCCGCGCAAAACGACACCGCCGGCATGGCAAACGCCTACCGCAAGGGAATGCGCCTGATCCTGCTCATCAACATCCCCGCCGCCGCCGGGCTTGGCGTGCTCGCGCTGCCGCTAATCCGGCTGCTGTTCCAACGCGGCGAGTTTGTCGCAAGCGACACCTTCGCGATGGCCCCCGTGCTCGCGATCTACGCGGTCGGGCTTCCGTTTTTCTCGTTTGTAAACCTGGTGCTGCGCGCCTTCTACGCGCGCCGCGACACCAAGACGCCCGTGGTGGCCGCGCTGCTGAGTTTCGTGGTGAACATCGTCCTGAGTCTCGTGCTGATGGGGCCGCTCTCGACCGCGGGCCTCGCCATCGCGGGCAACGCAGCCATCATCGTGCAAGCGGTGTTTTTGCAGGTGATGCTCACGCGCAAAGCGCCCGAGATGGCGTTCATTCACATCGGCCGCGACCTCGGAAAAATAATCATCGCGAGCGCGGCGATGGGCGCGGCGGTCTGGGGAGGCTGGCGCGCGTGGACGCACCTCGCGACGGCGACGACATTCAACACCGCCTGCGGCCTCGCCATAATGATCGCCGCCGGGGTCGCGCTCTACGCGGCCCTCGCCTGGGTGCTGCGCATCGAGGGCCGCGACGAAGCGCGCGCCATGATATTGAAACGGATTCGCCCCCGATCAAGGTAACACGGACATTCCTGTCCGTGCCGTGAACCAATGCCGCGGAACACAGACAGGAATGGCTGTGCCACCTTGAAAAACCCACGCAACGAGCGGAAGGCCAAGCTGGCAGTCCGCGCGCGCCCCGCACCTACTCCACGTAGCGCTCCAGCACGGTCGTCAGCTCGCGGATGCGGCGCTTGGCGTCGTTGCCGTTCGTCGCGCCCTCGATGCAATCGCGTATGTGCGCGTGCAGGATTTTTTCCGAAAGCGACTTGATCGCCTTTCGTATGGAAAGCAGTTGCAGCAGAATTTCCGCGCAGTCGCGGTCGGCCAGCAGCATGCGCTCCACTCCGTTGATCTGCCCGGCGATCTTGCGAACGCGAACCTGCAACGCCTTTGTCTCGCCCTCGGGATGATGATGTATGTCGCTCATAAAAATGTCGGGGCCTTCCCCTTTTTTGAAAATTAGATCGTGTGTCTGGCACGGACATTTTCACGTTTCTTTCGTCTTGTCAATATGGGTATAGGGGGTATAGCCCTTACTCATGACGACATCCCGCGAACAGGATCACCACGATGAAAACCATCACCATGATGACGATGATCACGAACACGGCCACGACCATGGTCATGGCCACCAATCCGGCCATGGACATCACCACCACGGCGGCGAATGGAAGAATCTCGCCCTGCTCGCGGGGCTCTGCGGCGTCCTCGGCGTCACGGGATTTGTGATTGAGCGCGCGGAAGTCGGGCCCTCGTGGCTGGCCGGTGCATTCTACATCGCCGCCCTGGTCGCCGGCGCGTGGGACGCGGCGAAGGACTCCTGGGAAAACATAAAGACGCGCACGCTCGACATTCATTTTCTCATGCTTGCGGTCGCCGTCGGCGCGGCATGCATAGGCGCGTGGCACGAGGCGGTCGTGCTGTTGTTTCTTTTTTCGGGGGCGGAGGCGATGGAAGCCTATGCAATGGACCGCACACAGCGCGAGGTCAGCTCGCTGCTCAAGAGCGCGCCAAAAACCGCCACGCTGCTCGACGACGCCGGCATGGAAACAACGGTTGAAGTCGCCGCGCTCGCCGTGGGCAACCACGTGCGCGTAAAGCCCGGCGAGGCGTTTCCAACCGACGGCACGGTGATCAAGGGCGAGAGCGCCTGCGACGAATCGACCATCACCGGCGAGGCGACCCCGGTCGAAAAGGAAGCCGGCGCCGCGGTTTACAGCGGCACGATCAACCTGTGGGGCGTGCTCGATTTCGAGGTCAACCGGCTGCCCTCCGAAAGCACGCTGCAAAAAATCATCCGCATGATTCAGACGGCGCAAAAACTCCGGGCTCCCAGCGAGCGATTCACGGATAAATTTGGCGGCCATTACACGCTCCTCGCGCTCGGCGCCTGCGCAGTCATGTTTTTTGTGTGGTGGCTCGGCTTCGGCGCGCCGCCGTTTATCAGCGGTGAAACGACATCGGCGTTTTATCGCGCCATGACGCTCCTCGTCGTCATGAGCCCCTGCGCGCTCGTGCTCTCGATTCCCTCGGCAATTCTCGCCGCCATCGCGTGGGGCGCAAGGCACGGCGTGCTGTTTCGCGGCGGGGCGGCCATCGAAAAACTCGCCGACGTGGATGTCATCGCGCTCGACAAGACCGGCACGCTCACAACGGGAAAACTAAGCGTCGCCACCGTGGAAAGTTTTCCGCCGGGCCGCGAATCCGACGTGCTGCGCCTGGCATGCGCGCTTGAAAACAATTCACAGCATCCGCTCGCGCGCGCCATCGTCAAACACGCGCAAAACACGGGCGTGCAAACCGCCGCGGTGGAGGCGTTCGAGTCACTCACCGGCATGGGGCTTCGCGGACGCGTGGACGGCGTGCCCGTGCTGCTTGGCCGGCGCGAATTGATCATCGAAAACCACACCGGCCCGCTGGTCGAAACGATTAAAAGTTTTCCGCCCTCGTCGCCGGACCTGAGCGAAGTCTGGGTAACCGGCGGGGATGTGACGGGGCGCATTTTGCTGCGCGACGAAATACGCACAACCTCCCGCGACACGCTCGCCAAGTTGCGCGCAAACGGAGTGCGCACGGTGATGCTCACGGGCGACCGGCGCCATGCCGCGGAAAACATCGCCCGCGAACTCGGCCTCGACGAAGTGCGCTCCGGCCTGAAGCCGGAGGACAAGGTTGAGGCGATCCAAAGTTTCCGCGAGCAAGGCAAACGCATCGCGATGGTGGGCGACGGCGTGAACGACGCGCCGAGTCTCGCGGCGGCCGACGTGTCCATTGCGATGGGCGCGCGCGGCAGCGACGCGGCGCTGGAGCAAGCCGAGGTCATCCTAATGCACGACCGCATTGAAAACGTGCTCGCCGCGTTTCGCCTGAGCCGCCGCGCAAAAAGAATCATCAGGCAAAACCTCGCGGTGTCGCTCGGCGTGGTTGTTATCATGGCAACCGGTTCGATCATTGGACTCGTGCCGCTCTGGCTCGGCGTGATCGCGCACGAAGGCAGCTCGGTCGTCGTGTGCCTGAACGCGCTGCGATTGCTGCTGGGAAAAAACAAGTAGCGGCGCAAAAAATCGCCTCCCAAAAAACACGCGCGCAAAAACACAAACGTGTGCGCGCGCAACTTATGTCATGCGGTCGCGTCATGCCTGCCAGCATGAAAGCCCATTACTCAACTCGACATGCAATCCGGAGTGAGACAGTGGAAAGATTAGTGCCCCGGAGGACAAACACCAGGCGCCAGCATGCAACCCCGACCCGTGCCGGCATCCACCTGAGGAACACGTTTGGGATCGGCGCGAAAGCAATAATGGCGTTGTTGCCCGGCCTGTTGCTGCTCACGGGATCCCTCATCGCTGACCCGTATTTTTCCAGGCATCCGAACGACCAGACCATTCTCGCCGGCAAGGGCGCCACCTTTACCGTCGGTCTCGGCGGCGTCGGTTACTGGGACACGGTATTCTATCAATGGGAATACTCCAACAACGGCGGTTATTCATGGGACGAGGTGCCCGAATACGGCTCTTACTACGTGAGCAGAAGCTCGACCACGAACACGCTCGAGACAACCTCAACACCACCCGGATTCGACGGCACACTTTACAGATGCCGCGTCAGCTATCCAATCGATGACATATACAGCGACACCGCCTTCATATTCAGCGACGAGGCGCTGCTCACGGTGAACGCCGAGCCTTACAACATTGGAAGGCTGCCCGCCTCGCAAACCGCCTTTGAAAAGGAACCCGTCACCCTTGTCGCCCGGGCCGGGGGCCAGCCCGCCCCCGTTTATCAATGGCAAGTCTCCGGCGACGGCGGCACCTCGTGGCACAATATCCAGGGCGCCACGAGACACTCACTCACATTCACGGCCGGCGCCGGATTTCATAACGGCGACATGATCCGGCGCATCGCCAGCAACGGCATCGGCTCGCCGGCTTACAGCAACACGTTCACGCTCAATGTAATCCCGGCATTCTTCCACACACCCGCCGCCCTCGCGCTCGATGATGACGGAAACCTCTACGTAGCCGATTCATTCAGGCACGTCATCTATAAAATCGCGCCCGATCTCACCGCCACGCTCTTCGCGGGGGCCGTGCGGAAGGCGGCACTGACCGACGGCTCCGGCACGGACGCGCGGTTCAACGCACCCGTCGCGCTCGCATTCGACACAACAGGCGACCTTCTGGTGGCCGACAGCGGCAACGGAGCCGTCCGCAAAATCACACCCGAAGGCGAGGTCAGCACAGTCGCCACCGGACTCGCGTCACCGGGCGGCATCGCCACAACCGCCGGTGGAAATGTGCTCATCGCCGACACCGACGCCCATGTCATTTACGAAATCGATTCGCACGGCGAACTGAGCACCCGCGCCGGACTCGCCGGGGCGCCGGGATTTGCGGACGCCACCGGAGACAGCGCGCGTTTTCGAAACCCAACCCAATTACATGTCGATGACAACGACGACATTTTCATCGCCGACACCGGCAATCACATCATCCGCACCGTCGCCGAGGATGGTTCCATTATCACGTGGGCGGGATATCCCGGCGCCTCCGGCACGGCCAACGGAAACCCGACCACCAGCGCCCGTTTTGACCAGCCGCGCGGCATGGCATCCGACACCCTTGGCAGCCTTTATGTGGCTGATACCGGCAACTCCACCATCCGAAGAATCACCGACCTCGGCTATGTCCTGACCATCGCGGGCAGAGCACGGAGCTCCGGGTTCGCCGATGGCACCGGAAACACAGCCCGGTTCAACCGCCCCTCCGACATCGTCTTTGACGGCAACAAAAGTCTTTATGTGGCCGACACGGGCAATTCCGTCATACGCAAAGTCGATCTTCCAACCGGCAAAGTGGTAACCCTCGCAATCTTCAAGGCGGGCACAACGCCGCCGCCGCCAAACACCCATGTGCTGACGGTCATCAAGGGCAAAGGCTCCGGCAATTACGCGGAAGGTGAAAGAATCTCGCTCGTCGCAAACGACCCGCCCTCGGGCACCGTCTTCGACGGCTGGATGAGCATCAACGGAGGCAGTTTCTCCAATGCAAAAAACACCTCGACCACTTTCACCATGCCCGCAAACGCAACCAGCGTTTACGCGCTCTACGAACCCGTTAACTCCGGAAACTCGGGGGTCGTGACAAGAAAAGATGCTTATGGCGGCGGAGCCCCGTCGCTCTGGTTTTTCGCCGCGCTCACCGCGCTGATCGCGTTGCGCCGGCGCGAGTGATTATGAAATCCCCATGAAGGAAATCACTGGTGCCCCAAACGCACTGCGATGGTTGCCGAGGGAAACAAATGTTGCTTACACGCCGCGCTCACTCGCCGGGTTTTGCCGGGACGGACATTTTCTTCGCGGATTTCTTTCGAACACGGCCTTCGCATTCATCGAGCATGGCGGACGCAAAGCGCGAGGCGCGCCTGTCGACACTGGGAGCGTCCTTGAAGCGGCGGAGAATCTCGGCGCATTGCTCCTTCTCGTCAAAACGCCAGCACATGGCGGCTAAGCCAATCCAACCGCGACCCAGCGGACGGCGCGCCTTGACGGCTTCGATTATCGACGGCCACTTGTCCTCGCGAAATTCCTCGCTGAAGGCCTCCACTAACGCGAGCGTGTTGTAAGCGTCGAGGTAATCAGGATCAAGGGCGATGGCATGGTCGAGCCATCCGCGGAGACGATCGCTGACCTCGGGTTTGATAAACTTGCCAAGGTGAAAATCTATGCGATTGAACTCCTCGTCCGCGAGCACGGCATACACGGCGGCGTTATCGCGCACGAAGGCAACTCGGTCGTCGTGTGCCTGAACGCGCTGCGATTGCTGTTGGAAAAAACAAGTGACGCATATTAAAATTGCGACCGTTTCGGTAGGGCGGTTTCGCCGAAACCGCCGCGTTTGGCATTCGATGTTCTCGGCGCGCTCGGCGAGCGCGGCCTCCCCCAAAGCACGCCCTACTTCCGTTTGGATGGTTTTTGCGCGGAGTTTTCAGGTGGTGTGCCGGCGCGGACTTTGTCCATGAGAGACTGCATTTCAGCGCGCGCGGCGGGAATGTCTTCCATCACTTTGTCGCCAGCCTTCAGAAAATTTGCACACGCCGAGGGAAGCCAACGGGCGCAGGAGGCAAGCTTTCTGAGACAATTCCAAAATTCCGGAGCGTCCGGGGCAAGCGAGTTGATTGTTCGCATGAATAGGTATGATTGGGAAACCGACATAACGATGTCATCTGGAGCATAAGGGGGAGGTTGCTTTGCTGGAGAAAATTTTCTCTCGAAAGCCAGCCATTGCGGCCACCATTGCGCGCCTGTCTTCCAGAATTTTTCTGCCTCCCCGCTGCAAGCGAGTTCGACGAATTCAGGAATGGTGAATCTGCCTTGCGCGTGAAAAAGATCTCCGCCATCGCAAATTTCGAGGATTTTTACGATGCGCAGTGCTTCATTATAATGCCCTTTCTGGAGGTTGATAAAGACCGCGCGAAGGAGCGCATCGGCAGCTTGGTAATCGTCCTTGGCCTCGGACTCGATTTGCTTGTAGGCAAGAAGCGCGGCGGGGTAATCACCGTTGTTTTCGTGAAACTTACCAAAGCATGCATATACGGATCTCATTTCATCTTGCGGAATTTCCGTCGAGGCGAAGAGTTTTTCGTAAAGTTTGACGGCCTCGGCGTGTTTGCCCCGGCGCGCGAGATAATCGGCCCGCCAAGCTTGCCCTTCGATGTAGATATAGTTACCACGGGGAAATAATTCGCAAAGGTCGAGGATTTGGAGAAACAGCGAGTCTTCCGCGCGCGTGTCGCCTTGGCGGTCTTTCCAATCAAGATCATGAAGGGCTGATCGGAGACGCCAGGAAAAATCCCTATAATCTCTTTGAATGGGAAACACGGCGAGGTTTTGCAGGTGAAGCCGGACGCAAAGCGCGGCATCCCGCCTTTGTTTGGCCTTCTCTATGGCAAGCTTATAGGCATAGAGAGTTTTCATTGAGGGATCGGGTCTGGCGAGTTTGCGCAGCTCGGCATCCGGATTTTCAGCAAGCAACATCTGAAGTTTATCCCGAACGACAAAGGAGACTTTGCGCCATGCGAGCGCGTTTGCGAGTTCTGTTGATGGCGAGGGGATAAGTTCCTCGATCATCGCACTGAATCGGGCTTGCCAGTCCCCGTTGTTCCAGCGCCCGGAGTCTTCAACCACCTTTGCGAGGATGGCATGCGCCTTGTCGGGCTGAGTATTTAGAAGCGTCTCTATTCGTGTGCGAACTGCGTTATCATCATTATTTCGAAAGCACCAATACACAATAGAACAGTAGATATCGGTTTGATATTTTGTATTAAGTTTAACCATTTCATCAAACAAGTGTAGCCTTTTTTCCAGCGAAAAATACTGAATCGCGGACAATGAGGCCGATACACGCGTGTCGTCAGAAAAACACGCATCGAGTGCGACGCGTGTGAGAAGTTCTCCGGCTTCAGCCTTGCGACCAAGGCTTTCCAACAAATCCGCGTGCATAATCTCTGCTTCCGCAAGCACTTCGGGCGAAACATCGTTTCCGACGGCGGCGATGAGCGGAGGCAAGCGTTCGATGGCTCGTTCGCTGCGACGTATATATTTGTCAAGCCTTGCAATCTCGATGGTGGCAAGGAGGACGGTGGTCTTGTCATCGGGAAAATACTCAATGGTTTTCTCGAATGCGGCGCGACGTTGCGGCGACTCGATAAAAGAATGAAAACCTTCGTCAGCCATAAAAGGGTATTCATGGGCGAGTTCGAGTTGTTCCCTGCCGCTTGACATGCGCGGGAAATCAATCTCGGTGAGTTTGGTTTCGGCGGTTGCCGGGCCGGCAATGGTCGTGGCTGCGAACACCCACGCAAACGCGGCAAAAACAAAAAGGGGATGCTTGTGCATGGCGAAGGATTTCAAAGTCTCGAATTTCGGGAATGGCGAAACTTTGGAGCGAGTGCCTTAAATATCGAGTTAAATTGATGCGCCTGTTTCGCTGTCTTGCGCTTGCCGGAAGATTCCGCATCTAATCGGCCGCGAATGATCGAGACTTTCCTCACAGACCGCGCCTGGCTCTGGCTGGCGGCCGCTCTTTACTTGGGCGGCTTTTTGTTCGGCGTGGTCCCGCTCGTCCGGCGCGGGCGTCATTCGAACCGCCTCTCGTTTTTTATCATGCTCGCGGGGTTCGTCGCGCAAACCCTCGGACTGTATCTGCGCGGAAAAGCAATCGGCGGCTGTCCCATCGGCAACACGTTTGAGATTTTGCAATTCACCACATGGTCGGCGGTCGCCCTGTATTTTATCGTCGGCGCGGTTTTCCGGTTAAGTCTGCTCGGATTTTTCACGTCCGCGTTTGCCGCCGCGCTCAGCCTCGTTTCGCTCGCGGTTCCGGCGTGCGACGCGGTTTGCCGCGCGTCCGCGTCCGGCGGCAACGCGTGGATCGAGTTTCACGCCGCGCTCGCGCTTTTTAGCTACGGCGTTTTCGGGCTGCTCGCGCTCACATCCGGCATGTATCTGCTTCAGTGGTTCAGCATCAAGCGCCGGCGGATGGACGGCATTTTTTCGTTTCTGCCGTCGATGCGCGCGCTCGACCAGATCAACCTGCGCCTGCACGCGACCGGCGCGATCCTGCTCGGCGCGTCGCTCGCCGTCGCGCTCATCCACTGGCAGCGCGGCGCGGGGCACACCGTCGGGTTCGCCATGCTTTTTCTCGGCGCGATCTGGTTTCTCTACGCGGTGTTCCTCGCGCTCCGGCTCGCAAATATCGTGCCCGCCCGCCGTCTCGCGTGGGCGTGCATCGTGTTGTTTGTCGTGGCAATTTTCTCCATCGGCTTGGTCAACAATCACCGCGCTTCTCGCGCAACCGGCGCGGACGCGCACCAGAAACCATGAGCCGCGACAACACAGCCGTCCCTGAAGCCGCCGCCAAATCCGCGCGCGCACCAAACGCATCGCCGGGTTTCTTTTTTGTCGGGGCAAATCACCACGCCACGCCGATCGAACTCCGCGAAAAACTCGCGCTCACCGAAAACAAGCTGCCCGGCCTCCAATGCCGCCTCGCCGCAATCGACGGCTTGCGCGAGGTCGTCGTGCTGAACACCTGCAACCGCGTCGAAATCTACGGCGTCGCCGAAACGCCCGCGGCGATTGCGCGCATTGAGGAAAATTTCTGCGCGCTGCAGGAATTCCCCGAGAAAACATTTCGCGAGATCCGCCAGCATGCGACGGGACGCGACGCCATCCAGCATCTCCTCGAAGTGGCGGCGGGGATCGACTCGCAGATGCTCGGCGAAACCGAAATTCTCGGCCAGGTGAAGGACGCCTACGCCGACGCGCTGACGCGCCGCGCGACCGGCCCCGCGCTCAACCGCATTTTCCAAAAAACATTCCAATACGCAAAACACGTCCGCACCAGCACCGCGATCACCGCCGGCCAGGTCAGCATCGCCAATGTCGCCGTCGATCTTGCGCAAAAGATTTTCGGAGAGCTTGGGCGCACGCGCATCCTCCTGCTCGGCGCGGGCGATATCAGCGAAAAAACCGCGCGCGCGTTTCAAAGCCGCGGTGCGAGCGCCCTCACCGTGGCCAGCCGGACGTTTGAGCGCACGATGGCGCTTGCAAGCGATCTCGGCGCCACCGCCCTGCCCTTCGAGCACGTCCCCGCACACCTCGCCGATTATGACATTGTCGTCTGCTCGACCGCCGCGCCCGAGGCCGTGATCCGCCGCGACGCCGCCGAGGCCGCCATGCGCCGGCGCCGCGCGCAGCCGCTTTTTTTCATCGACCTGGCCATGCCGCGCGATGTCGAGCCATCCGTCGCCGACATCGAAAATGTTTTTGTTTACAACCTCGACGACCTCGCGCGCATCGCCGAAAAAAACCGCGCAGCCCGTGAAAACGAGGTCGTTCGCGCGCGAGAGATTTTGCGCGAAAAATCCGCCATGCTTTGGAGTCAGATCGCCCCGGAAGCGCCAAGCCCCGGCCCGTCTCGTTCCGGCGACGCATCCTGAAGGATTGACAGCGCCCCGCCGCGGGCAAAACTCCGCCGCGTCTAGTGACACGGGGTGCTTCCGCCCGAGGGAAGCTGAGAACAAACCCGTCGAACCTGATCCGGTTAATACCGGCGAAGGGAATCGTCACAGCCGCGCCGGGCGCGCCAGCACCGGGACGGCGGGCCGGTTCAGTCGCCGCGAAAAAACCGCGTTGAACCAAATCTCGCAAACATGGCCCAAAACAAACCAGCAGTCACCGTCGACGACATCGTCCGCGTGCTCGAAACGCTCCGCGAGCGACGCCCGCTCGTGCATTGCATGACCAACGAGGTCGTCAAGGACATCACCGCAAACATACTCCTCGCCATCGGCGCGTCGCCCGCGATGGTCGAGCACGCGGAGGAGGCAGCCGAATTTGCCGCGATCGCCGACGCGCTTCTCATCAACGTCGGCACGCTCGACACCTCGCAAATGGAGGCGATGCGCGCCGCGATCGCCTCTGCCACGCTTGCCGGAAAACCGTGGGTGCTCGACCCCGTCGCCATCGGCGCGATCAGCCTGCGCACGCGTTTCTCGCGCGAAATTCTTGCGCAACGCCCCGCGCTCATTCGCGGCAACGCCTCCGAAATCATCGCGCTCGCGGGCCGCGCCGGAAAAGGCCGCGGCGCGGACAGCGGCGACAGCGCCGAGCACGCGCTTGATGCCGCCGCGCAACTCGTCGCGCAGACTGGAAACGCCGTTCTTGTCACCGGCCCCGTTGATTACGCGCTTGATGCCGCGCGCACGCTCGCCTGCGCCAACGGCCATCCGCTTCTCACGCGCGTGACCGGCGTCGGGTGCGCGCAAGGCGCGCTTGCCGCGGCGTGCGTCGCCGTCGCGCCGGACAAGATTCATGGCGCCGCGGCCGCCGCCGTGTTCATGGCGATCGCGGGCGAACTCGCCGCCGCGCGCGCGCCGCGCCCCGGAAGTTTTCGCACCGCGCTCATTGACGAACTCGACCGGCTCGACGCCGACACCATTCGCAAATACGCAAAAATCGAAAACAGAGGATAGAAGCCTGAGTGCCAGAATCCATCTTCCACCATTCACTCCTCACTACTCGCCACCCATCCCTCTTCATCTCCTGACTCCTGTATTCTGACTCCTGACTCCTTTTCCCTCATGAAACAACCCGATTACACACTCTACATGGTCACCGACATGCCGTCGGTTTATAAAAAGGGATTCCTCGAATCCATCGAAGCCGCCGTCGCGGGCGGCGTCTCCATCGTGCAATACCGCACCGATGGCGGCACTAAACGCGAGCTTTACGAAAACGGCATGGCCGTGCGCGACCTGCTCAAGCGCCTCGGCGTGCCGCTCATCATCAACGACCATGTCGATCTCGCGCTCGCGCTCAATGCCGACGGAGTGCACATCGGCCAGGGCGATCTGCCCGCGCCCGTTGTCCGCCGGCTCATCGGGAAAGACAAGCTGCTCGGCCTCTCCACATCCAATCGCGAACAGGTCCTCGCGGTTGACAAGACCGTCGTCGACTACATCGGCATCGGCCCCGTTTTTCCGACGCAATCCAAGCGCAACGCCCCGCCCGCAATCGGTGCCGCCGGACTCGCCGAGCTCGTCCCTCTCTCGCCCGTGCCCATGGTTGGAATCGGCGGCATCACTGCGGAAAGCGCGCCCGCCATTTATGCGACCGGCGTGACCGGCATCGCCATTGTCTCGGCGATTTCGTATGCGGATGATCCCCGCGCCGCGACCGCGGCGCTTCTGGCTGCGAAAAAATGACACATGGTAGGGCGAACCCTCCGGGTGAGCCGTCCACAATCCCGGCTCACCCGGAGGGTTCGCCCTACCCAAAAATTTCACAACAAAACGATCACCATGATTCCTAACGTCCTCACGATCGCAACCACCGACCCGTCGGGCGGCGCCGGCGTGCTCGCCGACTTGAAGGCATTTTCCGCAAACGGCGCCTACGGCATGGGCGTGCTCGCCGCGCTCACGGCGCAAAACACGCAAACCGTCACCGGCATTTATCCAATCCCGCTTGATTTTATCACGCGGCAAATCGACACGCTGTATGCCGACGTGCGCGTTGACTCGGTGAAAATCGGCATGCTCGGCACCGCCGAAATCACGCGCCGCGTCGCCGCCGACCTTCGCCGCCACAACGCGAAACGCATCGTCATCGATCCCGTCATGGTGTCCAAAAGCAAACACCAGTTGCTCGCCCATGACGCCATCGAGTCGCTCCGCAGCGAACTCTTCCCCCTCGCCGAAATCATCACGCCCAACATCCCCGAAACCGAGGTGCTCCTCGGCTGCGCACCGATAAAAAACCTCGACGACATGCGCAAAGCCGCGCGCGCCCTGCGCGAGCTCGGCCCGCGCATTGTCATGGTAAAAGGCGGCCATCTCGACGGCACCGAAAGCATCGACATCGTTGATGACGGCGTCACGCAAACCGAGCTCCGCGCCCCGCGCATCGCCACAAAAAACACGCACGGCACCGGCTGCACGCTCTCCGCCGCGATCGCCGCCCAGCTTCCGCAGTGCGCCACGCCGCTCGACGCGATCCGCGCCGCCAAAGCCTACCTCACACGCGCCATCGAAACCTCCGACGCGCTCGACGTCGGCTCCGGCCACGGCCCGACGCACCATTTTTGGAACCTGTGGAAGTAGGGGCGCGGCATCGCTTGCGACGCCCGGCATATAATGCGCGCGATTTAACGCGGGGCGTTTATTGCGCCTTGCCCGCGCGCGGTCTTCGCATTTTCCTCGGAGACAAAGATGAAGCCGTCGAAAAAGAATCCCAAATCATCCAAAAAGAAAACGTGCATTGGAGTTCTCACCGCCGGGGGCGACAGTCCCGGCCTCAACGCGGCCATCCGCGCCATCGGCAAAACCGCCATCGGTAAAGGCTGGAACGTCATCGGATTTCGCGACGGATTCCTCGGCATGCTTGAGGATCGCTGGGTCGAGTTAAAAAAGGAGGACCTTGCCAACATCCTCACCGTCGGCGGCACGGTGCTCGGCACGAGCCGGCTCAAGCCCCACCGCATGGGAACGCCAAAAGGCCCCGTCGATGTGCGCGACAAACTCGTGGCCACCTACAAGCGCCACAAGCTCACCGCGCTCGTTTGCATCGGCGGCGGCGGCACGCATAAAAACGCGCTCAAGCTCGCCGAAAAAGGCCTCAACATTGTCACGCTGCCAAAGACAATCGACAACGACGTCGCGCACACCGACTCCACCATCGGCTTCGCCACCGCGCTTGAAATCGCAACCGACGCCATCGACCGCCTGCACAGCACCGCGCACAGCCACCACCGCATCATCCTCGCCGAAATCATGGGACACCGCGCCGGCTGGCTCGCCATGGGCGCCGGGCTCGCGGGCGGCGCGGACGTGATCCTCGTTCCCGAAATCCCCTACGATGTGAACAAAATCGCCGCAGCCATCAAACGCCGCGTCGCGCGGGGCACGAAGTTCAGCATCGTGGCCGTCGCCGAGGGCGCGCGCTCCATCGAGGACACGCGGGCCTACGAAGCCGCGCGCCAGGCAGGCAAAAGCGCGACCAACGCCGCGCAAAAACGCATCGCCAAAACCGTGATCGCCAAGCTCGACGCCGATCACGAGGACAACATCTTTCGCCTCGCCCGCCAGCTCAACACGCTCACCGGCCTCGACTCGCGCGTATCCATTCTTGGTTACATCCAGCGCGGGGGCACGCCCTCCCACCGCGACCGGCTCCTCGGCACCCGCCTCGGCACGACCTGCGTGGAAATGATCGCCGACGGCAAGTTTGGCATCATGGTCGGGGTTGACGGCGACCGCATCACGACAACCCCGATTTCTAAAGTCGCCGGAAACCTGAAAACACTCCCGCTCGACCATCCGCTGATCCGCTCCGCGCGGCACCTTGGGACAAACCTGGGCGATTAAATTTGCGATGCAAACATCCCGCCGCCCCCAACCTTGCGGAACGCCGCTCGATTAACCATGTCAGCAACGCGCATGAAAAACGCCATTTCCGTTCTCACCATTCTCGTTGCCGCGCTCGTGATGGCGGGATGCAGCACCGTGGACAGTCGCATAAAGGAAAAACAGCCTGTCTTCGATTCGCTGACGCCAATCGAACAGGCGAACGTCAGGCAGGGCATCATCGAGGTCGGATACACGCCCGACATGGTTTACATGGCGATGGGCAAGGCCGACAAAGTGACAAGCCGCGCCACGGCCAAAGGCACCGTGACCACGTGGATATACAACCAATATTACAAGGAATACATGGGCCGCCGTTTCGTCGGTCATCGTCGCGACATGTATTATGATTCGCGGGCAAAAGTCTGGCGCGTGTATTACACACCGGTGTCCGAGGCGGTTTATCGCGACCGCATGGAGGAAATCGGTCGCATCGTTTTCCGCGACGGCAAGGTCGAGTCAATCGAACAAGTGCAATAAACGGGCGCCCCGGGCGAACACCAAGGCGGACGCGGCAAATTCGTGATTGCCCTCCCCGTCCGCCGCCCTTGAATGCGAGACCGTTCCCCTTTGGTTTTCGCGGGCATAGTATATCGGCTATTATGCGTGCTTCCCAAGCATGAGAGGAGGGTTCGATTCCCTCTGCCCGCACCAATGGCTCTGATTGCCGGCTGGCTCCGGCGAGCCCCCTTGCAGTCCAAATCATGAAAAATATTTTTTGCCGTCTTTTCCTCATACAACAACTTTTTGCATGGTTCGGCGCCGTGCTGGCGCTGGGAGCCGCGCAAGAGCGGGACAAGCGCCCCAACATCTTTTTCTTTTTTGCCGACGACTGGGGGCGCTACGCGGGCGTCTACAAGGAAAACCCCGTCAACCAGCTCGTGAACACGCCCGCAATCGACCGGGTGGGACTCGAAGGCGTGCGATTCACCAACGCGCATGTCAACGCGCCCAGTTGCACGCCGAGCCGCAGCGCGTTGTTCTCCGGACAATACTTTTACCGCACCGGACGCGGCGCGATCCTGCGCCCCGCCATCTGGGATGAATCGATTCCGACCTTCCCGTTGCTGCTCGAAAAATCCGGCTATTTTATCGGCCACACTTACAAGGCGTGGGGACCGGGAGTGCCGGCAAACGCTCCATTCGGTGCCAAGCGCACGCAGTTCACCGGCGCGGGCAATCGCTTCAACAGATTTTCCCAGAACGTCACCAAGCTCGTCGCAAAAGGCGGGAACCCCGATGCCGCCAAGGAGCAGATTTACAAGGAGTGCATCGACAACTTCGAGGCGTTTCTCGCCAAGCGGCGCGCCACGCCGGAGGACGCGACAAAACCGTTTTGTTATTATTTCGGCCCCACAAACACACACCGCGCATGGGAAAAAGGCTCGGGCAAGGCGCTCTGGAATCTCGACCCCGAAAAATTGAAGGGACGCATGCCCAAATTCCTGCCCGACGTGCCCGAGGTGAGGCAGGATTTTTGCGATTATCTCGGCGAAGTGCTCGCGCTCGATGCCGTGCTCGAACGCTTCATCGCCAAGCTCGAGGCCATGGGCGAGCTCGACAACACGGTCATCGTCCTGAGCGGCGACCATGGCATCCCCGGTTTTCCGCGGGCGAAGTGCAACCTCTACAACATCGGCACCGAAGTCGCGCTGCTCGTGCGCTGGGGCGACAAGGTCAAGGGTGGCCGCGCGGTGGACGACTTCATCAACCTGATGGATCTCGCGCCCACGTTTCTGGAAATCGGCGGGGAAAAACCGCCCGCCTGCATGACGGGCCGCAGCATCCTGCCGCTGCTGCTCTCCGACAAAAACGGACAGGTTGATCCGGCACGCGATTACGTCATCACCGGCCGCGAAAGGCACGTCGAACGCGCGCGCGCCGACCTCACCCCGTATCCGCAACGCGCCATCCGCACGAAGGACTTTTTGTATATCCGCAACTTCAAGCCCGAACGCTGGCCCGCAGGCGATCCTTACGCTTGGAACGCCAAAAAACTGCCCGAAAATTTTGCCGAAAAAAGCCGGGACTCCCGTTACGCGTTTGCCGACATGGACGCGAGCCCGACAAAAACCTGGCTCATGCTTCACGGCGCCAAGCCGGAGTGGATTGTGCACTGGAAATACGCCTTCGGCAAACGCCCCGCCGAGGAGCTCTATGATTTGCGCACCGACCCCGACTGCCTCGTCAACGTCGCGACCGACGCGGATTACGACAAGCGGCGCCAAACGCTCGCCGCCCGCATGATGGAGGTGCTTGCGCAAACCAACGACCCGCGCGCGACAAATGGCGGCGGCATGTTCGAAAACCCGCCCTTTGCCGGACCGGGAACGGAAGAAATCAGAAAGCCCCGGTGACAAAAATCGAAAAGACCGGCGCGCAAAAACTGCGGAGCGCGGAACGCTCGCGGCACAAAACGCGGCGTGTGAATAACAATGGCTTTCCTCATGCCGCGACTTGCGCACGTTTGATGGCGCAATGACCTTCCTGTTCTGGCTCAAAAAAATCATCGGGCTCTTTTTCATGCCGCTGCAGTTCGCGCTTATTATCGGCGTGATCGGCGTGGTGTTCATCTGGCTTCGCAAACGCGAGAAGCTCGCGCGCATCGGGCGCGTCATGATCACACTCGCCGTGCTCGTGCTCCTGCTCGCTTCAAACCGCGGCGTTGCCATCCGGCTTGCGCGCCCGCTTGAGTCCGCCTACGCGCCGATACCGGAGTTAAAATCGGCGTTCGATCCGGCGAATCCCGCCGTGCCCGCCCGGCTCGCCGCGTGCAAATACGTGCTCGTGCTCGGCAGCGGCCATGCCGACGACCCCGCGCGCTCCCGCATCAACCAGCTCAGCAATTCCGGGCGCGCGCGGCTTGCCGAGGCGTTGCGAATCCTCCGCGTGCTGCCACCCGACACGAAGTTGATCGTCTCCGGTTATCATCTGCGCGGCCCTTCGCACGCGCAAGTCAGCGCCGAGGCCGCCGAATCGCTCGGCATCGATCCCGGGCGCATCATTCGCATGGACGAAGCACGCGACACCGATGACGAAATCCGCACAGCCGTCGAAATCGCAAACGGCGCGCCGGTCGCGCTGGTCACGTCCGCCTGGCACATGCCCCGCGCGATGCACATGTGCGGACATCACAAACTCGACGCCCTCGCCTGCCCCGCCGACTATCTGCTTCCCTCAAGCGACAGCGAAGGCGCGCTGGCATGGTTTCGTTTCGAGCTCGGCGCGTTTGAATGCAGCAGCAAGGCGATCCGCGAACGCATCGGGCGTCTGTTTTTGTTGAAAAACTCGATCCTCTAAAAAAAACGCGCCGCGCTACTTTTTCTTCCGTCCCGCGAAAAACGACAGGTAGATGCCCACGGCGGCGATGAGGATCAGCCACCAGAAATAACGCAGCTCGCGCGCGGCAAGGCTGGCGAAGGCGAGCACGCGCGGAAAAATGAGGCACAGGGCGATCGCAACGAGGATCGTGACTGCGATGAGAATTCTTTTGCGTGTTTCGGGTGTCATTGTCCGGCGAATGCGAGGGGAAAACAATCTTGTGCGTCAGTCGCGAGAAAGCTCCTCCGAGCGCGCGGTGGCGGCGAGGACAGTCTCCTTGATGATGCCGCGGAAATCGCGCGCGGCCATGCGCTGCAATCCGGCATATGTGGTGCCGTTGGGCGAGGTGACTTGATCGCGCAGCGTCTCGGCGTCCTCGCTGCTCTGCGCGAGGAGTTTCGCGGAGCCGAGAAGCGTTTCGATGGCGAGCTGTTTGGCGGAGTCGCGTTCGAGTCCCGCGGCAACCCCCGCATCGCGAAGCGCGGCGGCGAATTCAAAGACATACGCCGGGCCGCTTCCGCTCAGGCCGGTGACCGCGTCGAGTTGCGCCTCCCCAACCGCGACGACGCGGCCAAGCGAGCCAAGCACCTGGTCGATGTTCGCGCGGTCGGTTTCGGCGAGTGGCGAGAGCGACGCCCACGCGGTGACCCCGGCGCCGATTTGGCCGGGCGTGTTGGGCATGGCGCGAACAATGTTGCGCGCATTGGGAAATGTTTGCGCAAGACGCGCGAGGCGCTTGCCCGCGAGGATCGAGATGATGAGTTTGCCGCGGGTGAGCCCGGCGAGGCTGGCGTCGAGCTGGGCGAGCTGCTGCGGTTTGCAGGCAAGAACAACAGTGTCGGCTCCGGCGAGCAGTGTTTCGAGATTGTTGGTCGCGGCGATTCCGGTGCGCGCGGCGAGATCGGCCGCGGTCGTGTCGGTCGCGCTGCCGAGGCACGCGATTTGCGCGGGAGTGCGCGCCCCTTTGTTGATGAGCCCGGTGACAATCGCCGAAGCCATGCGGCCCGCGCCGAGAAATGAAATGTGGTTCATGAGCGTTGGTTTATTTTGGCAGCAGAAAGACGGGGCGCGAATTTTCGATTTTGGATTCTCGATTTTGGATTGCGCGCTACCGCGCGGTTGCGAATGCGAAAATGGAGCGGTAGCTCCCAATCCAAAATCGAGAATCCAAAATCGAAAATTTCTTCATCGTCTCAGTTCCGCGCCCTGGAAGTGGACGTGTATGTGGTGCACTTTTTTCACGCGGTTTTTAATTATGCCGGTGGCAAAGTCCACGCTCTCGGGCACCTCGATGCGGCGAAGATCCACGACGGCGTGGTAGCCGCGTTCCGAAAAAGTGTCGATGAGCATCGCAAGGGCGAGGGGATCATCGAACAGCGGGTCTTCGCTGTTGATGTCGGCGCGCCCGGAAATGGCGTGGCGAATGACGATGGGCATCAGTTTCTTTTCGATAAAACTGACGACGCGCTCGAAAAGCCCGGCGTGCTCGGTTTCGTAGGAGTCGAGGCGTTTGACGAGATCCTGGCGCGCGTGGACGATGATGTCGCTGGCGAGCGGCAGGGTGCGCACGCGGTCGTAGGTGCGCGGGTCGAGCTCGAGCGAGCTTTGGTAGCGGAGCTCGGCGAGGATTTTTTCATCAACCTCGGCAATGCTGCCCTCGGAGATAACGAAGTGGTAGTTGAAGTTTTCCTTGAGCGACTGGAGCGCCGCCCAGGTTTGCTCCTTGAACACACGGTAGCGATGTCGCGCGAGAGGCACGTCGAAATCGGTCGAACGTTCCTCGAGCAACTCGCCGATGCCTGTGCGACGAACCTCCTCGTTGTGCTGGAGAATTTCGCGTCCGCGCTGAAGCTGGCGCTCGACGCTGGTTTTCTCGTCAACGAAAAGCACCATGATGTGGATGGTGGGCTTGCGAAAATGCGCATGGAGCGGGGTGTCGAAAAATTCCGCGCGGAGCTGGTCCATTTTGGCGACAAGCATTTTCATGCACTCGACCTGGACCTGCGTGCGCGGAAATCCGTCGAGGATGACGCCGTCGGCGTATTCGGGCTTGAGGAGTTCGCGCATGAGCAAACCGACAACCTCGCGGTCGCCGACCATGTTGCCGGATTCCTTGATGCGCCTGGCCTCGGGAGAGGCGAGGAGCGAACTCATGACGATGGGTTCGCAGGTGAAGCCGCGTGTTTTTTGGATGAAGTTGGCGTGAGTGCCCTTGCCGGAGCCGGGCGCGCCGCCGAGCAGGAGCAGTTCCTTGGGAAAGCGGAGGCTTTCGCGCCCGCGTTCCTGCTCGAGGTCATGCCACACGGCGTCGAAGATGATTTGCGCGTCCTTGATTTCGAGATCGTTTGTGGTGTTGGCGCGCGGAGCGGTCGCGGCGGCGCTTTTTTTGCCGCCTGCGTCCGGGTTGTTTTGATCGGGAACGGGTTTCATGGGAAGAAAACGAGCGGGGGTGGATCAATACACCTTCTCTTCGAGCAGCGCGAAGAGCTCGGCCTCGGTGATGCGGGTTTGCTGCATCGTGTCGCGGTCGCGAAGGGTGAAGGTGCCGTCCTTTTCGATTGTGTCGAAGTCGATCGTCACGCACCAGGGCGTGCCGATTTCGTCCTGGCGACGGTAGCGGCGGCCGATGGCGCCGGACTCGTCGTAGAAGGCGGTGTATTTGCGTTTGATCTTCTTGTAGAGTTCCTGCGCGCGACCGACGAGCGCCTCCTTGTTTTTGAGGAGCGGGAGCACCGCCACCTTCACCGGCGCGATGCGCGGCGAGAGGCGAAGCACGATGCGCGTCTCGGTGTTGCCCTTTTCATCGGTGACCTGTTCCTCGGCGTAGGCGGCGCAGAGCGCGGCGAGGAAAATGCGGTCGGTGCCCACGGCGGGCTCGATCACGTGCGGCACGAATTTCTTTTTCGTGGCCTCGTCGAAAATTTCCTGCGGCTTGCCGCTGGCCTCGGCGTGTTGCGTGAGGTCGTAGTTGCCGCGCGCGGCGATGCCCCAGAGTTCCTGCACGCCGAAGGGATACTTGAACATGATGTCCGTCGTGCCTTTTGAGTAGAACGAAAGCTTGGCCTTCGGGTGGTCGTAGAGCGAGAGGTGCGAATCGGGCAGGCCGATGGAAATGAGCCACTGGCGGCACCATTCAATCCAGTCCTTGTGGCACTGCGCCCAGTCGGCGTCCTCGTGGATGAAGTATTCCATCTCCATCTGCTCAAACTCGCGCGAGCGGAAGATGAAGTTGCGCGGCGTGATTTCGTTGCGAAACGACTTGCCGACTTGCGCGATGCCGAAGGGCAGTTTTACGCGGCCGGTGTCCACGACGTTCTTAAAATCGACGAACATGCCCTGCGCGGTTTCGGGGCGCAGGTAGGCGACGGCGGACGCGTCGCGGAGCGCGCCGACGTAGGTCTCAAACATCATGTTGAACGCGCGCGGCGGAGTGAGGCTGCCGGGCTCGCCGGTGGCGGGCGACGGGATGAGCGGGATTTCGTCGGGCTGCGCCTCGGTGAGGTCCTTGGGTTGCACGGGCGCGAGCGCGCCCTGGATCGCCTTCTTGCGCTTGAGCGTTTCGGCGGCGGCCTGAAGCTCGGCGGCGGTGTTTTCGCCCTCGAGCGCGGAAACATAGCCGACCGTCTTGCCATCGACGACGACGGGCGAGAAGAAGAGCTGGTCGGCGCGGTAGCGTTGTTTGCTGGCCTTGCAATCGACGAGCGGGTCGGTGAAGCCGGCGATGTGGCCCGAGGCCTCCCAAACTTTCGGGTGCATGATGATCGACGACTCGATGCCGACGATGTCGTCGCGGCGGCGCACCATGTCGTTCCACCAGCAGTCACGGATGTTTTTCTTCATCTCGGAGCCGAGCGGGCCGTAGTCAAAAAAGCCGTTGAGACCGCCGTAGATTTCGGACGACTGGAAAATGAAACCGCGGCGCTTGCAGAGCGCGACAATGGTTTCCATGGAGACTTCGGCGGGTGTGGACTGCGTTGACATAAGTGTGTTGTGAATGGCGGTGGATGAAAAATAAAAACGACAAACAAAACGCACGCGGGGCGCGCGGTCAATGACGGGTTGCCTCGATTGCGCCGGCATCGCATCCGCCATTTCGCGCAATTTGCCCCCCTTGCGCGAACGCCAACGCCTCTCATTTGCAATGCGAGATAAAGTTCTTGCTGCCGCGGCGGGGCGCACGTTGTCTTTCGTGACGCCCAAAAACAATGGCTTACTCAGATCCAGTCAAGGAGAGTGCACCGCTGCCCGCGTTTCTGCAAACGCTCAACCTGCGCAAGGCTCTCATACTCCTCATCCTCGCACTCGTCGTCATCACGACCATCGCGGTCACGGCATTCCTGCCCAAATGGTATCGCTCCAAGGCGTCCATTCGCGTGCTCAAGATCGGCACGACCAGCGCCGTCTTCCAGGCGCAAAGCAACGACTACTACGATCCCTACTTCGTGCAGGACCAGCTGCGCACGATCAAGTCCCCAAAAATCATCAACCCCGTCATCGAGCGCCTAAAGCTCAACGAAAAACTCGCCGCCGTGCTCGAAATCCCCGGACCGCTCCCCGTTGATTTCACCTACGATTACCTCATCAAAAAACGCATCGTCTCCGTCGAGTCGCCAAAAACATCCTCCATTGTTGAAATCACAATCGACACCCGCGACCCGGCGCTCTCCGCCGCCATCGCCAATGAGATCGTCGGCGTTTACACCGAGGATCGAATCAACCTCGCCACCGCCGCGCAAAAAGCCGACCTAGCCGAACTCAACAACCAGCTCGCCGCGCAGGAAAAAATCGTCATCGCCCAGCGCGACACCGTCGAACGCCTCCGCGCGGAACTCAGCATCTCCGGCATCGACCTCACGAATCCGCGCAACAACAGCATGGAAATCGAGCGCCTCCGCCAGATGCAAAGCACGCTCGTCGCGCTCACCGTGGACGCCAACAGCCTCAAAACCCGCTACGAAAGCTTCCGCGACATTCCGCCCGACAAACGCCTCTCGCTCGTCAACGCGCAACTCATCGAGGACCCCGGCACCCAGCGCCTCCAGCAAATCTACCTCGAGGCCGAGCAAAACGTCACCAAGCTTTCCGCCCGCCTCGGCGAGGCGCACCCCGAGATGATCGTCGCCCGCGAAAATCTTTCGAAAATCAAAACCCAGCTCGAGGCGCAACTCACCGGCTACGAGTTCACGCTCAAAAGCAAGGCAGAGGAAGCCGAGGCGCGCGTCACCGAGCTCAAGAAACAGCTCGAGGAAGCCAAGGCGTCCCAAATTGAAAACGCCTCCAAGCGCATGCGCCCGTTCGAGGAAGCCATGCAAAAACTCGACGAGGCCACGCGACTCTACACCACCTTCAAGCTCACCCTCCGCCAGCGCGAAATCGACTACAACCAGCCCAAGCGCCCCGTCGAAATCCTCAGCAAGGCCGAGCCCAAGCCCGAGCCCGAGCGGCCCAGCTGGCCGATCAACATCACCTTCGCGATCCTTTTCGGCGTCGTGCTCGGCATCGGCACCGCGCTGCTGATCGACATGTTCGACGCCAGCTTCCGCAGCGTGGCCGACGTGGAACGCCGCCTCCAGCGCCCCGTGCTCGGCGTCATCCCCTCGTCGCTCACCGCGCGCAAGCCCGCCGAGGAGCCGCTCGACCCCGCGGAGGACGAACCCTTCCGCGTCCTGCAAACAAACATCACCCTCGCCCTGCGCAACAAACCCTCGCACGGCGCGCAAACGCTCGTGATGCTCTCCGCCGGCCCCGGCGAAGGCAAGTCGACCACGCTCCTCCGCCTCGCCCGCGCAATGGGCGCCGCCGGCGAACGCGTCCTCCTCATCGACGCCGACCTGCGCCGCCCCACGCAACACCGCCTCTTCAACGTCGCCAAAACCCCCGGCCTCGCCGACCTGCTGCAAAGCAAGGTCACGCTCGACCAATGCCGCAGCCGCAACATCGCGCCCGGACTCGACTTCATCCCCAGCGGCACGATCAGCGGCTTCACGCTCAGCCTTTTCTACGCCGACCGCCTCAAGGAAATCCTGGCCGACCTGCGCACGCAATACGACCGCATCGTGTTCGACGCGCCGCCCATAATCGGCGTGAGCGATTCCGCCGTGATCACGAGCCTGATCGACCACGTGCTCCTGCTCATCCAGTATCGCCGCAATCCGCTCAGCATGGTGCTCCGCGCGCAGCAAACCATCCTCGGACTCGACAAGGAAATCCTCGGCGTGGTGCTTAACCGCGTCCCCAAAAACGCCGGCGCGGACTATGCCTATTACAGCAAAAACTACGCGTATTACGGCTCAAAAAGCGCCCGCACCCGCGACAAGACAGCGGGCGACACAATCAATTTTTCGGAAAAGAAATAACAGGGAGTTTCCTCTGTGAGATATTGGCAGGGCGAGCCGTTCACTATCCCGGCTCACCGGGACGGTTCGCCCTACCTTCAAATAACACCGCGTTTTTACGACTGGGTGTTTTTTTCTTTTAGCAACTCCCGACGCAGCCAGTCGAGCGCGGCAGTGATGGCGCGCTGGCGGAGGGCGAGCGGCGGACCGGGATAGGTCACGGTTTTGGCCCATGCGCCATTCGGTGAATACATGCCGATGTGAACCGGGCCGCCGTGTTCGTTGCCGGCGCGCGGATTGTATTCAAACCCTGTTATCGCGAGCGCGTAGTCGGCGCCCATGCGCTCGGCGGCGCCGGTCGCCATCGCGATGGCCCCCTCGTCGCTCGCACCGTCGTGCTGGAGCAGCACTTCCTCCGGCACGTCGATGAGCTGCATTTTCGATTCGTGCGTATGGCAGACGGCGGCGCCCGCAAAAAAATGATTCAGCTCGGGAATGTCGTTGAAGCAGTTTGCGAGCATTCCGCCGGTGGCGTCCTCCGCGATGGCCAGCAGCCTCTTGTTTGCGACAAGCAGGCGCGCCACGACCTGGGGCAGCTCATCGTGGCCGACGCACAACAAATTTTCGCCAAGCTGCGCGGCGCATTCGCACGCGATGTTTTCAAGCTGCGTGCGCGAAATCAAGCAGCCGGGCGAGCTGATGCGGCAATCCACCGCGCCGGGATGCGCGCAATACGCCACGCCCAGCCTCGCGGGATCGGACGCGCCGTGCCTGTCAAAGATGGGCTGCAATTTTGTTTCGAGAAGCGATTCGCCGACGCCGATTGTGCGCATTTGCACATACGCCTCCTCGCCCGCGATGAAACCGAGGCGCGCGAGGCGCGGCAGCACCTGCTCGGTGAACATGGGGCGCAGCTCGTTTGGCGGGCCGGGCAGCATGCAAAGCACCTTGCCATCCTGCTCGACCCAGAGGCCGGGCGCGGTGCCGTTCGGATTGTGCAAAATCTCGGCGCGCTCGGGACGCTGCGCCTGCTTGAGATTGTTCGCCGTCATGCACATCCCGAAACGCTCGAATCGCTCGCGAAGGGCGCGCTCCACATTTTCGTCGTGCACGAGTTTTTGGCCGAGTTCCCGCGCGACAGCCTCGCGCGTGCGGTCGTCGCAAGTGGGTCCGAGCCCGCCGGTCGTGATGACCACGTCGGCCACGCGCCAGCTTTCGCCAAACTGACGCGCGATCGCGCCGGCGTCGTCGCCCAAGGTGATGTTGCGTTGCAGCATCACGCCGCGCCGGGCGAGTTGCGAACCGATGAATGTGACGTGGCTGTTGCCAACCAAGCCGAGCAGCAATTCGTCGCCAAGGGTAAGAAGTTCAAAATGTCGCATGGAAAAGACTCAAACGAACATGCTAATCGCAAACGTGGAAATCTCAAATTGCAAAAGACGATTTTCCATTGGCAAACCCGGCCTCATTGAGGTTTGGATACTTGAGATTCGGAATTTCCCAAACAGATGCCATCAAACGCCACAGATAGCAACGAGCCCTTGGGCTTGAAGGGGAAGGTGCGCCGCCTTCCCAACAAGCCGGGCGTGTATCTGATGAAGGACCGGCTCGGGCGAATCCTTTACGTCGGCAAGGCAAAGAACCTGAAAAAGCGCGTCTCGTCGTATTTCACGCCCTCGCGCGCCGCAATGATCACACAGCCGAAAATCCGCGCGCTCATCGGCCTGATTGCCGACTTCGACACAATCGAGGTGAAATCCGAGCCCGAGGCGCTTCTGCTCGAGGGGCGCCTCATCAAACAGTGGAAGCCAAAATACAACACGGACTTCATTGACGACAAACGCTTCCTGCTCGTGCGAATCGACCCGCGCGAGGAGCTGCCGCGCATCCGCCTCACGCGCATCCGCAAGGACTCCGTTTCGCGTTACTTCGGCCCGTTCGCGCACTCGGGTCCGCTGCGGAAAACACTCGCGCAAATGCGCCGCCAGTTCGGCGTGCTGCTCTCCGACTCGTCACCGCAAAAACTCCCCGACGGGCGCTGGCGGCTCTACGACGACATCCGCCAGGAAATCTACGGCGAGCACGCCAACATCGTCACCGCCGATGAATACCGCGCCCGGGTTGACGCCGCGTGCGCGTTTCTCGAGGGCAAGTCGCGCGAATGGCTTGAAATCCTGCGCGGCGAAATGCTCGCCGCCGCCGAAAAACACAATTTCGAAAAGGCCGCCGAGTTGCGCGACATTGTGTTTGCGCTCGAAAAAACGCTCCAGCCCGCGCGTCGTTTCGAGCGCGAGCAAAGCGTGATCCACACCGACGCCGACGCGCTCGCCTCGCTGCAAAGCGCGCTCGAACTGCCCGCGCCGCCAGCGCACATGGAGTGTTTCGACATCTCGCACATTTCGGGCACGTTTGTCGTCGCCTCGTGCGTGCACTTCACCGACGGACGGCCCGACAAAAACAACTACCGCCGTTTCCGCATAAAGAGTTTCATGGGCAACGACGACTTTCGCGCGATGGAGGAAGTCGTGGGCCGGCGTTACTCGCGACTGCACGGCGAGGACAAAGCGTTCCCGAATCTCATCGTGATCGACGGCGGCCGCGGCCAGGTTGCCGCCGCGCTGAAGGCGTTTGTCGCGATCGACGTCGAGCCGCCCGCAATCATCGGCCTCGCAAAAAAACACGAGACAATCATTTTTCCCGACACGCGGCCGCCGCTGAACCTGCCGCTCACGCATCCGGGGTTGCAGTTGCTGCAGCGCATGCGCGACGAGGCGCACCGTTTCGCCAACACCTACAACGCCGACTTGCGCTCAAAAAAAATCCGCGAAAGCGTGCTCGACGATTTCCCCGGAATGGGCGGGGTGCGCCGCGCCGCGCTCATGTCGCATTTCGGCGACATCGACAAACTGCGCGCCGCAAGCGTGGAGCGCATCACCGAAGTCGATGGATTCGGCGAAAAGACGGCGGCGGACTTGTGGGCGTTTTTGCATCCGGAGGGATGACCGGAGCGGCGTGCAAGAAAGCGCGGTGCGTTATTGCCTGTTCGCGGAACAGGGCGGGGTTTGCGCGCGGCGCGCCGTGCGCCAGCCTTCGCGGTGCTTGCGAATCCAGTCGAGCAATGCGCGCTCAAAACCGATGTCATAGCCGAGGCGCTCGGACTCGAGCCATTTGTGGCGCAGTATCTCCTCACGCTCCGCCAGAAATTCCTGATACAAAGAGGATCGTTTCACAAAATCTTGTGATCGCTCTGATCTGTTTGACTGGAGAGTTGTCATGACGAACCGGGCTGAAAATTAAAAATTGGACGAACGTGCCGCCGGCATCCCCGATCGGTTTTGCCGGGCGTTTGGTTAATTTCCAATGAATAATGCGACGGGCAATTTCACTTGCCAGAAAAATCGCGGCGAGGCGTCTTTTTTTACGAGACAGGCTCCGTGGGCGTCCGGCTTCGAACGTCCACGGAAACTCACAAAAAAACGCAGGGCGGCCTTGTGAAACCGCCCTGCCCCACCAACTTCTTTTTGGAATTATTCCAGTCCGGTCACTTGCACATCGCTTGGATATTCGACGCTGAACTTGAGCGGAACCTCGCGTTTTTCGCCGGGTTGAAGGTCGAGGCGCCACACGAGTTTGTTGTCCTCCTCGCGCGTCACTTCCTTGCCGGGTTTTTCGAGCGTGCCCACATCCTTCTCGGCGGGCGTGATGAGTTTCACGACGATCTTTTCGTTGCGCGAAAGCGGAAGCGCCTCCTTGAACACGACGCGCTCGGCGGTCTTTTTGTTGTTCGTGATCGTGACCATGAACTCGTAGGTCACGCGGCGGCCCTTGCCGGTCAGCCCGGTGTTTTCGGCGAAACGGTTCACAACGCGGCGCTTGATTGCCACGCCCTCGTCGGCGCCGAGCGAGACCTCGAACTTTTCAGTGGGCATCACCGACTTGAGCGACGAAGTGGAGACAAACGCGTTGTCGAGGAAGATGTTCGCCGGCCCTGCGAGGAACGGATACTCGGTCGAATTTGTGACGTAGGCGCTGAGGAACGCCGTCTCCTGCATCGCGGGTGTTGCCTGATACTGGAGTTTGGCGTCGAGTTTGTTGACCGTGATGCTGACTTTCTGCGGCGTGTTGTCGCTCGGGATGCTCGTGGCCGCGAGGATTTTGAATGTCGCGCTGGTGGTGGACGCGTCCACGCTCGCGGTGGCGATGGCGATGTCCTTTTCGGCCATTTCCTCTACGACCATTTCAGTTGTGGCGGCTGCATTGAAGACTTGGGACTCGGCCATTTTCATCTGTTGCGGTGAGGCGTATCGCCTTTCCATCATTGCATCAAGTTTAACAGCAGGCCGCGGCACGAACACGTCGAGTATCCACGGGTTGAGGACGGGCGCGGCGCTGCCAAGCGAGGGGCGCGCGGTCGAGAGCGTGAGCGCGATGTCGTCCCAATCCTCGCCGGTCGCCTGGCGCACGATGCCGAAGTAAGTGAGCTCGACCGCGCGATCGTCGGAGCGCATGCGCACATCGTAGGACGGCGACCAGCTGGCATTAGGCACGGTGTAGGCAACGCTGAGATCGAGCGAGCCGGCTTTCGCGGCGGCAACGCGCACCGTGACAGTCTTGTAGCTTTTATTGTCGGGGCGCGCGCCGCGCATGATCATGTTTAATTGCGCGCGGAGCGTGCCGAGCTTCTTGTTTGTCTCGGCGATTTCGAGGTCGAGCGCCTGCGTGTCGGCCGCGAGTTTTTCGCGTTTCTCGCCGGAAAATTCCATGAGCTTTTGCAGGTTTTCCAACGACGGGGGCGGCGCGTCGGAACCGCTCGGCGGCGAGGCGACAATCACGCCCTCAATGCGGTCGAGCAGCTTGGCCTGCTGCTTGAGGACGGTGCCGCGGTCGTTGAGCTTGCGCATGGCCTGCTCGATGCCGGCGATCTCCTCCTGGAGTGCGTTGACTCGCGGCAGGTCAACCTCGGCGGCGTTGCTCGTGTAGGTAACGCGCGTGGAAACATCGAGGATGGTGGCCTCGGCCGTGCCGCGGCCGTTGACTTGCACGGAGGCGTCGACAAGCGACGCGGGCAGTTTTTCGAGGATGATGTGCGATTCGCCCGCCGGCAGCTCGATGCGCGCGGCGCGCGTGACGATGGCGCGGTCGGTGTAAACGGTGGCGGCGGTGATTTTTGATTGGGTGGGTGTTGGATTTGTCATGGGTTTTGAAAAGGCGCTTGTGGCGGCGAGCGTCAGGCCGAGCGCGAGTGTGATTGCGCCGGCGGAAACGCGTTTGCGGGATGGTGGTGTGGTGCGGGTTGTTTTCATGTTGGTGATGTTGATAAGCGGTTCGGGTTTTGCCTAAAAGTGTGCGCGCAGAATATCGGAAACCGGCGGAGGGATTGTCAGCGGGGCGTCAGCCATTTGTAAGGAAAATGTCATGCGTTTGGAAAATATCCCCGCGGTTCCAAAATGTATTTATGAACACGGATGAGCCCTTGAGGTCTCACGCTGCAATCTTCACACTTGTTGTTTCACATGAAAACCCGCCCACTCGCACCACTTGCAGCGTTTCTTATCGCCGCGTTCGCGTCACTTCACGCGCACGCCCAGACCGCCTCGGCCACATTTCATCCGTCGCTGCTTGAAAGTCTTTCCGCGTCCCACTCGTATTCGGGGAAATCCGGCTACAAACACAACGAGACTTCCGGAGAGACGTCGGTCAATAATTTCAGCCTGAGCGCGTCGGGGCGCCTGGCGCTCGGCAAGGCGACGTTCCTCGGGTTCGGCGCCGCGTTCTCAATAAACGAAATCGACTCCGACGACTCCGTGCCCGCGCCGGAGCGCCTCGGCACGATCACCGTGAACGCCGGCATCACGCAGGTGTTCTCTGAAAAATGGCGCGGGGCAATTTTTGCGCGCCCGGGATACTACGGCGATTTTGAGCACTACACATGGCGCACAATCAATGTGCCCGTGATGGCAATCGCCAACTACACCCAGTCCAACGGCACGAGGTGGTCTTTTGGCGTGAGCGTGAATCCGTTCGGCGAATATAAAGTGATGCCGGTGGTGAGCATGCGGTGCGCGCTTGCCGAAGACTGGTCGCTCAATCTCGGGTTTCCGCGCGTCGGCGTGATGTGGCAGGCGACGAAGGCGCTCGAACTCGGTCTCGGCGCCACCATGCAAGGCGGCGGTTATCGCACCACAAAAGCCCCGGGAAAAACCAACCGCGCCGACCTGGCCAACACTTACGTGAACTATCGCGAAATACGCGCCGGCGTGAACGCCTCGTATAAAGTCGCCCGCCGCGTGAGCCTGTCACTCGAAGCCGGTTGGATGGTCGACCGGCGTTTTGATTATCACGACATTGATTACGAGCTAAAGGGAAAATCGTCCGCCTACATAACCGCCGGCGTGAATATAAAAATGTGATAATCGGGACCGCGGCTCCAATATCAATTCGCGGCCCCGGTTTCGCTCCTGGTCTTGAACACGCGCAGCAGGAAAAACAGGCTTGGGAATATAATGCAGCTGCCGACCAGCAGGGCGAGCATGAGCTGCAGCTGCGTGGCGCGCGGCGCGGCGACCTCGTAGAAACTCACCGGCCCCTCGGTCGTGATTATTGCGTTGGGCGCGTAAAGCAGCCACCAGCCAAGAAGGATCATCGTGACCTGCCCGGCGGCGACCACGCGGGCGAAAACAACATTGCGCAATTTTATAAATTTCCAAAGCGCCACGAACAAAAGCACGGCAATCACGATCGCCGAAATCGCGGCGGGGCGCTCAAGAAACAGGGCGAAAAGACTTTTGGCCTCCAGCAGCGACGCGAGAAACACCACGCCGCCGGCGACAAAAACACACACGTTGGAAATCGCCGCCCGGCGCGTGAATACGTTTCTGAGCTCAGGCTCCTTGGTCTCGCCCACCATATACACACTCGCCAAAAACGCGAAGATGCACGTCACGAACAGACCCACGCAAAACGGATACAAGTCGAGCCACGGGAGAATGTAGGCGTCCACCGCGCCGACCTCGCCGACCGCGCGCGCAAGGGGGATTGTGCCGCGGTTCAGCGTTCCCGCAATAATGCCGAGCCACATCGCGGTCCACAGGCTCGAGCCTCCGAAAAGTATCGTGTAAACGCGCTGCGTTTTTTCATCCTGCACGGGATCGTAATAGCGAAAACTGAATGTCGCCCCGCGCACGACAATGCCGACGAGCAACGCGAGCAACGGCGCGTGCAGCGCGGTCATGAGCGTGGTGAACGCGAGGGGAAATCCCATGAACAAAATAACCACGATCAGGATGAGCCACACGTGGTTCGCCTCCCACACAGGCCCCATCGCATGATTGATAGCGCGCGTTTGCTCACGGCGCAGTTTTTTGGAGCGCATGGACAACAACTCAAGAATGCCCGCGCCATAATCCGAGCCGCCGAGCAGCACGTAAAGCAGGAGCGACGCGCCGATGAAAAAGATAAGGATGTGTGTCATGGCTCAGGCTTTCGTTGAGGGTTCCGTGTCATCGAGCCGCTTGTGCATGCCGCGCACCTGCCGCTTGAAAAGCCAGACCACCGCGACGGTGATGATCGCGTAGAGCACAAACAACAAATACAAATGATACTGCATTCCGGGCACCGGCGTGACGGCGTCCTTGGTTCTCATGACGCCTTGTATAATCCAAGGCTGCCGTCCCACCTCGGTCACGACCCACCCGGCCTCGATGGCGATAAACCCGAGCGGCGCGCAAATGATGAGCGCCTTCATAAACCAGCCCGGCCATCGTTTCTTTTTCAGGAAAACGAAATAGAGCACGGCCATCAACGCGAGGATGCCGCCGATGCCAACCATCACCTGAAACGCGAAGTGCGTGACGACCACGGGCGGCCAGTCCTCGCGCGGAATTTGGTCGAGCCCGGTGACCGCGGTGTTGAAATCGTTGTGCGCAAGAAAACTCAACGCGCCGGGGATCTCGATGGCGTAGCGCACGGTTTGCGTTTCCACGTCAGGAATGCCGCCGATGATGAGCGGGGCGTTTGTGGTCGTCACAAACAACCCCTCGGCGGCGGCGAGTTTGGCGGGCTGGTATTCCGCGACGCGCTGCCCGGCGAAGTGTCCCGAGAAAGGCATGAGCAACGACGCCACCGCGCCAAAGGTGAGCGCAATTTTGAGCGCGCCCAAGTGCATCTCCCTCGCCTTGCCGCGCAAATAAAACGCCGCGTGGATGCCCGCCACCCCGAATCCCACGGCCTGAAGCGCGGCGAGCTGCATGTGAATTGTCTGGTGAAGCCACGCCTTGTTGAACATCGCGGCGACGGGGTCGATGTTGATTGCCGCGCCCTCCACCCAGTCAAATCCGGCGGGCGTGTTCATCCAGCCGTTGGCCGCGACGACAAAAATCCCCGAGGTAAAACCCGCGATGCCGACAACGAGCCCCGTGGCCCAGTGCAGCCACGGCTTCATGCGCCCCCAGCCGTAAAGGAACAACCCGATGGCAACCGCCTCGACAAAAAATGCCGAGCCCTCCCACGAAAACGGCATGCCGAAAATCGGTCCCGCGTGTTTCATGAAGCCGGGCCAGAGCAGCCCGAGCTGGAACGCGACCACGGTGCCCGAAACCGCGCCCACGGCAAAAAGAATGGCGACGCCGCGCATCCACATTTTTGTGAGCTCAAGATGGGCGGGGTCCTTGGTTTTGAGCCATCGCCAGTGGGCCGCCGACATGAAGAACGGCATGGTCATGCCAATCGACGCAAAAATGATGTGAAACCCCAGTGAGAAAGCAATCGTGGCGCGTGCGGCAAGTAGGTCGTCCATTATGCGCCGGATATTGCCGCCCAAACAGCCTCAGGTAAACCCCTTTTGCATGCACACGGCCGGCCAAAACGTTTTTTACAAAGGTTTTTTAAAAATTGGGATGGATAGCGGGTGAAAAAACACACAAAGCGATGCCTGCACCTTTGACCGCGACAACAAATTCCTAAAAGGCATACACTAAAGGAACATTCGAAAAATCGCCCATATAGTAAGGAGAGTATCTTGCGCTCCACGAAAAAAGCAGAATGGTCCCGTTGTTTTTCAATTTTCAAGCTGCCCTAATCTTGGAGTATGAATGTAATAAAATGCCCAATTGGCATGAGGCAGCATATCAATAGAAAATATCCAAGCATCCGTATGCGTGAAAATAGTATTTTGTTTCCCAAAAACTTATCCTCATTAATTTGCCGGATCAAAAGCATAAAAGCGATAAGCCCGGGAATCGGGCTCGTTGCCATACTAACAACATAAAAGCTGATGATTATTGAGGTCAATGCGTGCCTATGCTCCAAAAAACCAATTGGCCCCAAAATCAACATGGGAATCCAGAATCCAAGTATTGGAATCGCAGCCGCAATCGAAAGCCTGGTGAGCCAACTGCCTTGTTTATTCTTAACGAGGACGATCTCTTGATCTTGGTTTGTTTGATATGGCGGCATTTTTTAACGTCTTTGGGCGCCTACCAGAAACGAACCATGCTTATTAGAATTCCTGCGCTGCACGTGAGAATTGGCGAAATTGAAATTATCAATAAACTAAATCCCAAAGCGCCAATACCGGAAAAACGAACACTCCCGTCTATTTTGAAACGCCGCCTCAACGCAAACCATGCCATGGGCGCAACGACTGCGGAAAAGATATACATTGGAAACGCAAAAAGGAATACAATGCCACCACGTCCGTCTTCTGGATCGTCATACAGTCTAAGAAAAACCAGAGGAGCCCAAAACCCGGCCAATGAAATAATCGATGCATATGCCAGCCTCATTACGCACGCAATCTGCTTGTTCTTTATAAGAAGCCACGGAAGCCGCCCTTCCCTTTCAGGGGCCATGTCCCGTTGGACGTATTCTGGTAAAGCAGGGGGCGGCATCGTCAATACGTCTAGACTTTGACCGTATCATCCGGCCAGTCGACCAGCATGCCGGCGTCGCTGGTGTCGAGTTTGCAACCTTCCTGTTTCGCGATTTGCACCTGCCAAACATCCATAAAGGCATGTCGAACATCGTCCCGCAAAGTAGACGATCAGCCGAACAATTCGCTGTGGGTGTTGATGCGCGTGAAGACAATCGTGTCACCTTCGATTTTGTAGACGAGCACCATGTCGCTGCGCAGGTGGCAATCCCGGTGGCCTTTCCAATTTCCAACAAGCGCGTGGTCGCGCTAAACGGGCGGCAACGGCTGCCCGGTCACAAGAAGGTCAAACAGTTTCTCGAAGTCGGATTCCAAGCGCGTGCCCTCGATGCGTCTGGCGTAATCCTCTCGGAACTGCTTGGTGAAATTGTAATTCATTTCGACTTAAGCGCGGCAAAAAAGTCTTTCTTGCTGGCGTAGGCGGGGCGTTTCGCAAGTTCATCCGCCTCGCGCATGGCGGCGCGGGTGGCGGCGTTGGGCATTTCGCGCGCGACAACCTCGAAGGGCAGGCGGCCATTGCGCTCGACCTGCGCGAGAAACATGTTGATGGCGCCGGTGGCGTCGGTGCCCATTTCATCGAACAGCTTCTGCACTTTCTTCATGCGCCTGGCGGGCACGCGAATGCGAATCTGGGTTGTCTGTGTTGCGGTTACCATGATGGCTCAAAGTGGCTCAATTTGACTCATTGTGTCAAGCGGAGGTATTGCGCTTGGAGACGCGTGCATTGCGTTGTGTTTTCTAATAGTCACACTCCCAGCATCAGCAGCGCGGGGTCTTCTATGGCTTGTTTTACTTTGACGAGAAAGGTGACCGCTTCCTTGCCGTCCACGAGGCGGTGGTCGTAGCTCAGGGCGAGATACATCATCGGGCGGATGACCACCTGGCCGTTCATGGCGACGGGGCGGTCGTTGATGGCGTGGAGGCCGAGGATGGCGCTTTGCGGGGTGTTGATGATCGGTGTCGAGAGCATCGAGCCGAAGATGCCTCCGTTGGTAATCGTGAAGACGCCGCCTTCGAGTTCGGGGAGCGTGATTTTGGCGTCGCGGGCTTTTTTGGCGAGCGCGGCGAGTTGTTTTTCGATGTCGGCCAGGCCGGCTTTGTCGCAGTCGCGGAGGACGGGAACCATCAGGCCTTTTTCGGAGGAGACGGCGACGCCGATGTCGTAGTAGTTGTTTTGGATAATCGTGTCGCCGTCGATCTGCGCGTTGATTGCCGGGACGGCTTGCAGGGCGTGGACAACCGCCTTTGTGAAAAATGACATGAAGCCGAGTTTGATGCCGTGGCGTTTCACAAAGTCGTCCTGATATTTGGTGCGCAGGGAGATGACGGCGGACATGTCGCATTCGTTGAAGGTGGTGAGCATCGCGGCTTGGTGCTGCGCCTGCACGAGGCGTTCGGCGATGCGTTTGCGCAAGGGCGACATTTTCTTCCGAGTCTGCCGCTCGGAAGGAAGAACTGAAGAACTGAAGGTTGAAGGCTGAGGTGGTGCGGGCGGCGTGGATTGGGCTTTCAGGCTTTCAGCCTTCAGCGCTTCAGCCTTTCCCAACATGTCGGCTTTTGTCACGCGGCCGTCCTTGCCTGTGCCTTGGATGGTTGCGGGGTCGATGCCGGTTTCGGCGGCGAGGCGCTGGACCGCGGGGGATGCGGGCGGGGTGTTCGTGTTACCCGGAGCCACGGGCGAGTCGCCCGTGCCACTCAATCCGGGCGTCGCAAGCGACGCCCCTACGGAGGTGTCGATTGTGGCGACGACTTGGCCGATTTTTACCTCGGCACCGTCGGCAACTTTGAGCGTGATTTTGCCGGCGGCCTCGGCGGTTGCCTCGCTTGTTATTTTGTCGGTTTCGAGTTCGAAGATCGGCTGGTCTTGTTTGACGATTTCGCCGTCGGCCACGTGCCACTTGGCGAGGATGCCGCTGGTTATCGATTCGCCCACGGGCGGGATTTTGACTTCGAGGAGGCTCATAGGGGGATTGGGTGGGTTGTTGTTTGTATCGACGGGAATCGACGTGTGACGACTTGTGGCGGGCTGAGTCGGGAATAGGATTTTTCAGAGGTTAAACGCGTCGCGGAGCAGCATGGTGAGTTCGCGTTTGTGCAGGGCGAGGGCGCCGACGGCGGGGCTGGCACCGGGTTTGCGGCCGGCGTAGGTGGCTTTGCGTCCGAAGATTTCCTCGAGTTGCGGCGCGATCCATGTCCACGCGCCCATGTTTTGCGGTTCCTCCTGGCACCAGACGAGGTGGCCGCCGTGACCGTAGGTGTCGGCGAGTTCGGCGATGCGGTTGCGGTGGAGCGGGTAGAGTTGCTCGATGCGCAGGATGACGGTGTCGGTGATTTTGTTGCGCGCGCGGTAGTCGCAGAGGTCGTAATAAACCTTGCCGGAGCAGAGAATGATGCGACCCGGCGGGCGGTGCGACGTGGCCTCGATTTTTTCCACGGGAGACGCGCCGGGGAGCGGGCAGGATTGCCAGTCGGCCCACGCGGGGTCGTCGAGGATTTCCTGAAAACCGCCTGTATTGAAATCTTGGATACGCGAGACCGCGGCGGGATGGCGCAGGAGGGATTTGGGCGACATCACGATGAGCGGTTTGCGAAAATCGCGTTTCATCTGGCGGCGCAGGAGGTGGAAGATTTGCGCGGGCGTGGTGGGATTGGCGACTTGGATGTTGTTTTCGGCACAGGCTTGGAGGAAGCGTTCGAGGCGGGCGCTGGAGTGCTCGGGGCCCTGGCCCTCGTAGCCGTGGGGGAGCAGGAGCACGAGGCCGGTGCTGCGCTGCCATTTTGACTCGGAGCTGACGATGAACTGGTCGATGGCGACTTGCGCGCCGTTGGCGAAGTCGCCGAATTGCGCCTCCCAGATGCAGAGCATTTTGGGGTAGTCCATCGAGTAGCCGTATTCGAACATGAGCACGGCGGCCTCGGAGAGGAGCGAGTTGTAGACGCAGAAGCGCTCCTGGTCGGGCGAGAGGTTTTGGAGCGGGATGTGGCGCGCGCGCGTTTCCTGGTCGTAGAGGACGGCGTGGCGGTGCGAGAATGTGCCGCGTTCGCAATCCTGTCCGCTCAGGCGCACGGGCGTGCCTTCCACGAGCAGCGTGCCAAGCGCGAGCGCCTCGCCATAGCCCCAATCGACGGGGCCGTCGGCGGCGAGCGCTTTCGCGCGGTTGTCGAGCAGGCGCTTGATTTTTGAGTTGATGCTGAATCCGTCGGGAATGGTTGTGAGGGCGCGCGTGACTTTTTCGATGAGTTCGCGCGGGACGCCGGTGGCGACGGGCGTGTGTTTGTAGGGCGGCTGGAAAACGGCGTTGGAGCCGCGGAAGCGCTGGGTGGACGGATCGTATTCCTCGGGCGGGCGCGCGGCGGCGGCGGCCTCGGCGGCTTTTGCCTTTGCGAAGGCGGCGTCCATCGCGGCGGTGTATTCGGCCTGGATGGCGGCGCTGTCGGCGGCGGTGAGCGTGCCCTCGGCGATGAGTTGTTTCGTGTAGATTTCGGAGACGTGCGGGTGCGAGGCGATGCGCCGGTAGAGCGTGGGTTGCGTGAACGCGGGCTCGTCGGATTCGTTGTGCCCGTGGCGGCGGTAGCAATACATGTCAACAAACACGTCGCGATGAAACGTCTGGCGGAATTCGAGCGCGAGGAGCGCGGCGAGGCAGACGGCCTCGGGGTCGTCGCCGTTGACGTGGAAGACCGGCGCGTCGACCATTTTTGCGAGGTCGGTGCAGTAGCGCGTGGAGCGCGCGTCGTCGGGCATCGTGGTGAAACCGATCTGGTTGTTGATCACGATGTGAACGGTGCCGCCCGTGCGGTAGCCGGGGAGTTGGGAAAACTGGAGCGTCTCGGCGCCGATGCCCTGGCCCGCGAGCGCGGCGTCGCCGTGGACGAGAAGCGGGATGACTTTGCCGCGCGCCTCGGTGTCGCCGCGGATGCGCTGGCGCGCGCGCGTCTTGCCCTCGACGCCGGGGTTCACGATTTCGAGGTGCGAGGGATTTGCCGCGAGGCGCACCTCGACTTGCGCGCCGGAGGATGTTTTCAGAATCGCCCCGAAACCGAGGTGGTATTTCACGTCGCCATCGCCCGCGACGGTGTTGGGCAGGTAGTTTTCCGAGAACTGCTCGAACAAAACGTCGAAGGGTTTTCGCAGAATGTTCGCGAGCACGGAGAGGCGTCCACGATGCGCCATGCCCATCACGATTTCCTCGACGCCGAGCGAGGGGCAGCGCTCTATTATCGCGTCGAGCGCGGCGATGAACGTCTCGCCGCCTTCGAGCGAGAAACGTTTTTGGCCGACGTATTTTGTGTGGAGAAATTTTTCGAAAAGCTCGGCCTTGTGGAGCCGCCGGAGGATGCGCGTTTTCTCGGCCTTGTTGAACGCGGGCTGGAAATGATTCGGCTCGATCGCCGACTGAATCCAGCGGCGCACCTCCGTGTCCTGAATGTGGATATACTCGACGCCGATCGTGCCGCAGTAGGTTTTTTGCAGCGCGGCGATCAGGTCGCGCAAACGCATCCGCCCTCCGTCGAGATAGTGGCCGACGTCGAACGACTCGTCGAGGTCCGCCCCGGCCAGCCCGAACTCGGCGAGCGAAAGGCGCGACGCCGGCCCGGGCGCCGGCGAGAGCGGGTCGAGATGCGCCTGCAAATGCCCGATGCTGCGGTAGTGGTAAATGAGCGAGTGGACTTGCGATTGCTTGAGCGAGTCGATGGCCGGCGCGCCCGCGAGCGCGGCGCCGATTGACGCGGGCGTGGCCGCCGCGCCGTTGCCGAGCATGAAGCCTTGGAAAAACGCGCGCCACGTGGGATCGACCGAATCGGGATCGTCGAGCCAGCCACGGTATGCGGCCTCGATCAAATCGGCATTCGCGCGCGTCGGAAATGAAAGCGAGTTCATTGCTGAATTGTTTGGGCGAACGATACACGCGCGGGCTCCGCGGCTCAAGATGAAAGGGGCGCGCGCAAGATCGCCGCGTTCCGCATTGTGTTTGTCCGTTAGTAATGGATTGCGCGCCGCTCCATCAAGCAGCGTAATCCGACGCAAAACACCGCCATCCGCTTCACACAAGACACACGAAACCACCGCATCATGAGCGCCGACAAACACACGCGAAAAATTCCGACCGACGGCGGACGGGACCTCACGCAAAACGTCTTCGCATCGCTTTCGGGTTTGGAAAATCTGAAACCCGCCCCCGCATCCGCGCCAGCGCCACAATCATCTCCGCCTGTAACGCAGCCCAAGTCCACCGCGCCCGCAAAAAACCGCGGCCGCGTTGACGTGGTTCGCGAAAAAGCCGGGCGCGGTGGCAAGACCGTCACGGTCGCGCGCGGTTTCACCGGCATCGGCCTCCCCGAAAAAGAGGCGCTCGCCAAAAAAATGCGCGCCGTCTGCGGCACCGGCGGCACGGTCAAGGACGGCCGCATCGAAATCCAGGGCGACAAGCGCGACGAAGTCGCCCGCATCCTTGCCGAGGCCGGCTTCCGTCCGGTGTTCGCCGGCGGCTGAAAATCGCAGGTCACATTTTCTTTCAACAACGGTCCTATCCATCCCGGCAGTCTTATCCGACTGATCAGTCTTATCCAAAAAACATTTTCCCATGTCACAACGCCATCTCCCCGCGCTCGCGCTCTCTTTTCTGTTCGTCCTTTCAGCCCTTCAGCCTTTCAGCCCTTCAGCTTTTTCCTCACCCCTTCCCCCGCTCGACACCGTCACCACCGGGCACTACCCCGACGCCGATTCCGTTCTTGTGGACGAAATCATCCGCACCCGTTACGCCGCCGACGGTTCGGCTTTCACACGCGCCGAAACGTTCGTGAAAATCCTCACCGAAAAAGGCCTCCGCGAAAACCGCACCCACAGCATGGCCTATAATATCTTTTACGAAAGCACCGTCGTCACACTCGCCCGCATCATTCACCCCGACGGCACGGCCACGCCCATCGACATCGCCGCCAACACAAAGGAAATGACCAACCGCCGGTCGATGGCCGCAAACATCTACGACCCGAACAACAAAATCCTCACCCTCGCGCTCCCCGGCCTCAAGGTCGGCGACACCCTGCACATCGTCAAGGAAACCACCACCAAGCGTCCGCGCATGAAAGACACCTTCTGCGACTGGCAATCCTTCGAGAGCACCAGCCCGATCATCCGCAGCACCTATGAAGTTCGCGGCCCGAAGGACAAACCCCTCGCAGCCACCGCCATCCTCGACAAAAACGGCGACACGCTCACCGCCGCCACCCGCGTCGAGGGAGATGAAATCATCCACACATGGACCGCGCGCGACGTCCCCCAGGCGTTTCCCGAACCCTCGATGCCCGCCTTCTACATTTGCACGCAACGCCTCCTCGTCAGCACCGTCGCCACTTGGGAGGAAGTTTCCAAATGGTATTCCTCCATCTGCGAACCCCACCTCGCCAGCACGCCCGAAATCGACGCCAAGGTCGCCGAGCTCATCGCGCCGCCCGCCGGCTCCACCGCGCCGCTCACCGACGACGAAAAAATCCGCCGCGTCTTCCGCTTCGTCTCGCAGGAAATCCGCTACATGGGCATCACCCTCGAAAAAGATTCGCCCGGCTTCGAACCCCACGACGTCAGCCTCACATTCAACAACCGCTACGGCGTTTGCCGCGACAAGGCCGCGCTCCTCGTCACCATGCTCCGCGCCGCCGGCTTCGACGCCGCGCCCGTCCTCATCAACGCCGGCCCGCTCGTTGATCCCGAGGTCCCGAAAATTTATTTCAACCACGCCGTCACCGCCGTCCGCCTCGCCGACGGCACCGACATCCTCATGGACTCGACCGACGAAAACACCGCCGACCTCTTCCCCAGCTACCTCGCCAACAAAAGCTACCTCGTAGCCCGCGCCGAAGGCGACACACTCCGCGTCTCGCCCGTCGCCCCGCCCGAGGAAAACATGCTCCGCGCCGCCACGCGCATCACCATTGCCGACGACGGCTCGGCCACCGGCGACATCACGCTCGACTTCAGCGGCATCAACGACAACGCCTACCGCGGCTCATTCGCCCGCGCCAAGCCCGAGGACATCCGCCGCTGGCTCGAAACCCTCCTCAAAAATCAAATCCCCGGCGCCACCCTCACCGCGCACGAAATCACCCCGCGCAACGCGATGGACACCACCCGGCCCCTCCACGCCGCGATCTCCTTCTCGGCGCCCGACTACTTCACCGTTGCCCGGGGGAAAACCATTCTCAACACACCCTGGTTCGGCGCCGACTTCTCCATCGCCTCGCGCTTTCTCGGCAACGGCACCGCGCTCGCCAAACGCCGCTTCCCCCTCGAAATCCCCTACACCTGCGGCCTCGACGAAACGCTCACGCTAAACCTCCCGCCGCGCATCGGGGACACCCTCGCCCTTCCCGACGAAACCCGCGTCGAACTCCCCGCCGTCACCTACGAAAAAACTTTCACGCGAAACAAAAACGTCATCACCGGCAAACTCGCCATGCGCCTCCGCGCCCCCCGCGTGGCCGAGGGCGAACCCTACGCGCAACTCAAGGACGCCCTCAAGGACATAGAGTATTCCGACCGCCAGGCCCCCGTGCTCGCCGCCAAATCCAAAACGCAACTCACCCCCGACATCCGCACCCTCAACAACGAACTCACCATCACGCTCGACGACGCGCACAACTGGACGCGCCGCCGCGCCGTCCGCAAGCAAGTGCTCACCTACGCGGGCAAAAAAAATCACTCCGAAATCAAGCTCAACTACAACCCCGTCTGGGAAACCGTCACGCTTGACCACGCCACCGTCACACTCAAGGACGGCGGCACGCGCACCGTCTCCCCCGAGGAAATCAACATCATGGACGCCCCCTGGGTTGCCCGCGCCCCGCGCTACCCCGCCGCAAAAACCATGGTCATCTCGCTCCCCGGCGTCGAGGAAGGCGCGACCATCGACACCCAAATCACCACCACCCACAAAAACAAACCCTGGTTCGCCCTCTCGCAGTCCTATTTTGGTTTCGATCCCATCGACGCCTACACATTCACCCTCAACACCGCCGCCGGCGTAAACCTCTCCACCACCCCCGCACTCGCCGCGCTCGCCGATTCCCCAGACGAAAACCAAAATCCGAAAACAGGAACCCGCTTCCGCGTCAGCGGCTCCCGCACCGCCTCGCCCCGCGAAGGAGCGCTCCCGCCCCGCTCCTATCTCGGCCCCGTTTATCAAGCCACCACGCTTAACAACCCCGCCGATTACGCGCACCTCATCAACGCCGCCGTCGCGCCCCTCGCCGAACCCACCGCCGCCATCCGTGCCAAGGCCGCCGAACTCACCGCCGCCGCCAAAACCGAAACCGACCGCGTCGTCGCCATCCGCGATTACATTGCCCGCCACGTCCGCAACGCCGGCCCCAACTTCACCGACCTGCCGCTCTCCTGCCTCACGCCCGCCGAAAAAACCCTGGCCGACGCCTACGGCAACACCGCCGACCGCGCCATCCTCCTCGCCGCGCTCCTACGCGCCGCCGGCCTCGAACCCGAATTCCTCCTCGCCGCCTCGCGTGTCACAAAATTCTATTGGCAGGAAGACGACCTCTTCCCCACCGATTCCTTCAGCCACCTCGCAGTTCGCGTCCAGGCGGACGGCGAAACCTGCTACCTCGACCACCTCAGCCTTTACGCCGACCCGCACGCCACCTCGCTCGAGGATTGCATGGTCATTGCACTCGCCACCGGAAAAATCGAAACAATCACCCCCGCGCCCAAATACCAAACCACCAGCCGCACAGACTGGCAAATAATCCTCTCCCCCGAAGGCGACGCCGCGGTCACATTCACCGCGCCCCACTACGGCGCCAACCACGAAAGCCTCAAGCGCCGCTTCACCGAAATGACACCCGAGGACCGCGACCGTTATCACCAGTCGTGCATGACATGGATTTCGCAAGCCGCCCAACCACGCGGCGGCTTCGAGACCAACCTTGACTACCCCGCCACCTATTCGTTCTCCGCCGACGTCGCCCGCTACGCGGTCCGCAGCGGCGACTACCTCTACTTTCAACTCCCCGCCGCCTCAACCTCGCCCACGCCCGCCGGCCCCGACACCCGCATCCACCCCCTCTTCGCCACCGCGCACCGCGACTCCACAATCCAGTGGACAATCACGCTCCCCGAAGGTCTCGAAGTTGAAGCCGCCCCCGAAAACCTCGCATGGACCGGGCCCGGCGACTACGGCCAGGTCGCAGTCACCACGGCAACCAAAACCGAAAACGCCCGCACCACGCTCACGATCACGCAAACCATCAACCTAAACCCCGCCGTGATCCCCGCCGCAAGCTATTCAACGCTCCTCGAACTCAACCGCCGCCTCAGCCAACCCAGCCAATGGCGCGTGCTGTTAAAAACAAAATAACGACCGAAAAACGCTTGCGCCCGGGAGCGTAGTTCCAGACACGTCTCCGGTCTGCAATTTCTGTTTGCACGTCGCGAGGGCGTCCAATTTGCTGTGCGGTTTCCATTTTTCCCATGAAGAGCACACATCACTGCGCACAGCTCACCAAGGCCGACATCGGCCAGACCGTCACACTCGCCGGCTGGGTTGACACCATCCGCGACCAGGGCGGCATCGTTTTTGTCGACTTGCGCGACCGCAAGGGCGTCACGCAAATCAAGCTCGAAGCCAGTTCGAATCCCGCGCTCGCCAAGGACATCGCGCACCTCAAGCCCGAGTCCGTCATCGCCATCAGCGGCCAGGTCGCGCAACGCCCCGAGGGCACCGTCAACACCGCGCTTCCCACCGGCGAGGTCGAGGTCGAGGCCGCCGCGCTCACCCTCTTCAACATCTCCGAAACTCCGCCATTCCCCCTCGACGACGCCGGCGGCGACAAGGTCAACGAGGACATGCGCCTCACCTACCGCTACCTCGACCTGCGCCGCCCGAAAATGCGCAACAACCTCCGCGTCCGCCACAAGACGGCAAAGGCGATCCGCGATTATTTTGACGCGGAGGAATTCATCGAGGTCGAGACGCCCGCGCTCTTCAAATCCACGCCCGAGGGCGCGCGCGAATACCTCGTGCCCTCGCGCATCTGGCCGGGCCAGTTCTACGCGCTCTCGCAATCGCCGCAGCAATTCAAACAAATCCTCATGGTCGCCGGCGTTGAGCGTTATTTCCAAATCGCCCGCTGCTTCCGCGACGAGGACCTGCGCGCCGACCGCCAGATGGAGTTCACGCAAGTGGACGTCGAGGCGTCGTTCATCGACCGCGAGGACGTGTATCGCCTCTTCGAGGGCATGTTGAAAAAAGTCTGGAAGGATGTGCTCGACTACGACGTGCAGACGCCCTTCCTGCGCATGCCGTTTGTCGACGCCATGAACCGCTTCGGCGTGGACAAGCCCGACATGCGCTTCGCGCTCGAGCTCGTCGATTTTTCGGAGACATTCAAAAACTCCTCCTTCAAGGTTTTCCAAGCCACCGTCGCCAACGGCGGCAGCGTGAAGGCGATCAACGCCAAGGGCCTCGCGGACATCACGCAAGGCGAGCTCAAGTCGCTCGAGGACACCGCCAAATTGCTCGGCGCAAAAGGCCTCGCCTTCATCAAGGTCGAGGGCGGCGAATGGAAATCGCCCATCGTCAAATTCTTCACCGACGACGAAAAGGCCGAGCTCACCAAGCGCCTCGCCATCGAGGACGGCGACATTGTTTTCTTCGCCGCCGCCGAATGGGAGCGCGCCTGCGCGATCCTCGGACGCATCCGCCTCGACGCCGCGCAACTGCTCGTAAAACGCGGCAAGCTCACCATCCGCCACGACGACTGGAAATTCCTCTGGGTCGTCGATTTCCCGCTGATGACCTATGACGAGGAGCAAAAGCGCTACGTCGCCACGCACCATCCCTTCACCGCGCCCGTGCCGGAGGATATCCAATATTTGGATACAGACCCGAAACGCGTGCGCGGCCAGCACTACGACCTTGTGTTGAACGGCATGGAACTCGGCGGCGGCTCGATCCGTATTCACCAGCCCGCGTTGCAGAAAAAAGTTTTCGAGGAGGTTCTTCAAATCCCGCAAGACGTGGTCGAAAGCCGTTTCGGCTACATGCTCAAGGCGTTCACCTACGGCGCGCCCCCGCACGGCGGCATCGCGTTCGGCCTCGACCGCCTCTGCGCGCTGCTCTGCGGAACGACGAGCATTCGCGATGTGATCGCCTTCCCGAAAACGCAAAAAGGCCAGTGCCTCATGACGCAAAGCCCGTCACCCGTCACGGCGAAGCAGCTCAAGGATTTGCACATCCAAACCGTGATGCCGGTGGAGGAGTAAGACCAGCGCCCCACCCTTTTATGATTTACTCAGGGCGTCGCTTGCGACGCCCTTTTTTTAACCACGGAGTTTCACAGAGTAAGAGGCGCCGAACATCCTGGGCTTAATCTGGATTTCTGGCCTCTGGCTCTCTGGCTTTCTGGTCTTCTCTCCGTGTCCTCCGTGGTTAATTTTAGTTTTGAGATTCCTTGATGGTCAGCAGGTCCTTCATGACGTTTGTCAGGTCGGCGGATTTGTTTATGCCGCCGAAGGCGTCGTGGAGCTGGCGGTAGAGCGCGTAGAGTTTGTCGTAGGTTTTGCGGTTGGCCGCGATGGGTTTGTAGTGGCGCGGCTTCACGGCGGTCATCGCGCGTTGCGCGGCGGGGAAATCGCGATGCGCGCCGGCGAGCACGGCCGCGCCCACCGCGGCGCCGAGCGCGCAAGCCTGGCTCGACGCGGTGACGTGCATGGTGCAGCCGGTCACGTCGGCGAAGATTTGCATGAGCATCGGGTCCTTTTCCGCGATGCCACCGGCGCACACGACGCGTTTGATCGGCACGCCGTATTCGCGAAAGCGCTCGATGATGGCGCGCGCGCCAAAGGCGGTGGCCTCGATGAGCGCGCGGTAGATTTCGGCGCGCGTGGTGTGAAGCGTCTGGCCGAGGAGCAGGCCGGTGAGGCGTTGATCGACGAGGATGTTGCGATTGCCATTGTTCCAGTCGAGCGCGAGCAAGCCGGACTGGCCGGGTTTTTGTTTCGCGACCTCGGCGGCAAATTCGCGGTGCGTCTTGCCTTCGCCCTGGCAAACGACCTCGACCCACCATTTGAAGATGTCGCCGACGGCGGACTGGCCGGCCTCGATGCCATAGTAGCCGGGCAAAATCGCGCCGCGCACGATGCCGCAAATGCCGGGGATGTCGGGCACGTTTTTCGACGCGGAAACGACACCGCAATCGCAGGCCGAGGTGCCGATCACCTTGACGAGCGTGCCCTCGCGCACGCCGGAGCCGATCGCGCCGTAGTGCACGTCCATTTCACCGATCGCGATGGGGATGCCGGCGGTGAGTCCACCGAGGCGCTTGGCCCATTCGGGGCAGAGCGCGCCGGCGGGCGTGGTGGCGTCGTGCGCCTTTTCGTAAAGGCGGTCGCGCAGCGCGGCGAGTTTCGGGTCGAGGAGTTTTAGAAATTCCTTGTCGGGCAGGCCGCCCCAGTCGTCTGCGTAAAGCGCCTTGTGTCCCGCGCAACAGACGCCGCGCACGACGGCGGCGGAGTCCTTCACGCCCGCGAGCACGGACGGAATCCAGTCGGCGAGCTCGACCCACGAGTGAGCGGCGGCGAAGATTTTCGGAGAGGTGTTGAGGCAGTGCCAGATCTTCGACCAGAACCACTCCGACGAATAGGTGTTGCCGCATTTGGCGATGTATTGCGGGCGGTGCTTTGCGGCGAGCCCGGTGATGCGCGCGGCCTCGCGCCATGCGGTGTGGTCCTTCCAGAGCCAGCAATGCGCGGCGAGATTTTTTGCGTAACGTTTGTGGAGCGCGAGCGGGACGTTGTTTTTGTCAATGGGGATCGGGCTCGAGCCGGTCGTGTCAACGCCGATGCCGATAATGCGGGCGGGCGAGAAGCCGGGTTGTTTTTTTGCGATGGCGAGCGCGCCGCGCACGCTTTTTTCGAGACCGAGGAGATGATCGGCGGGATTCTGGCGGGCGAGGTTGTGGTCGCGTTTGTCGAGCAGGATGCCCTGCGCGCCGCTCGGGTAGTTGAAGACGGAGGAGCCGAACTCGGCGCCGTCGGAGCAGCGCGCGATGATCGCGCGCACGGAGTTGGTGCCGTAATCGATGCCGATGGTGAAGGCGGCTTGCGCTGCGTTTTTAGTTTTGGAGGCAAGCGAGGGGCGTGTTGGTTTCATAAGAAAAAGGATGTTCCTATAACCTTCGTCGCAAATAAATCGACGCAAATTGCCCGGCGGTTTGGCTGCGATAAAAAGCCTCGGTCTTTATCCTGTTAATCCCGCAAATTCCGTCCTTAAAAATCCGGGTTTGAAATCCTGGCACGGTGGCGCATCGTGCGCGGTTTACCATGCCGGACTGGCTCACACTCACCGCGGCGCGCCTGCGCAATCTAAAGGGCTTCGACCTGCGGCTGCCGCTTGGGCGGCTCATCATGGTCGCGGGGCCGAGCGGCGCGGGCAAGTCGACCCTGTTTCGCGACCTGCTGCATCCCGCCGTCGCCCACGCAATCAAAACCGGCACGCCCGTGCTTCGCGGCAACGCCTTTGCCAAGGCGACGGGCTTCGAGGACGAATCACTTGCCGGATCAAAACAGCCTCCGTTCAACACCCTCACCGGAGGCAACGCATTCAGGAGCGTCATCGAGGTTGACCAGAATCCCATCGGCAAAACACCGCGCTCGACGCCCGCCACCTACCTTGGAATTTTCGACTTGATCCGCCAGTTTTTTGCCACGCTGCCCGAGGCAAAAATGCGCGGCTACACCGCGTCGCGTTTTTCGTTCAACACAAAGGGCGGGCGCTGCGAGACGTGCCAGGGCGCGGGACGCATCAAGCTCGAAATGGCGTTCATGCCCGACACGTATTTGGTCTGCGACGACTGCCGCGGCACTCGTTACGCGCCCGACATGGCCGACATCACCTGGAAAAACAAAAGCATCGCGCAGGTGCTCCAGCTCACCTTCGACGAGGCGGTGGAGTTTTTCGATTTTCACAGCAGGCTCTCGCAGGTCTGCAAGCTCATGGTCGATTGCGGGCTTGGTTACCTGACGCTCGGCCAGTCCTCCCCCACCCTCAGCGGCGGCGAGGCGCAGCGACTGAAACTCGTCACCGAGCTCACACACGGGCTTGTCAGCTACCGCGAGCACCTGCGCGGCGAGCAACCCCGCAATCTCTACCTGCTTGAAGAGCCGACCATCGGCCTGCACCTGAGCGATTGCGAGAAGCTGATCCATGTTCTCCACTCGCTCGTTGACCAGGGGCACACCGTTGTCGTGATTGAGCACCATCTCGATTTGCTTGCGGAAGCCGACTACATTATCGAGCTCGGCCCCGAGGGCGGCCCGGCAGGTGGCGAGCTTATTTATCAGGGCGCTCTTGCCGGCCTGCTGAAAGTCAAAAACTCGCCAACCGCGCCCTATCTGCGGGCCAAGCTGGGCGGATAAAAAAATAGCACAGACATTCCGGTCTGTGCAAAGCGGCGAACAATTCACGGCACGGACAGAAATGTCCGCGCCGCCTTTGGCCCGACTATTATTTATACTGCAATTTTGCCTGCTCGTAGACGGGCATGTATTTCGGCACGAGGCTCTCGAGCTTGGCAATGCGCTCGGCATCGGGCGGGTGCGTGGAGGTCCATTTTTCAATCATTGCGGAAACTCCCGACGACTGGCCTTTGCCGCTTTGCGCGGCCATTTTTTTCCAGAAAGTCACAGCGGCCTGCGGATTGTATCCCGCGCCCGAGGCGAATTGCATGCCGATGACGTCGGCTTCGGTTTCATGATCGCGCGAGTATTTTAGCAGCGTGCCCTGCGCCGCTCCCGTGTAGGCGAGCATGATGCCTTTTTTGGCCGTGTCGCCCAATTCGCTGTATCCCAGCGCGCTGCTGCCAACTTGGGAGAGGACATTCGCGAGCGAGGTCTGCGAGGCGCGTTCCGAGCCGTGGTGGGATGTGACGTGCGCGATTTCGTGGCCGATAACGATGGCGAGCTCGTCGTCGCCGGACACGAGCTTGAGCAAGCCGGTGTAAACGCCGACCTTGCCGCCGGGCAGGGCAAAAGCGTTCACCTGGTCCGATTCGAACAACACAAACTCCCATTCGGCATCGGACATCGGATGCGACTTCATCACGGAATCCTTGATGCGGTTGCCCACGCGCTGCACTTGGGCGGTGGCCTTGGAGTCGGTGGAGATTTTTTCGGATTTTTTAATGTCGGCAAATGCCGCCAGTCCCGTCTGGTTTTCGTTTTGCAGAACGCTCGGAAGGATGAGCTGCCGACGTCCGGTTTCGGAAACAGTCGAGCAACCAACAAGACCCAGCAGAAGAATCGAGAGAGCAAGAGTAAGGTATGTTTTCATGGAAGGAGAGGTTGGAAAAGAAACCTGCGCCGTTGATGCAATCAAGCAGCAATTAGCCCGCGCCCCGCAAAATCATCCCCTTTGTGTCAACCAAGCCCCTTTTGCATCCGCGCCCGCGAGTCAGGAAATGCGGTTGTTCGTGCGCTGCTGTTGGTTCGCCAAAAACGCGCCACGGGACAATATTTGATTCCCATGCGGTCCCCGTGTGTTTCCATAATGGCAGCCCTTTCAAATTCCGATGAACCTCACGCTCACCAACGCCGCTTCACCTAAAATCGCCATAGTCGGCGCCGGCGCGCTCGGCTGCTATTATGGCGCGCGTCTCGCACGGGCGGGCGAAAACGTCCACTTCCTCATGCGCGGCGATCTCGCCACCGTCCGCAAGCGCGGCCTCACCGTCTCGGTGCCAACCGAAACATTTCACCTGCCGCCCGAAACGCTGCGCACCGCCGCCACGCCCGGCGAAATCGGCCCGTGCGACCTCGTCATCATCGCCCTCAAGACAACCGCCAACGCATCGTTCCGCGAACTCATCACGCCGCTCCTCCACGACGGCACCACGATCCTGACCTTGCAAAACGGACTCGGCTCAGACGAGGAGCTCGCCGCCATTTTCGGCGCCGAACACATACTTGGCGGGATTTGCTTCATTTGTGTCAACCGCCTCGCGCCCGGCGAGATTTCATGCACCTCGACCGGCGCGCTCAGCCTGGGCGAGTTTCAACGTCCCGCAACCGAGCGCCTCCGCGCCATTGCTGAAAAGTTCACCCGCGCCGGAGTCAAAACCACCGTCAGCGACAACCTCATCGAACTGCGCTGGCGCAAACTCGTCTGGAATGTGCCCTTCAACGGCCTCTCGATTGCGGCCGGCGGAATCACGACCGACAAAATCATGGCGGATCCCGTGCTCGAAAACGAGGCCGCGGCGCTCATGCGCGAAATCGCGGCCGCGGCGGCGGCGCACGGTTGCGCAATCCCCGAATCATTCGTCCAAAAGCAGCTCGACACCACGCGCCCCATGGGCGCCTACAAACCCTCCAGCCTCATCGACTACCTCGCCAAGCGCGAGGTCGAGGTGGAATCCATCTGGGGCGAGCCCATGCGCCGCGCCAAGGCGCGCAACGTCCCCACCCCGCGCCTCGAAATGCTCCACGCGCTCCTGCACGCGCTTACATGAACGGAGGGCGGCTCCGCGTCATTTTCACAAAACACGAAAAAATAGTTTTACTAACGCCCGCGCATCCATCAGAACCTCCAATCTTGTGTTTGGGGCAGTAGCTCAGTTGATAGAGCGCGTCGTTCGCAACGACGAGGTCGCCGGTTTGATCCCGGTCTGCTCCACCAATTTTCCCCGATAAGAAAATACCCGTGGCAAAGGGTTGTGTCGGGCCGGCGAAACACCCGCCATTTCGCAACCCCGCCCTTGATTTGAAAAACCGGAATGATATTCCTTTCCCCATGCGTCCCCTGACCCTCCTCGCGCTCACCACCTCCACCGCGGGCCTCTGCCTCGCCGCGCAACCCGCCGGCGATATCAAAAAGCCCAATGTCGTTTTTATCCTGGCCGACGACCTCGGCTGGGGCGAACTCGGTTGCTACGGGCAGCAAAAAATAAAAACACCCAACATCGACAAGCTCGCCCGCGAAGGCCTCCGCTTCACCAACAGCTATTCCGGCGCCCCCGTCTGCGCGCCGGCGCGCACCACGTTGATGACCGGGCTGCACCTCGGCAACTCGCCCATTCGCGGCAACAAGGAAATACAGCCCGAGGGGCAATTCCCGATTCCCGCCGAACACACCCTGTTCCCGCAACTCTTCCAAAACGCGGGCTACGCGACGGCGGTCGTCGGGAAATGGGGCATGGGGCCGGTCGGTTCCGAGGGCGATCCGCTCAAGCGCGGCTTCGACCATTTCTTCGGCTACAACTGCCAGCGCATGGCGCACTCCTATTATCCGCCGCATCTTTGGAATGATGACCGGAAAATCATCATCAACCCAACTCCGGTTCCAGGGCGCGCCAAGTCGCCGCCGGACCAACCCGTTGACATGGCCACGTGGACCGGCGCGCAACACGCCTCGCCGCTCATCATCGAGGACGCGCTCCGGTTTATCGACGCGCAGGCGAAGGCGCAAAAACCGTTCTTTCTTTATTACACACCCACCGAGCCGCATGTCAGCCTGATGCCCGAAAAGGAATACCTCGACCGCTATCCCGAAAGTTGGGACGCCGACGCCTATCGCGGTGAAAACGGCTACACGCCGCAAACACGCCCGCGCGCCGCCTACGCCGCCATGATCACCGGGCTCGACGCATACGTCGGCAAAATTATGGCGAAACTCGACGAGCTCGGCATCGCGGACAACACGCTCATCATTTTCACCAGCGACAACGGCACCACGCTGCCCGGGCGCAACTCGAAACGCTGGAACACCGGCGGCGTTGACGCCGACTTTTTCAACTCCACCGCGGGCCTGCGCGGCTTCAAGGGCTCCGTTTACGAGGGCGGCATTCGCATCCCCTGCGTCATGCGCTGGCCGGGGAAAATCCCCGCCGGCGCCACCACGGATTTTCCGACCTATTTCCCCGACTACGCCCCGACGCTTTGCGCCGCCGCCGGCATTGAAAAGCCCGCCCGCGGCGACGGCGTCAACTTCCTCCCCGTCATGCTGGACAAGGGCGTCCGCCCCGAGCGCAACCCGATGGTCTGGGTGTTTCCCGAATACGGCGGACAAGCCGCCGTCCGCGTCGGCGAATACAAAGTGCTGCGCAGAAACCTGAACAAAAAACAACCCGGCGACTGGGAGGTTTACAACCTCGCCAACGACATCGGTGAAAAAGAAAACCTGGCCTCCACCCGCGCCGACCTGGTCAAAAAAGCCGTCGAGATTTTCAAAAAGGAAAAACGCCCCAACGCCATCTTTCCCGTAAACATCCCGGGAGTTTAACCGGCGCGGCGACAAAGACGTTTCTCACGGAAATCGCGCGCCATGATTACGCAGGTTTGTCATGGCGCTCCAGATCGCCAAGGACGGCATCAATGGGGCGGATGGTTTGGGCGGGGAGGAGTGAGTTTATTTTTGCAACGACTTGTTGGATGATGCCGTCGGGGCAGGAGGCTCCGCCGGTGATAAGAATGCGAAGCGGTTGACCCGGCGCGGAGGGACGCGGGAGGGTTTTGATCTCGGTATTGTCGAAGGGGGCGACGGTGACGCGCGGGCCGTGGGCGGGGAAATGGTAATGCTCGATGGCGTCGAGCGAGCGGATGTTGCGCTCGCTTTGGATGAAAAAGGCGCGCGGGCCGAGCGTTTGCTCGCAGAGACGGTAAAGCTGGTATGTGTTGGAGGAGTTTTTGCCGCCAATGACAATGGCGGCGTCGAGCGGCTCCGCGAGGGCGCGGCTGAGCGCGTCCTGATTGACTTGCGTGGCGTAGCAGAGGGTGTCGCGCTTGGCGTTGCCCCCGACGCGGGCGGCGGCTTCGACGGAGCCGTATTTGGCCGCGTAGGCGGAGCGGAGGTGCTCTATAATCGCAAGCGTTTCGTTCATCAGGAGCGTGGTTTGGTTGACCACGGCGACTCGCTGGAGGTCGCGGGTGATGTCGAAGCCCGGCGTGTGCTTGCCGGCAAAGGTGGCGGCAAATTTTTCACGGGCGGCGGCAAGCACGGACGAATCGCCCGAGTCGCCTTGGATGATGTCGGTGAGGATGCGGGCCTCGGCGAGGTTGCGCACAATGAGCGCAGGGGCGTGGCGGCGGGCGTTGGAAAAAGTGGCCTTGGTTTCCTCGTGCTCGTGCTTGCCGTGGATGATGATGGTGAAACCCTCGCGTCCGAAGGCGCGCGCCGCCTTCCAGACTTTTTCCACGAGCATGCAAGTGGCGTCGTATTGGAGGACGGGGATGCCCTTGCGCACAAGGCGCCGCTTGTCGTCGTCGGTTGCGCCGAAGGCGGGAATGATGACGATGTCGTCAGGTGTTAAAACATCCCAAAGCTGGCGTCCGTCGCCGGTGCCGATCGGCTGGCCTTTGTCGGTTTGGAGATAGCGGAGGCCGCGGCGGCGGAGGTCTTCGTTGACGTAGGGATTGTGGATAAGCTCGGAAAGCATGAAGACGCGGCGTCCGGGATTTTCGGCGAGCGTTTCGTAGGCGCGCTCAATGGCATTTTTCACGCCGAGACAAAATCCGAAGTGACTGGGGATGAGGTAGCGGACGGCGCCAAAGTCGAGGGGGACGGGAGCGGAGGCGGTGCGTTCGTTGGCGCGCGAGAGGGCCTTGATGGCGGAGCAGAGTTGCGATTGGTAGAGCGCGCGGGCATTGTCGTCGAGTTGGTAGATGCGGCTGTTGCGCTCCTTGTCGGGGCGGAATTTGTAGATAAAATCATTCTCGCCGAGGTGCAGATAGGGGATGGCGATGAGGTGCGGGTCGAGTTGCGCAAGGACACCGGCGAGGACTGGGTCGGGGGCGTCGGGCGCGGATTGCAACGAGTCGATGGAGGCAAAATGGATATCACGATCGACGGGTTCGCCTGTGACTTGCGCGAGGTGAACGTGCAGGCCGTCGCCGGTGGTGAATGCGGCGCGGGGGCCGGTGTGCGCTTGGAAAACGGCCTCAAGGCGGGCGAGGGTTTCGGGAAGATCGCCGCCGGTGAAGGCGAGTTGCGCGGAGGAGCCCGCGCGCCGGATGGCGAGCTGGTTGTTGGTGTTGAATGCGAGGATTGCGGTTGGCACGGGAGGGAGGGGAAGGCTGAAGGACTGAAGGGCTGAAAAGGATGCAAGAGGTTAGAACGGGATGCCTATTGAGAAGTGGAGGGTGCCGCCGGGGTCGTCGGCGCGCGGGTTCAGGTTGCGCCCGTATTCGAGGCGGAGGGGACCGAGAATTGTGTGATAACGGAAGCCCACGCCCGCGCTGTTCAACCATTCGTTGCCGGGGTAATCGGCGAGGTTCGCGCTGGCCCCGAGCAGGTCGTAGAAGATCACAAAGTTCAGGTTGCCGATCAGCGCCTGTTCGAGCTCCAAGTTGATTATCGTGTAAACTTTCGCGCCGAGAAAAGCGCCGTTGGCATCGCGCGGGGCGGCTTCGCCATCCTGGTAACCGCGGATGGTGTTTTCGCCGCCGGGATAAAAAAGTTTGTTGATGGGCAGCGGCGTGTCGCGATTGCCGAAGGGCGAGATGAGGCCCTGCGAAATGCCGGCGTGAATCCAGCGGGTTCGTCCCCAGGAAGTGTGATAATTGAAACCCGCGCGATAACGGTGATAGTCGGTGCGCCCGCCGAGGTAGTGGCTGGCAAACTCGCCCTGCAGATACCAATTGTATCCTCTTTTTGGAGACAGGGGATTGTCGCGCCGGTCGCGCGCGATGCTGAGGTTGATGGTGGCGGCGATGGTGCGGGCGGTTTTTCCGGCCTCGGGCGAAAGGGAGTCGCGGGTGTTGTTGAGCGACTCGTAGGTGTAGCCGCTGCTCACCTCGTAACCGCGCCTGGGCCAGGCGCGGCGGAGCGTGACGGTGCCGCCGTATTCAATGCGCTTGAATGCGGCCTCCTCGCGGCGCAGGCCGAAGGCGCTCACGGAGCCGTTGACGTTGCGGGCGAAGAGGTCCGGCACGCTGAAGGTGAGATCGCCGCTGGTGCTTTTGGAGGACTGGATGACCTGGAGGCGCGTCTGGTCGGCGATGCCGAGCGTGTTGAGTCGGCGTATTTCAAAACCGCCGCGCAACTGCTCGTAACTGCCCCAGCCGAGGAGGAGCGAGAGATTGGTGCCCGGGCTTTCGGTGAGGGTGAAAGTGAGGTCGCGCTCGGCGGAACCATCGTGCGCATAACCGGCCTCGATGCCGCGAAAGGCGCCAAGGCGGCTGATGCGGAAGCGCGCGGATTCGATGGCGAGCGGGTTGAGGAGATCGCCGGGGAGGAGGCGGATGCGGCGGTTGATGAGCGAGGGGCGCGTGTGGCGGTTGCCCTCGATTTTGACAATGCCGAGCCGCACCTGCGGGCCGGGTGTGATGTCAACACGAACGGCCACAGGCGTGACGGTTCGCGCATCGGCGATCCGGGGCGCGGGTGAATCGGGTGTGGCGATTGCAATTTGCGCGGTGATATCGGGGTAGCCTTTGCGATAAAAATACTGGCGGATTTGCTCGGCGATGTCCTGCTGCGCCCATTGCGACCAGGGTTTCGAAATAAAATCGCGGCGAAGTCTGGCGAGCAGGGTTTCGAGCGCAATATCGCTGGTTTCAACCGCGGTGACTTGGACGGTTTCGGGGAAACGGGCGTCGAGCGAATTAATTTCCCACAAGGAGCCCTCGTTGATGTTGATTTGCGCGGCAACACGGCCGGTGTCGTCGTCGATGCGCAGGTCGGCAACGGTGACGAGTGCGCCGGCATATCCCCGTTGCTTCAGGGTTTCCTCCAGCGCGGCGGCGGCGCCGCTGATTGCGGCGGGCGAATAGGGGATGGTTTTGTCGCCGAAGAGGCCCGTGTCGGGAAGGAAGAACTGGCGCGCGTCGTCGTCGGCGATGGTGGACGGACCTGTGTGCGTGAAAGTGACCTCGTTGAGTTTGTAGCGTTTTCCGGTTTCAATTTTGAAGCGGGCTGAGGTTGCTGAAAGTTCGCGGGGCAGGTCGAGTTCGAGGCTTTCGTTTGTGGTAAAGGTGAGCGGCGCGGCGGGCGGCGCCGGAGTGGTCGTGATCGTAAGCTTGGGGTGCATGTAACCCTTTTCGACAAGTTGCGAGATGAGAAGGAACGCGGCGTCCTCGACTTCGTTGGCGGTGAGCGCGGAGCCGTGGGTTTTGTCGAGTGAAAGTGTTCGCTGGAGCATGCGTTTGCTGGTGAGGTTTGCCCAGAAACCGCGCCCGCGAACTTTGATTTTTGGAGGGGAACTTTTTTCGGTGTCCGCGTTTTTTTCACTTGGCTTGAGCGGGGCGGCGGGGCCGCGGATTTTGCTGCGGTAGGCGAGCCAGCGCATGCCGAGGTTATAGGCGTCGAATTCGTCGTATTCGCCAACGGCGGTCCAGCGTTCGTCGAGCTTGTATTCGACGGTGTAGGTTTCGCGGCCCTGGCGTGTGAGTTTTTCGCCGCTGATGAGCGTGAGGCGGCTTTCGTCGGGCGAAAGGCCGAAGATGTCGTTGATGAGGCCCTGCCCGAGATAGGTGCCAAAGCTGAGCGCGCGCTGCTGGTCGCTGTAATTGATTTCGTTGTTCGGAGCCTCGCCGGCCATGACCATGAGGAGGATTTGCTCGGAGGTGAGCGCGGGGCTGGATGTGAAGGTGAGGCGCGGGTTTTCGGCGGTGCCGCGGACTTCCATGCGCAAGTCGTAGCCGAGGGTGCGCGAGGCGGCGGTGAACTCGATGCGCGGCATGTGCGGGGCCGCCTGGGTGAGGCGAACGCGCCCGGATTGCGCGGTGAAGGTGGCGAAGGGCAGGAGCACTTTACCGCTGTCGATGGTGGCGTCGCCGACGAGCCGCGGGTCGCCGAGCGTGCCGTCGAGCTTGAACGCGGCGGAAAGGCGCCCGGCGAACACGGTGGTGTTGATGCGCAAAAAACCGGGGCCGCGCACGTCGACGTCGAGACGCCACTTGTCGAGAGGGGGCGTCTCGATGGCGAAGAAGGGAGGACGGCTTTCCGGCCCGCTGGCGGGACGGGTTGACCAGAAGGCGCGCATGTCGGCGAGGAAGAGGCTTTCGCGAAGCCGAAGCGAACCTTGTATGACCGGAACGGAGCCGGCGGGTGTATCCGAATTCTTGATACGCAGGTCGATGTCACCGCGAACGAGCAGCCCGGGTTCGCGGGCGAAGGGAACATTGGACGCCTTGAGCACGAGGTCGGGCTGGATGGCGGCCACGGTGTTGTCGGGGAAAACAACGCTGCCCGTGAGCGTGGCGGGCTGGTTGCCGATAAGGGCGGTGGCGGTGGTGATTTCGAAACGGCGGCCCGTGAGTCGCGCGTCCGCGTTGATGGCATTGACAACGCCGAGCGGCGCAAGCGGCCGAAGCGCGGCGTCGTGAAGCTGGAGACGGCCCTCGAGCGGTTTGCCGGGGACGAGGTTGAGCGATAGTTCGAGGCGTCCGCGGGGGGCGAGGATGGAATTGCTGTATTCGGCAAAAGCGGAAAGGTCGGCGTTGGTGTCCAGGCGCAGGGTCTCGACTTCCGGCGAGAGATTTTTATCGAGGGTAAAACGCGCGGCGGCGGTGACGGGTTGCCCGGCGAGGAGCAGGGAAAATTGCTCAAGGTTGATCGTGGAGCCGTCGGTGTTGAGTTTTGTGGCGAGGCCGGTGATTTCCGGAAGCGGAGGGAGAGCGGGAAGCTTGGCGAAGCGCTTGGGCCAGCGGGTTTGGTCGAAGCTGAGGCGCGCGATGGTGATGTCGGCATGGGCGTCGGGTTTCCTCAGCGTGCCCTCGACGCGGGCGCTGATGCGCGGTGATTCGAGCGTGATGCCGGTGGCCTCGGCGAGATTATGCCAGAAAGGGCTGTCGGGCTGGGTGTGGGCGCTGAGCGCGAGCGGGGCGCTTTTGTCCATGCGAAACAGGGTTTCGCCGACGGGACTAACGGTGATCGGGATGGTGCCTGAAACGTGGGCGACGAGGGAACGGCTCGCGGTTTCGCTGACGGTGAGGCGGTCGATGCTCAGGCCTTTTGGGGTAAGACTGGCGGCGACATTGATGAGCGCGGAGTCTGGCAGTCCGGGCGTTTCACGCGCGGCGGCGGGAAGCGTTTGCGCGTAGTCGAAACGGGCGTCGAGCGTGACGGACGCGGAGAGCGCGGCATCGGGATCGGGCAGCGAGGCGTTGATTTCGGCGGAGGCAACATGCCAGGGAAGCGGCCCGGTGTCGACGATGTCGGAAAATAGCGCGGAGTCGATGTTGGCGGCGGTGAAGGAAAGCGAGATGGCGCGCGCGACGGCGGCCTGCAGCGATAACTTGGACACACCATCGGGCGAGGCGAACGAAAGGGGCTCGAGCGTGAAGGAGCCGTCGGCCGCGCGGCTGAAGGTGGCGGGGGCGAGAAGCGAGAGGAGGCTGGTGTTGTTTTTGCGAATGGAGGCCGAGGCGAGCGTGACGCTTTGCGCGGAGACGCCGGTGGCGGCGAGGATGAGCTCGGTCCCGGCGGCATTGAGAGTGAGGTTGAGCGCGTCGGCGGCGAGGTCCCGCCCGCGCCAACTGGCGGTGATGTTGACGGGATTCTCGAGCACGGAAGCGCGCGCGTTTTGGATTTCGATGGAGCCGCGATGCTCGGGCGCGGTTGCGGGTCCCTCGGCGGAAACGGTGAGCGTAATGCCATCAAAAGCGACTCCGGCGGGCAGGAAACGGGCGACGTCCGCGGGCAGAACGCGGGCGGAGAGCGTGGTTTTGGAAAGCGTGCGCGCAGTGATGTCGTATTGGCCGGAGGCGTTGAGTTGCGAACCGTCGGGAAGCGCGAGGTCGAGGGCGTTCAGGCGGGTGAGGTGATCGTCCTGGGTGAGGTTGATCGCGAGTCGGTCGACGGCGATTCCGGCGAGCTGGATGTTTTCCGCCTGGAGGCGGGCGTCGGCGTGGAGTTTGTCGAAGCGCGTGGAATCGAGCGCGACTTCGCCGGTGACGCGACCTTGCGCGGCAAACCAGGGTTGTTGCGCGAGATCGGCATCGAACGTGAAACGGGATTGCGGCGAGAGGAGGCGAAGATCGCGCGTGATGGAAACGGGCGCGGAGAGTTTTGCGGCGATGCCGGGGATCGCAATGTCGAGCACGGTGATGTCGATTTGTTCGGGCGTGCCTTGGGCGTGGAAGGCGATGTCGAGGGGCGGGGCGGATTCCTCTGGCGCGGCTTCGGCATGGGCGGCGATGTCGGCGGTGAGGCGGGTGTCGCGATATTCGATGCGCGCCGAGCCGGTCGCGGTTGTGTAGGGCGCGGGAAAATTGACGCGGGCGAGCTGCCCGGCGGTGAGCGAAAGTGACGGGGCGTCGAGCAACGCCTCGGAGGGAAGCCAGCCGGCGGGATCGAAACGGGCGGTGAGCGCGGCGGTTTGGTCGAGGAGCTTGATGGTTGCGGCAAGGTTCTCGCCGGCAAGCGTGGCGTCGATGGTATTGGCGTGCTTGCCGGGGTCGGTGTGCGCGAGGTGCAGCGCAAGCATGCCGGTCGCGTTTTCCAATGTGATGGATGCGGCGGCGGTGTGATTGCGGTAGCGTGCGGAGGCGATTTCGAGGAGGGATTTGTTTTTGTCCGAACGCCAGTTGATTGAATCGATTTCGAGAGGCGCGCCGGCGATCTCGACCCGCCCCCGGTTAATCTGCAACTCGGGCAGCCACGGGGTGAGTTGCGACAGGAGGGAATCAACCGTGCCTAACACGGACCGGAGACCGCGTGACGATGATGCGGGCGCGGCATCATCAGCGCGGGCGGGCGTGTTTTTTATTGTGACACGGCAGTCGTCGATTGTGACGGGGCCGGGTTGCGAAAAAGCGCGGTGCCAAAGAAGCAGCCAGGGCGTGTCGAGTTCGACACGGGTGGCGGAAATGTCGGCGGCCGGCGTGGCGACCATCAAATCGGAAAGCACGAGGCGCGAGTAGCCGTTGGTATCGGCGGCGGCGAAGGTGACGCCGTTTCGCTTGAGCAGCGGGCGTGACACCGGCGCAATCCACCACGGCGATGCGAGCACACCGATGATCAGTGCGGCAAGGAGGACGAGAAATATGCGGCGTAGGCGGCGCATGGATTGCTATACATTGGATGAAGGCGCGCAGGCGCGCGGGCAATATCAAGTTGAGCGCGACCCCGCATGCGTCCGGCGCGCGCATGCCGGACACCGCCCGCGTTTCACCGCGAACAAAAACTCACGCGCCATCGGTGGCGAGTGGCTTGATGCTCTCACGGAGGGTTTCGATAAAGAGCGAGGCGCCGCGGCTTTGGTAGCGTTGAGGGTGGCGGATAAGGGCAATTTCACGGGTCGGGGCGCGTCCGCTGAGATCGCGGTAAACGATGCGTGAGTCGTCCCCGGAAACACGCGAAAGCTGCGGAAGGATGGAAATGCCCAGCCCCATGGCGACAAAGGATTTCACCGTGGCGATTTGCGAGCAGCGATAGCCGATCATGGGTTCGAAATCGTGCGCGCCGCAGAAGCCCTGAATCTTGGCGGCAAGGGCGCTCGAATGTCCGAGAAGCGCGAAGGTTTCGTTGCGAAGGTCGTCGCCCGAGACGGTCGGTTGCGTCGCGAGGGGATGCGTTTTCGAGACGGCGAGGAGGAGCGGCTCGGTGAAAAGCGTCTCGACAGCGACGCGGGCGTCGGTGACGGGCATGGAAACAAGCGCCATGTCGAGATCGCCTTCGAGCACGGATTTGACAAGCGCGGGGCGAAAATCCTCGCGGGCGTGGATGATGAGGTCGGGGTGCTTTTGGAGCGCCTGCCCGATGATGGCAGTCATGAGATGCGGCATGACAGTGGGGATTGCGCCGACGGTGATGCGCCGTTCGAGCGTCGGGGCGTCCTTGATTTCGCGGGTGGCAGCCTCGATCTCGTGCAAGACACGCCGGGCGCGTCCGATAAAGAGCTCGCCGCTTTCAGTGAGCACGGCCTTGCGCCCGAGACGATGAAAGAGCTTATGGCCAAGCTCCGCCTCAAGATTTATAATCTGCTGGCTCAACGATGGTTGCGAAACATGACAGTGCTCGGCCGCACGGGTGAAATTGCCCGTTTTGGCAACCGCGACAAAATAGCGTAGTTGATGGATTTCCATAAAGTTACGTCAAATTGATAGCTTTAAACTATTGTTGCAATAAAATCTAAGTATTTCCCCTATTGCGCCCTTATGGTAGTTTAATGGCATCTCCATTCCGTCTCGGAGTGGACTAACACTAAACAGAAAGTAACCAACATGAAAAACAACCGCTCAATCTTCGCAGCTCTCATAGTTGCCGTATTGATCGCCCTGGCGATCCTTGTGGCTCCGGTGAGCGCCACCGTGAAGTTAACCGGCATTTTGGGTTACGGGGTCGTTTTGTCGCTCATCACCATGGGCTTCATCGAATACGGCCACGGAACCAGGCACAATGCCTCCCGTTAAGCGTTTGTTTTCTTAGATAGAACCCACGAGGCTCGGATGAATATCCGGGCCTCTTTAATTTTAATCACGCCAAACACGAAATCGCGCGAACATGGCGTTTAAAAGCTCCCCACCCCGCCGGCACCGATCCGTAAATTGCAGGAAGCGCATGGAGCGCATGCGGTTTGCCTCGCGTTCGCACACCGAGTTCATTGTATGCATTTTCATGCCGCAAGCTTTCACAAAAACGTCACGCCGCGCCCCTTCCTCAAAACCATTCCGTGCCGCGCGCCGGGGCGCCTGTTGTGCGGCGACTTTGATTCTCCCCGCGCTTTTAATTTGCGCCATTTCCGCAGCCCCCTCCCCCGCCCCAACATCCGCAACCAACAAGCCGAATGCCGCGCGCGACCATCAGAAAATAACATCCGGCATGGATTGCATCGCCATCAGCAACACCGTCGAAAAATCAGTGGAGGTCCATAATTACAACGACACGACATGGGACGCATCCACCCGGCTGTGGCAGTTCAAACCCGTGCCCGAACTGGGCTTTTCCCCCGACGCCATCAAGGCGATGGGAGCCGGCGTGGGCGACCTGAAACTTCGCAACACAACGGGATTCCCCGGCAAGGCGGCGTCGGCCTGCGCCGTGCAGGGCGGACGCTGGCTCGCCGTGGTGGCACATGAGCCCGCGGGCAATCACGTAAAAGGGCAGAAACTATGGGAGAAAATTTATCCGCCGGCGGAAGACCCCAACAATCACGCCGTGGAACTCCTCCCCAACGGCAACCTCGCCGTCGCGGGAACGGGACAACGCCGCCCCGGCAAGGGCAACTGGGTGCGAATATACAACACCTCCAACCCCGCCGTGACGGATGATTATGCCGAGGCGCCGCTTTGCGCCGCGCACGCCCTTCTTTGGGATCCGGCTTACAACATCCTGTGGGCGGGCGGCACGATTCATATCGAGGGCAAGGAATGGCACGGCATCTTTGCCTATGTTATTGGCGGAACGAGGGAGCGTCCGACAATCACCGAGGATGTGTCCAAAAGAAGCATCAGGCCGCGCGGAGCGTCTCCAAACGGACTCAAATGGCCGCACGACCTCTCCCCGGATTTTGATGATATTAATAAACTATGGTATGCTGATCATTCCGGAGTATATGTTTATAACAAAACAGAAAAAACATTCACGCCGGCCCCCGGGGACGCGCGACGATTCGACGGGGTTAATATTAAATCGGCCGGGAAGCTGCCGGGGAAGAACGGAAAAATTATTGTCACCGAGTCATCCAACAAACCGGGCCCGTGCCGTTACACGACAAACACGGTTTCCTTCTACGACCCGGCCACGGGCGATTTGTCATTCACACGCACCACCCCCGCCTGCACAATATACAGGGCGAGAATATGGTCCCCGCGCTACCAGTAAGCGCGACTCGCGCGATGTAAGGTGAACCATCCAAGCCAACAACCATGGCAAACAACGTCCCAGCTTCGGCTAAAACGCGATGAGCAGCTTTTGTTCGCTCCGCTCGGGGCTGTTTCGCCGCGACGCACGACGCCATCTCCGCACTGCCCCGCCCCGCTCCCCCAGGGCAAACACTCCTTCCGTTCACGGCCTAGTTCATCCAAAATGCCCCGATCAGACTTGCGATAGGGATGCAACTGCCCATGCTATGCAAAAAAAACTCGCACACCAACCCATCGCGCGCGCACCTCGACAACCCCACATCGCGGTCAATTTTGCTTTTCCTATGTCTACAACGGCACCCAACCCGTCGCCGAAATTGACGCGACCACGCGCCGACTGCTGCGCACCTTCGCTTGGGGCGCTACCGGCGAACTGCTCATGATCCACGACCGCACAATCCCCGCCAGCACGCAAACTTACCTGCCCGTGCGCGACGCCTCGGGCAGCGTCACGGCCTTGGTGCGCGACGATGGCAACAGCACTACAATCGTCGCCGTTTACGAATACGACCCCAACGGCAACCTTCTGCGCGCGCAGGGCGAGTATGCGAAGAAAAACCCCTTCACCTTTGGCGGCGGTTGGATGGATTGGGAGACGGGCCTGGTTAGCGCCGGCTCGGTGTATTATTCCGCGCGGCTGGGACGCTATATAAATTCCGGACCTTCCGGTGCCGGCGATGGCATCAGCGCCTGCTTTGGCGTCGATCCATCCATCAATTATCACCACACGCGCCAATACGCCCGCCCGTCCTCGCGACGCAACACCTCCACGCCGAGCTGGCAGTCGGTCAATCCCGCCGAACTGGCGGCCTACGAGGCGGCGTGGACCGCCTATGAAACGGCACGGGTGGCCTATGAGCAGGCCGCTGAGGCGGAGAGCATGGCACTGGACGGTGAACGAAGCCATAATCCCGATTGCGAGTCGCCCGAGGATAATACGGCCGATGAGTTCATCGCGGATGAGCATGACTATCATCAAAATGCCGTTTTTAACTCCAGGGACCACGGCTTGAGCAATGCCTATTTGATAGGCACGGACCACCGCGAAGGCGGCGCTTATATTGAATATTACAGCGACGGAAGCATGCTGGTGACGAACACCCTTGGCAGCACCCTCTTGATCGAAAATGACGGCACTGCCACACTAAACTTCAGCGCTGCCCAACTGGAGATTATGCAAGCCCCAGACAGTGTAACGATGGCCGGAGGTGGAACGTCGAAAATCCCGACGAGTGGTTCTGGTTGGGGATCTGTAATGATCGTCTATGATGGGAAGGAAAAAGCAGATCCAAATAATCCAAAACATGCGACTGGTGCACAGTTGAAGACGCTGGCAACGAAAACGGTAACTGATCCTAAGTATGCAATTGACGCCCAAAGCGGATTTATAGCCTCTGCTCTCGCAACAGAAAGTGGAATCAATACCCACTCGGTAAAATATGTCGTGGTATTAGATCATGGTGATGAGAATTGGTATGGGGGAATGCGACAGCAGCTTGGAGATCGATTGCTCACTGCAGACGATATAAAATCATTAAGTATATATGTTGAAAGAGGTGGCGCGATAGTGCTTTTCGGGTGTTCAGCAGGTGACTCGGGCCGTTATCTTCAGAGCATGGCCAATGAAGCAGGTGTGCGCGTTTATGGATTCCCATTCACAGTAGAACTTAAAAAAGACCAAGCATTACCGTCGCCTGCGGCTGATTGGCCATATAGAGATCCCGTAAGGAAGGGGCCATAATTGAGGGCATACGCATGAAAAAAATAACATTAATAATGTGTCTGAGCTCCTTCGTTTTTTTCGCAAAACTAAGAGCAGATCTGGAGGTGATTGAAGGTATGGCATATGAAGAAAATAAGAATATACGGATTTATGCTGACGTTGGAAAAAAACACTCCCTTGAAATCTCAGATGGTGCCGCACCTAAAGAGACAGGCGAATGGTGGACTGTTCGTGCTTATATACAAAATGCAGGAAAGCAGCGAGTCGGAATACTTTTGGGGCGAGATACTAATGTCTTGATTGCCAAGCCGGACAAAACGAGTGCAAGCGTCACTTATGAAATATCAAGTGATACAGGTGTTAGTGGCTTCACGATAAAACCGCCTATTAGTGACTTGCGGCTTGTAGAGCTAGATCCCGGTGAAGTTGCACAGCTCCCCGTTGCGAATGTGCAACTCACGAAAAAGGGAACGCTTAAAAAGATGCAGATCGGATATTCCGTCGGCGAAGATTTTGCAAAGTGGTTTAATGTTTGGGCGGGCGAAATCACGTTGGTTTTAGATAAAGATCATCCGCCGAAAAAAGTGGGAATTTCCGAAGGGGTCAGGACGTTGTCCGTTGATTTTTCCCTCTAGCCGCCGCAACGCGAACGAACGTCATCCGCACGCAAACGAACGCGATAACGTCGCACGAACGCCCTGCGGCACACGTCGCGCCAGACGCGGCGCGGAGGCCGCGCCCGTCACGCCGTCTGCTTGCTCCCTCGCACGCGATGGCGTGCTCAGTCCGCAACAACCGCCCACAAGCCAACCATAGCACGGCGTTGCCAGCGTGCCAATTTGGTCAAAAATTAAAAAAATTTAAGAAAAACGCAATGGGAACAGCTTCTCGACAACAACCGCCGTATTATTTTTTGCGCTACGATGGGGGAGAGTGTTTCCGCACCGGCAATTCGGGCACTCAAGTGCAAACGGGGGTTTCACCCAAAACCTTTATGCTCCGCCATTCCCGCGCGGTTCCACGGCCAAACTTGCCTACATCAACCAAACACCCCAATGACTTGCCCGCCTCGTGCCACTTGTCCCGAGTCAACCCGATTGCTGTTGCCACAATCTCTTTCACTTGTGATCAACTCGTCGAAATTACGGTAGGGACGCGACTGCCCACGCTATGTAAAGAACGTGGCCTATCCTTGCCGAAATCATCCATCCGCCAACCGCTGATCATCAGCTTCACCTACGATTACGCCAACCGCCGCGTCGGCAAACGCGTGCAGGAAAAGACTGGCGGCCAGTGGCGGGAACGCTACCATCACCTCTATGTCTACAACGGCACCCAACCCGTCGCCGAAATTGACGCGACCACGCGCCGGGTGCTGCGCACCTTCGCTTGGGGCGCTACCGGCGAACTGCTCATGATCCACGACCGCACCAACACAGCCAGCCCGCAAACCTACCTGCCTGTGCGCGACGCCTCGGGCAGCGTCACGGCCTTGGTGCGCGACGATGGCAACGGCACTACAATCGTCGCCGTTTACGAATACGACCCCAACGGCAACCTTCTGCGCGCACAGGGCGAGTATGCGAAGAAAAACCCCTTCACCTTTGGCGACGGTTGGATGGATTGGGAGACGGGCCTGGTTAGTGCCGGCTCGGTGTATTATTCCGCGCGGCTGGGACGCTATATAAATTCCGGGCCTTCCGGCGCCGGCGACGGTTTGGTGGCATATTACGGCGTTGCCCCCACAGTCAGTTGCCTGCCCCTGCGCCAATACGCTCGACCCGAGGCGCTACTGCGCTTCGCCGACCCGGGTTTCACGATCGATTCCCCCGAATGGCTGGCATACGAGGCGGCGCTGGCGGCGGCCGAGGC